>JBKOYM010000049.1:0-27901 GCA_046725375.1 Actinomycetota bacterium
CGAGCTCGGCTACGACTTCTATGCACTCGACCTGCGGAAGTACGGTCGATCATTGCTCCCCCACCAGACACCGAACTTCTGCCGGGATCTCCGCGAGTACTACGCCGAGCTCGACGAGTCCCATCGGATCGTCACCGAGCGCGACGGCCATGATCAGGTGGTGGTCGTCGCGCACTCGACCGGCGGCCTGATCGCGGCGTTATGGTCGCACGACCGGCATGAGTGTGGCCTGCCTGTGCCGGAGGCATTCGTGTTCAACAGCCCGTGGCTCGATCTGCAAGGCAGCATCCTGCTGCGTACGGTGGGCACCCGTGCTATCGACGAGATCGGCGCTCGCCGGCCGTACCAGGTCATCCCCCGCAGCGTGTCCGGCGTCTACGTCGAGAGCCTGCACCGCGACCGCCGAGGCGAGTGGGACTTCCGGCTCGACTGGAAGCCGGCCGACAGCTTCCCGGTCAGAGCCGGCTGGCTGCGCGCGGTCCGGCGGGGTCATCGGCGCCTGCACCGTGGCCTCGACATCGGTGCGCCGGTGCTCGTCCTCGCCTCGGCGCGGACGGCCTTTACCGAAACGTGGACCGACGAGGTGCCCACCAGCGACGTGGTCCTCGATGTCGAGCAGATCGCACGATGGTCGCATCGGCTCGGACGGCTCGTGACGATCGGGCGACTCGAAGGCGCGCGCCACGACGTATTCCTCTCGGACAAGGCCGTTCGCGACGAGGCGTTCACCCTTACCGGCCGGTGGCTTCAGGCCGTCGTTCCGGAGACGCCATGAGCATCGGCACCCTCGACCTCACGGCGGCCGGAGAGCGGCTCGACCTCCTGGCGCCACCGGTGGCCAACGCGATCGGTCAGCTCCCGAACGCCCAGGTGGCGCCGATCGATCCCGACCTGGCCGACACGGCGGCGCTGTGTGAGGCGTACGACGTGCCGCTGGACATCTCCGCCAACTGCGTCGTCGTCACCGGCAAACGGGCCGGTGTCGAACGGCATGCCGCGTGCGTTGTGCTCGCCACGACTCGAGCCGACGTCAACGGACTCGTCCGGCGTCGGCTCGACGCGCGCAAGGCGTCGTTTGCGGCGACCGACTTCGCGACCGAAGCGACCGGCATGGAGTTCGGCGGGATCACGCCGGTCGGTCTGCCGTCGGACTGGCTGCTGCTCATCGATGCGGTCGTCGCCGGCTCCGAGACCGTTGTGATCGGCAGCGGACTCCGGCGGTCTAAGATCGCGGTGCCGGGCGCCGAGCTCGTGAAGCTGCCCGGTGCCGAGGTGATCGACGGCCTCGGCCGCTAGGCGACGCTCCCACCTCGCGTGCGTCAGGTGCCGTCGTCATCGTCCTCAGGCGGCGCGTAGTCGGCGGCGGTCGGCGGCTTCGACCACGGACGCTTGGATCGCGGCGGCGAGAGTGGCGGCGGGCCCGAGGTGGGCGGAGCCGGAGTCGGCGGTTCGAGCCCGGTCGCCGACTCCGAGCTCGATGTCGAGCCGGACTCTCCCTCGGACGGCTCAGCGTCGGCCACCTCCGTGTCCGACGACGAGCCGGGGTCGCCTTCGGGCGGCCCAGCGTCGCCGGCCTCGGTATCCGACGACGAGCCGGCTTCGGCCTCGGGCGGCTCAGCGTCGCCGGCCTCCGGCGTCTCGGTCTCGCCGACCTTCGGCGACGTCTCGACGTCGGCCTTGTCACTCGATGTCGACGAGGTCAGCGACTCGCCGGGCCGCCACGTCGGGACCGTGCCCGAACGCGACGACGGGGCAGCCGCATCCTGTGCCGACGCGATCGCCTCGGCGGCTGCATCATGCGCCGCGGACAGCTCCTCGTCGGTCCGTGCCGCCGTCGGCGTCGTCTCGAGGTCGACACGCTTGCGCGGACCGCCGCTGTCGACGGGAATCCCAGGGATCTTGCCGATGGCATTGCCGAGTCCCTTGATGGCATCGCCGATCTCGCTCGGGATGATCCACATCTTGTTGGCGTCGCCCTCGGCGATCTTCGGCAACATCTGGAGGTACTGGTAGGCCAGCAGCCTTTGGTCCGGAGCGCCGTCGTGGATGGACTGGAAGACCGTACCGATCGCCTGCGCCTCACCCTGGGCCCGCAGAATCGCCGACTCGCGATCGGCCTGCGCCCGCAGAATCGCCGACTCGCGATCGCCCTCGGCGGTGAGGATCGCCGACTGCTTCTCGCCTTCGGCCGTCAGGATCGCCGACTGGCGCATGCCCTCGGCGGTGAGGATCGCGGCCCGCTTGTCTCGGTCGGCCCGCATCTGCTTCTCCATCGAGTCCTTGATCGACGGTGGCGGGTCGATGCCCTTGAGCTCGACCCGATTGACTCGAATCCCCCACTTGCCGGTCGCCTCGTCGAGCACGCCACGCAGCGCGCGGTTGATCTCCTCGCGGCTGGTTAGGGTCTGCTCGAGGTCCATGCCACCGATGATGTTTCGCAGCGTGGTCGTCGTGAGTTGCTCGACGGCTTGGATGTAGTTGGCGATCTCGTACGTCGCCGACACCGGGTTGGTCACCTGGAAGTAGATGACCGTATCGATGGATACGACCAGGTTGTCCTCGGTAATCACCGGCTGCGGCGGGAAGGACACCACCTGCTCGCGCAGGTCGATGATGTAACGCACCTTGTCGACCCACGGCGTGATCACGTTGAGTCCGGCGGACAGCGACGTGCGGTATTTGCCGAACCGCTCGACGATCCCGGCGCGCGCCTGGGGAACGATCTGGATCGTCTTCGCCAACGTGACTACCACCAGCAACGCCAGCAACAGAAACACGATCGTCAGGCCGATCTCCATGCCTGCTTCCTTCCGTCCAATGTGTTGCGTCGAGTCGGGCTTTGTCGCATATGACTCCGTGCACGGGGTCAGTGGTTCGGGTAAACGACCGCGGTCGCGCCGTCGATGGCGAATACTGCCACCTTCGTGCCCGGCTCGATCCGGGTGTTCGGCTCGAAGCAGCGAGCCGTCCACACCTCACCGGCCAGCTTGATCTCCCCTTCGGTCTCGGTGACCGTCGCCAGCACTACTGCACTCGACCCGACGAGGGCCGCGGGGCCCGTGGTCAGCTCCGGTCCGCTTCGCATCCGCCGCACAATGCTCGGCCGCACCAGCACCAGCATCGCCGTTGCGGTCACGATGGCGATCAGCAGGTCGACGATGAATGGAGCACCGAGGCCCGCTGCCAGCGCGCCCGCGAACGCTCCAGCCGCAAGCATGAGCAGCGTAAGATCGAGGCTGAGCAACTCGGCCACGGCGAGCAGCAGACCCAGGCTGGCCCATCCCACCCAGATGTGCTCGCTCAGCCAATCCCACATGGTCCAAGCGTAGTGCGAGAACGGTCGATTGATGCGGACTGGTGTTGGGATGTACGCCGAGGTCGATGCAGCGACGAGGGGTCGATGCGGCGCACCTCGTCAGTGCCGTCGGTGCGCCGCCGACCGACGCCACGCATACCAACGGCCGTCGACTTCGTGCAGCTCCAACGGCATGCCGAAGGTCTTCGAGAGCGTCGCCGTCGTCAGCGTGTCGGGCAACGGCCCATTCGCCACGATCCGGCCGCGCCGCATCATCATCACATGGGTAAACCCGGGCGGTATCTCCTCGACGTGATGGCTGACCATGACGGCGGTCGGCGCGGTCGGGTCGAGAGCGACGGCCCGCATCGTGCTGACCAGGTCCTCGCGTCCACCGAGATCGAGGCCGGCGGCCGGCTCGTCCAACAGGAGAAGCTCCGGGTCGGCCATCAGGGCTCGGGCGATCTGGACCCGTTTGCGCTCGCCCTCGCTGAGCGTGCCGAATCGGCGCTCGCCGAGACGTCCGATTCCGACCTCGCCCATCAGCTGTTCGGCGCGCTTGTGATCGACGTCGTCGTACGCCTCGCGCCAGCGGCCGACGACCGCGTACGACGCCGACATGACCAAGTCGACGACCTTCTCGTCCCGAGGGATTCGGTCGGCCAGGGCCGCACTGGTGAGTCCGATCCGGGGGCGCAACTCGAACACGTCCACGGTCCCGATCGTCTCGCCCAAGACAGCAACGGATCCGGACGAGGGGAACATATTGGTGCTCACGACCGACAGGAGGGTTGTCTTACCCGCGCCGTTCGGGCCTAGAAGGACCCAGCGTTCGCCCTCGCGGACCTTCCACGAGATGTCGTCGAGAAGCGTCGAGCCGCCCCGAACGACTGAGACTCCTGCCAGCTCGATAACCGTGTTCAATGCTCTCCCAGCGGGCTAGGGACCAGACCGCCTCCAACCGTATTGCACATCCGAGACTCGTCTCGTCCCCTGGGCCGATCCCCGGACGGTGCCGCCGAGGAAAGGCTCTAGGCTCAGCCTCATGACCAGCGACCCGTCGACGGATCCTGGACCCTCCACCTTGCTGGTGACCCTGACCGGTCCGGACCGGCCGGGGGTCACCTCGCGACTGTTCGAGGCCTGCGACGGCGCCGGCGTCAGCGTCCTCGACATCGAACAGGTCGTCTTGCGCGGCCGGCTCGTTCTCGGCGTCCTGCTCACGGCGCCGCGCAACGACGGGCCGCTCGTCCGCGCGGTCCAGGACGCGGCCGGCGAGCTCGGCATGGACGTCGAAGTGACCCGCGGGCACGGTGACAACCGTCCCCGGCGAGAGGGCCGCCTGCACGTCACCGTGCTGGGTGCCCCGCTGCGCCCGCGTCAGGTCGCCGCGATCGCCGGCCGGATCGCCGACACCGGCGCCAACATCGACCGCATCGTACGGATGGCGCGCTATCCCGTGACGGCGATCGACCTCGACGTCTCGGGTGCCGACCCGGCGGCGATGCGACGTACGCTCGCGACCGAGGCGGCCCGGCAGGCGGTCGACGTCGCCGTACAGCCGGCCGGGATCCATCGGCACGCGCAGCGCCTCGTGGTCATGGACGTCGACTCCACACTGGTCCAGGGCGAGGTCATCGAGATGCTCGCCGAACACGCCGGATGCCACGAACGGGTCGCCGAGGTCACCGCAGCCGCGATGCAGGGCGAGCTCGAGTTCGCCGACGCGCTGCGCGAGCGGGTCGCGTTGCTCGAAGGCGTCGAGGCATCGGCGCTCGACACCGTGTACGAGTCGCTCACCTATACGCCGGGCGCGCGCACGATGATTCGTACGCTGCGACGACTCGGCTACCGATTCGCCTTGGTGAGCGGCGGGTTCAGCCAGATCATCGACAAGATCGCGGCCGAGCTCGGAGTGCACTATGCGGCGGCCAATGAGCTCGAGGTCGTCGACGGCAAGCTGACCGGTCGGTTGGTCGGCGACATCGTCGATCGTGCCGGCAAGGCGACCGCCCTGCGTCGGTTCGCCGCCGACGCCGGCATCCCGCTGCCCAACACCATCGCGATCGGCGACGGCGCCAACGACCTCGACATGCTCGCCGCCGCCGGCCTCGGGGTCGCGTTCAACGCCAAGCCCATGGTGCGCGACGCCGCTGACACTGCGCTGAGCATGCCGTACCTGGACGCGATCATCTACCTGCTGGGCATCACCCGAGAAGAGGTGGAGGCGGCCGACGCTGCGGCTGGCGTCACCACGCCGGCGCCACCGGTGCCCTAGCCGTCCCGGACTTCTTGCCGACATTGGTCAGCTGTAAGGTCCGAACTCGTGGCGATCGAGTGGACCGGTTCGAGCCCTGAGGTGCTCGTGCGGCTCGACCGCGGCAGCGCCGAGCCCCTACGGGCACAGCTCGAACGAGAGCTGCGCGAGGCGATCCGATCCGGTCGGCTCCGACCCGGCGAGCGGCTGCCTTCGACCCGAGAGCTGGCACGCTTCCTCGGTGTATCTCGCGGCCTCGTCGTACAGTGCTTCGACCAACTGCAGGCCGAGGGCTACCTCCAGGCACGTATCGGGTCGGTCACGAGAGTGAGCCCCACCGTTCAGACGCCCGCGCGAGCCGCAGTCGACGGCCCGTCGGACAACTCGCCGTCGGGTCCAGAGGTGGACTTCTTGCCGGCGGTTCCCGACCTCCACTCGTTCCCGCGCAGCGATTGGGTCAAGTCCACCGCAGAGGCGTGCCGGGATGTCCCGCGCACCGCACTCGACTACGGCGACGGGCGTGGCGAGCCTCGGCTGCGCGATGTCCTGGCGAGTTACCTGGGGCGGGTTCGCGGGGCCGCCGCCGACCCGGAACACATCGTGATCTGCACCGGTTTCACCCAAGGGCTCGGCCTCGCGCTGACGGTACTCGCCGCGCGCGGCATCGACCGAATCGCCTTCGAAGATCCGGGCTACGACGAGACCAGCCGGATGGCCGCCGAGTTCGCCCGGGTCGGGATTGTGCGGGTGCCGGTGGATTCGCTGGGCGTACGGGTCGATGCTCTTGCTGCAACGGGCGCGAAGGCGGTGGTCCTGACTCCCGCCCATCAGTGGCCGACCGGTGTGGTTCTGTCTCCCGAGCGTCGGCTGGCCTTGGCGAACTGGGCAGTCAGCACGGGGGGCTGGATCGTCGAGGACGACTACGACGCTGAGTTCCGCTACGACCGCGATCCGGTCGGTGTGGTGCAAGGCCTGGCACGCGAGCGTGTGATCAGCATCGGCACCGTCAGCAAGTCGCTCGCACCTGCCATGCGGCTGGGCTGGATCCTGTGCCCGCCGGCGCTGGTCGACGAGATGGCGCGACTCAAGACGGCCGTTGACCGAGGCTCGCCGGGATTGGAGCAGTTGACGCTGGCTCGCCTGATCGAGTCCGGGCGCTTCGACCGGCATCTGCGCCGGATGCGGAAGACGTACGCCGCCAAGCGGGAGGCGCTGATCACCGCGCTCGACGAACACGCGCCAGACGTCGGCGTCCATGGTCTGGCCGCCGGACTCCACGCGGTCGCGGCGCTGCCGGAGGGTGTCGCCGAGCCGGACGTCGTCGCTGCCGCCCGAGCTCGCGGGGTCGGCCTCTACGGGATGAGCGCCAACCGCTCGGACAGGTCTGAGTTCCCACCCCGTCTCGTGCTGGGCTTCGGAAACCTCTCGGAGCGAGCCATCGTCGAGGGCGTCGCCCGAGTCGGGGATCTCCTGACACCAAGCAGCTGACACCCAAGTGGTACTCGATTTTCGATCCGAAGTGGATCTCGGCCCAGCCGCTGCCGCCGCCATAACGTGACCTGGCAACGACAGTCGATAGGTGAGGAGCGCGGCATGGGCAAGGTCGTGGTGAGCGAGTTCGTCTCGCTGGACGGAGTGATGGAGGACCCGGGAGGAGCGGAGGGGACACCGTTTGGCGGCTGGACGTTCCGATTCAGCGCCGATGAGGGTCAGAGGCTCAAGTACGAGGAACTGATGGCCGCGGACGTGCAGCTTCTCGGCAGGACCACGTACGAGGAGTTCGCAGCGAACTGGCCGGCCATGGAGGAGGCGACCGGAGAGTTCGGCGCCAAAATGAACGGCATGCCCAAGGTCGTGGTCTCGAGCACGCTGACCGAGCCGAGCTGGAAGAACTCCACCGTCGCGACGGGAAGTCTTCCCGACATCGTGTCGGGCCTGAAGTCCCAATACGATGGCGACATCCTCGTCGCCGGCAGCGCGACCCTCGTCGACGGTCTGCGCGAGCATGACCTCGTTGACGAGTACCGATTGACGCTCTATCCGGCCGTCTTGGGCCAGGGCAAGAAGCTCTTCAAGGAAGGCACCACCCCCGGCGACCTGACACTGGTGAGCAGCGTCAAGGCCGGTCCGGACGTCCAACTGCTCACCTACCGCCCCGCCAACCGGGAAGGCTGAGCCTCGAACGCCTCGACTAACCGCGGGCGACGTGGAACTGGGTCATCGAGCAACTGCCCGTAGTGAGGTCGACCCAGGGCCCCTCATGGGTGAGGACGGCGATGGCGGAGGTGGGGAAGCCGCGGTCCGTCATGGCGTCGTGCGCGGCCGTCGTGCCGTCGGAGAGGTCGAAGACGACGCGCTCGAGAGTCGGATTGTGTCCGACGACGGCGACGTGTGTGTCGGTTTCGTCGAGCTGCCGGAGGATCTCGAGGACGTCATCTGGGTCGGCGCCGTAGAGCTCGTCGAGCGCCCGGGTTTCCGACCCAAGGGCGGCGGAAACCGAGTCCCAGGTCTCGCGGGCCCGGACGGCCGTCGACACGAGCCCGACGACCGGGGGTAAGTCGCGTGCGGCGAGCCACTCCCCTGCCGCTGCGGCGTCGCGGCGTCCGCGTGGGGCGAGCCGCCGAGCGTGATCGGTCGCGGCTGATCGCTCGGCCTTGCCATGTCGGATCACGATCAGCGTCTTGGTCGACGACGTCGACGGCGTCGATGTGGTCACGCCGCCAGCATGTCATGACGCTCGATCGAGGAACCGTACGATGTCGCGCCGCAGCCCAGCCGGGTCGAGTCCGTGGGCCCGATCGTGATCGACTGCGGTGCCGTACCGATGGAGCTCGGCATCTTGCACACCGAGGGCCAGCAACCGATGCGGCACGTCGCGCAGCGCGTCGGTCACGGCGAGGCGACGTCGGTGAAGGTGTCGAGTACGTCGACGGGGATGAATCCCTTGGCGGCGAGGACAGCGAAGTAGGCCATCGGTCCGTGGCCCTTGGACAGGACGAACCGATCTCGCGCCGGGTCGTCGACTCGGTCGGGCGACACGTTCAAGACCTGGTCGTAGAGAACCCAGAGGACGTCGAGCGTGGAGTGGGCGCTCGGCTGGTGCTTCTCGTCGCCTGACATGCGCCCGATCAGGTTCGGGAGGTCGCTGTACCCGAGGCCGGGCAGCCGGCTGATGGTCGACGTTGGCATAACGCCAGGCTGCAACCTAAAGTTGACTTGAAGTCAAGAGGAATCCAAGACAGTCCGAGGCGGGAGGCGCCGACGTGGCCAAGACAACCGATCTGCTCCCGATCGGCGCCATCGCCGAGCGCTCCGGTGTCGCGCCGTCGGCACTGCGTTTCTACGAGGCGCAGGGCCTGATCTGGTCGACTCGCAACACCGGTAATCAACGCCGGTTCGAGCGCAGCATGCTCCGGCGAATCGCGTTTATCCGAACCGCCCAACGGGTCGGCCTGACACTGGACGAGATCCGGGCCGCGCTGGACGGCCTGCCGAGCAACCGCACGCCCAACAAGGCCGACTGGGAGAGGCTGTCTCACCTGTGGCGGCACCGGCTCGACGAGCGGATCGCCGAGCTGGAGCGGCTGCGCGACAAGCTGACGAGTTGCATCGGGTGCGGCTGCCTGTCGCTACGGCGTTGCGCCCTGTCGAATCCCGACGACGAGCTTGCCGCCGTCGGTCCCGGCGCGCACTATCTGATCGGCGACGTCGAGCCCTAACGAATATGTGCCTAGGTGTCCGCGATGCTGAGCCGGTGCCGGATCACGCTGACCGCCCGAATGGACCGGCAGGCGATCATCGCGGCGCCGACACCGAGCATGGCGTTGACCGCGGTGACGCCGGCCTGCATGCCGATCGAGAACGAGACGACGGCCGCGCTGGAAGCCGCCTCACTGAGGGCATAGGCGAGCAGCACCTGCTGGGTGCCAGCGCCTCCGGGGGTCAGCGGCACGAACGTCGACATGCCAGCCACGACCATGACGAGCGCGGCGATCGCCGGCGAGGCGGGCAGTCCGAACGCCGCCAGCAGGCACATGACGACACCGATCCGGCAGGCCCATGCCACCCCTTGAGGCGTCGCCACACCAAGGAAATAGCGCCGCGGGGTACGGAAGATCGCACCGCCCTGCCGGATCCGCCCCCAGACCTCTCGTACCCGGGGGCGCAGATACCGAATCGCGAGGACGACGCCGGCCGCACCGGCGACCGCGAGACCAACCGATACCAGAAGGTGGCCTCCGAGCCAGGTGCTCGCGGCCGCCTGCTCGAGGTTGAAGGACAGCGGTGCCTGTCCGGTCACGCCTACCAGGAGCAGGGTCGCGGCGGCCGCGAGCAGGTCGAACGGCAGCAGCACCGTGATCGTGGCGCCGATCGTGGTCAGAGTCGAGCCGCGGATCTCGGCCCGGGCGAGGGCGATCTTGGCCGCATCGCCACCCCGCGCCGGCACCAGGGCGTTGAGCGCGACTCCAGAGGCGTACGCCGCGGTCACCCCGGTCAGCGGCACCCGATGATCCGGATAGGCGGCGACGAGGACGTTGCGCCACGCCACCGAGCGCAAGACGTGGTTGGACACGTGCAGCAGCGCGGCCAGCGCCAGCAGCCGTGGATCGACGGTGGCGAACTTGTCCGCCAGGGCCTGTACCTGATCAGTGAGATCGCCGGCGACATCCATTCAGCGCGCCTCCTCGGTCGACCCCGTTCGCAGGTGTGAGGCGACGGCTTCGTACTGCTGGGTGATCAACCCGTCGACGCCCCAACCGGCGAGGCGGCAGGCCTCGACGGGATCGATCACCGGCCACGTCATGACGACGTTGACGCGCCGATGGAGCTCCTCGACCCGACGAGGGTCGAGAAGTCGCTTGTGGATCGATATCCCCGAGACCGGATGCTTCGCTGCGAACTTGCGTAGCGCGGCGAGCTGACGAGCGCTGCCGACCGAGTGAACGAGCCGTTGGCGATCGATGTTGTGCATCTCTGCAAGCAGTGCCCAATTTCGCGAGCAGCAGACAGTGTTGTCGCGCCGGTGTCGGTCGAGTGCATCGGCGACTCGAGCGGCGAGTCGGACATCTCGCCCCTTGAGATCTAGCATCAGCGTGGTCGACTCCGAGGTGGTCTCGAGCAGCCGATCGAGCTGGAGTCGGGGCGTCCAGGCCGGCGCGAGCTTCCAGCGGTCCCAGAGCAGGGGGACCGGTCCCATCGTCTTGAGGTGGCGGACCTCGACGCGATTGGCGTAAAGATGCAGGTCAGCCTCGACAACGGCCACCTGCGCGGTCTCAGCCCGGCGCAGTGACCTCAGGTCGTTGCCAGCTCGGTGCGCAACGACAAATGGTCCCGACCCGGCAGCGTTCAGGGACGACATTGAGGCTGAGTCTAGGTGCCCATGGCGTGAAAGCCACCATCCACGTGGACAATTTCGCCCGTCGTCGAGGGAAAGAAATCGCTGAGCAGCCCGACGACCGAGCGCGCTGTTGGGGTCTGATCCTGCTGATCCCAGCCGAGCGGGGCTCGGTCGTGCCAGGTCGCCCCGATGTCTTCATACCCGGCGATGGCCTTGGCGGCGAGCGTCTTGAGCGGCCCGGCCGACACGAGGTTGACCCGGATCTGGCGGGGCCCGAGATCGCGCGCGAGGTAGCGGGCGCACGACTCCAGTCCGGCCTTCGCGACCCCCATCCAGTCATACGCTGGCCACGCGACCGTGGCGTCGAAGGTCATGCCGACGACCGACGCGCCCGGTGTCAGCATCGGCAGCGCGGCGGTGGTCAGCGACTTCAGCGAGTACGCCGACACGTGAACCGCTTGGCTGACGTCGTCCCAGGGGGCGTCGAGGAACTTGCCGCCGAGGATCGTGTCGGGGTTGCCGTACGCGATCGAATGGACGAGTCCGTCGAGCCCGTCGACGTGCTCCGACAAGCGCTCGGTCAGGGTCGCGAGGTGCTCCTCGTCGGTCACGTCGAGTTCGAGCACGGGTGCTGGCTTCGGTAGCCGGGACACGATGCGCTTGGTGATCGACAGAGCGCGGCCGAAGTTGGACACCACGACCTCGGCGCCCTCCTCCTGCGCGACCCGTGCGACCGCGAAGCCGATCGAGCTGTCCACCGTCACACCGGCGACCAAGATCCGCTTGCCTTCGAGGATTCCCACGACAGTCCTTCCTGGACGCTCCGGCGCCCCTTGTCAGTGGCCCATTCCGAGGCCGCCGTCGACCGGGACGACGGCTCCGCTGATGTACCCGGCCTCCTCCGAAGCCAGGAAGCGTACGACCCCCGCGACCTCGTCGACGGTCGCATAGCGACCCAGCGGGATCCGCTCGATGTACTCGGCCCGCTTTTCGTCCGGCAGCACCGACGTCAGCTCGGTGTCGATGAAGCCCGGCGCAACGACGTTGGCGGTGATGCCTCGGCTGCCGAGCTCGCGGGCCAACGACCGGGCCATGCCGACCAGACCGGCCTTGCTGGCGGCGTAGTTGACCTGGCCGGCACTGCCGAGCAGACCGACGACCGACGAGATGAAGATGAGCCGACCGCGCCGGAGCCGGAGCATGCCGCGGGCGGCTTTGCGGGCGACTCGAAAGGCGCCGGCGAGGTTGGTGTCGATGACGTCGGACCAGTCGTCGTCACTCATTCGCAGCAGGAGCGTGTCGCGGGTGATGCCGGCGTTCGCCACGAGCACTTCGACCGGACCCTGGTGACCGGCGACCGTGTCGAGTGCGGTCTCGACCTGCTCGGTGTCGGTGACGTCGCAGCGGACGCCGTAGAGACCCGCGGGCGGCTCGCCGCTTCGATGGGTGATGGCGACCTGGTCACCGTCGGCGGCAAAGGTCCTGGCGATGGCGAGCCCGATACCTCGATTGCCCCCAGTCACGAGTACCGACCTGCCCACACCGACTCCCTCCGGTTTCGCCACCGAGGTGGCTGTCTCGACACTCCGCGACGCTATCGGCTACCGCACCGTACCCCGAACGCGGTAGGCCCCTGTCGGGGGTCGGGCGCTGTCGGCTACTCGTTGTCCTCGAGCCGGAATCCGATCTTCATGGTGACCTGGTAGTGCGAGACCGCGTCGTCGACGATGTGCCCGCGTACCTGCGTGACCTCGAACCAGTCGAGGTGGCGCAACGTCTGTGCGGCGCGATTGATGGCGTTGGTGATCGCGTGGTCGACACCCTCCGGCGAGGTTCCGACGATCTCGGTGACGCTATACGTGCGATTCGACATGGGAGTTCCTCTCGTCCGTCGGCGTCTCATCCTGACATCAGGCGTACGGTAGAAGCATGGAACGTCGCGAGTCGCCGTCCGTGCGCATCACCGACGCGCGCACGTCGCACAGTGACGACCTCCGACACCGCCAGATCCGCTATCTGCTGTCGATGTTGGTCCGCACGCTGTGCTTCGTCGGGGCGGTCATCGCCGACGGTTGGCTCCGCTGGGTTCTGGTCGTCGCGGCGCTCTTTCTGCCCTACATCGCCGTCGTCATGGCCAACGCGGTCAGTCGCAAGCCGCCGGAGCGTGCCGAGTCGTTCTCGCCGGAGGCCCGTGGCGCACTGGGGTCGTCTCCGTCCCAGAATGTGGATCATTCCGAACCGGCTTGACCTGCGCGTATCTCGCATCGATGACAACGTTTACGGAGGGTCTAGTCGGTGAAGCGGACTCGTGCCATCATGGTTCCCACGCTCCGCCTCCCCCGTCGGAGCGTTCGGTGCCGGACGGCTCCCCCCGTGGCTGTCCGGCACCACCTATGTTCCGGGGTCGTCGCTCACCCAAGGGCGTGACGTCTGATGGCCGCCAACGATGCGCCGACCGGCTCCGAGCTCGTCTGCTCCGCGAAAGACTGCCGCGCGCCAGCGACCGTAGCCCTGCGATGGAACAATCCGAAGCTGCACACGCCCGACCGGCGCAAGACCTGGCTTGCCTGTCCAGATCATGAGGACTACCTCGCTCGGTTCCTCGACGTACGGGGATTTCTGCGCGAACGGGTTCCGGCCGGCGACGCCTGATCAGGCCGCGCGGCGCACGTCCGTGGGTCGGCCGCTACCGTCAAAGACGTGTATCGCTTCTTGCTCAGCCGCCGGTGGCTCGGCTTCGCGGCGCTCGTCGTCGTCGTGGCCGGCGTTTGCATCCGGTTGGGCATGTGGCAGTTCGACCGGCTGGACGAGCGTCAGGCCGACAACCATCGGATTGAGGACAACCTGGCGGTCGCGCCGGCACCGGTGGACGCGGTCGTCTCGGGCGATTCGGTCGATCCCGACGACGAGTGGCGACGCGTCACGGTGACCGGCCGCTACGACGCCGACAACCAGGTGCTCCTGACCGACCAGACTCGCGACATCGGGCCCGGCGTCGACATCCTGACGCCGCTGCTGACCTCGACCGGGAACGCCGTTCTGATCGACCGCGGCTGGCTCGCGACCGACGATCCATCGGATCTCCCTGATCCCCCCGATCCGCCTGTCGGCGACGTCTCGGTCACCGGGTGGCTGCGGGTCGACAGCGACGTCGACGACTGGGCGATCACGCCGGACGACGGCACCGTACGCGCGGTCGCGAGCGACGGCATCGAGACGTCGCTGTCGTACGATCTGCTACCCGGCTGGATCGCCCTCGTCGACCAGCAGCCGCCGGCCGACTCCGGTTTGGCGGCGCCGGAGGAGCCGGATCTCGGCCAGGGGCCGCACTTCTTCTACGGGCTGCAATGGTGGTTCTTCGCGGCGCTGGCGGTCGGGGGGTACATCTACTTCGCCTGGGCCGAGGCGCACCCGCGACCGAAGCGAGAGAGCGCGGAGGTCAGGCAGCCGCCGGTCTCGTCCGGCGCACCTGGTGAATGAGGAGGCGACGTTGGCCAGTCGGATCGAGGACTACGGGATGATCGGCGACCTGCAGACCGCAGCGCTGGTCGGACGTGACGGCAGCATCGACTGGCTGTGCCTTCCGCGCTTCGACTCGGGTGCGTGCTTCGCCGCGCTCCTCGGCGACGGCGACGACGGTCACTGGACGATCGCCCCGGCCGACGGTGGGCGTGCCTCATCGCGTCGCTACGTCGGCGAGACGCTCGTGCTCGAATCGACCTGGGACTCGACGGCCGGGACCGTCCGGGTCATCGACTTCATGCCGCAGCGCCACCGGGCCCCCGATGTCGTACGCATCGTGGAGGGCGTCCGCGGCCGGGTGTCGATGCGGTCGCTGCTGCGGCTGCGTTTCGACTATGGACGCCGCGTCCCCTGGGTGCGGCGCAGTGAAGATCACCAGATCGTCGGGCTGGCTGGACCGGACGCGGTGTACCTGTCGGCCGACGTCGAGACCCGCGGCGAGGACTTCTCGACCGTGGCGGACTTCACCGTCGCCGAGGGTGACCGGGTGCGGTTCGTACTGACCTGGCATCCGTCGCAAGACCCGCCGCCCAAGCCGGTCGACGCCGATCGGGCCCTCGCCGAGACACTGGACGAGTGGACGGCATGGGTCCGCCAATGTCGTCGACCGCCGAAGTACGCCGACGCCGTTGGTCGCTCGGTGGTGACCCTGAAGGCGCTGACGTTCGCGCCGACCGGAGGCTTCGTGGCCGCGGCGACGACATCATTGCCGGAAGACCTCGGCGGTGTGCGCAACTGGGACTACCGCTACTGCTGGCTGCGAGACGCGTCGCTCGCCCTCGAGGCGATGCTGGCGGCCGGCTACACCGACGAGGCGACCGAATGGCGATCGTGGCTGCTGCGTGCGGTCGCCGGATCGCCTCGCGACATGCAGATCATGTACGGCGTCGCGGGTGAGACCCGGCTGCTTGAGTCCACCTGTGACTGGCTCGCCGGCTACGAAGGTTCGACGCCGGTGCGGATCGGCAACGCGGCCGCCACCCAGTCGCAGCTCGACGTATACGGCGAAGTCATCGACGTGCTACATCAGGCTCGCGTCGGCGGCATCCATCGCGACGTCGAATCGGTGGGCCTGCAGATCGCGATGGCCGACCATCTCGAGTCGGTCTGGGACCAGCCTGACGAGAGCCTGTGGGAGGTACGCGGGCCGAGGCGGCAATTCACGCATTCCAAGGTGATGTGCTGGGTCGCGTTCGACCGGTTGGCCCGCGCAGCACCCCAGTGGGGGCGGCCCGAGCTCCAGGCGCACTGGCGAGACATGGCCGACCTGATTCGGGATCGCATCTGCCGGGACGGATGGAACGACGAGCGCGGCGCGTTTACACAGGCGTTCGGCAGCGATCGGCTCGACGCCTCACTGCTGCTCCTCCCCCGGCTCGGATTTCTCCCCGCCGACGATCCGCGCATCGTCAGCACCGTCGAGGCTGTGCAGCGGGAGCTCACGCACGACGGACTGGTGATGCGCTACCAAGGAGCCGACCCCGGTAGCACGCACGACGTGGACGGCCTACCCGGTGGAGAGGGCAGCTTCATCGCGTGCTCCTTCTGGCTCGCGGACGCACTCCATCGGATCGGGCGCACCGGCAAGGCCCGCGAGCTGTTCGAGCGGCTGCTCGACCTGCGCAACGATCTCGGGCTCCTCGCCGAGGAGTACGACGTTCGCCTCGGCCGCCAGGTCGGCAACTTCCCGCAGGCCTTCAGCCACATCGGGCTGGTGTCGGCTGCCTATGCGCTGACGGCCCAGTCCAGCGCGACTGCCGACTAGACGGTACGCAGCAGGCCACCGTCGACGGGCACGAACGAACCCGAGACGAACGAGGCCGCCGGCGACAGCAGGAACGCCGCGACCCGGCCGAACTCCTCCGGCCGTCCGTACCGCCGCAACGGGATCGACTGCTCGGTGGCACGACGAGCCGCTGCCGGGTCGTCGGCGAGCGCGTCGAGCTCGCGGACTCGTTCGGTGTCGATCCGGCCCGGCAGCAGACCGTTGACCCGAATGCCACGGGGCCCGAGCTCGTCGGCCAGGGTCTTCGCCACCATCGCGAGCCCGGGCCGCAGACCGTTGGACACGGCGAGTCCCGCGATCGGGCTGCGCACCGACGACGACAGGACGAACAGGATCGAGCCGCCGTCGGTCAGCTCCGCCGCGACCGTGCGGGCGATTCGGGTGGCGCCCAAGAACACCGCCTCGAAAGCGTCCCGCCACTGCTGGTCGGTGATCGACGCCGTTTGGCCGGCGGCGGGACCGCCGACGCTGACCAGCACGCCGTCGAGGTGGCCCCACCGGTCTCGGGCCGCGGCGACCAGGCGCTGCGCGGCCTCCGGATCGGCGTTGTCCGCGACCACCGGCTCGACCTGGTCGGTACCGAGACGGTCGGCGAGCTTCGCCAGTACGTCAGCGGACCGGCCGGAGACGACGACGCGGGCGCCTTCGGCCACGAGTGCCTCGGCGGAAGCAGCGCCCAATCCACGGCTGGCTCCGGTGACGATGTACGTGCGGTCGCGAAGTCCGAGATCCATGGGGATCAGCGTAGGGGGTACGTGATGTCCTCGAAGGCGGTTATCTCGTCGATGTCCTCGGTGTCGTGTGACGGTGATCCGGAGTCGAACTGGGTGCGATAGAGATCCGCGTAAAGGCCGCCGGCCGCGAGCAGTTGGTCGTGGCTGCCCTGCTCGACGATCCGGCCGTGATCGACGACCAGGATGCGGTCGGCCTGCCGGATCGTCGAGAGCCGGTGGGCGATCACCAGCGACGTACGGCCGGCCAGCGCCGTGTCGAGGGCGCGCTGCACGGCCGCCTCAGATTCGGAGTCGAGATGCGCCGTCGCCTCGTCGAGCACGACGATCTGCGGCGCCTTCAACAGCAGCCGGGCGATCGCGAGCCGTTGCCGTTCGCCGCCGGACAGCCGGTACCCACGGTCACCGACGACCGTGTCGAGCCCGTCGGGCAGGCTCTCGATGAGGTCCCGGATCTGCGCCGATTCGAGTGCGGCGACGATCTCGTCATCGGTCGCGTCCGCGCGGGCGTAGCGCAAGTTGGCCGCGATCGTGTCGTGGAACATATGCGCGTCTTGAGTGACGTAGCCGACGTGCCGCCGCAGCGACTCCTGCGCCACGTCGCGCACGTCCCGTCCGCCGACCCGGACGGCTCCCCCGGTCACGTCGTACAGTCGCGTCACGAGATGGGTGATCGTCGACTTGCCGGCGCCGGAGTGGCCGACCAACGCGACCATCTCTCCCGGAGCGATCTCGAACGACACGTCGTGCAAGACCTCGACGTTGTTGCCGCGACTCGGCCGACTCACCGTCTCGAGGCTGGCCAGCGACACCTCGTCGGCATCCGGATAGCGGAATCGGACTCCGTCGAACTCGACACTGGCCGGTGCGTCGTCAGGCAGCGGCTTCGCGTCGGGCGCATCGGCAACTGTCCTCGGCAGGTCGAGCACCTCGAAGACGCGCTCGAAGCTGACCATCGCCGTCATGATGTCGACGTGAACGTTGGACAGGCCGGTGAGCGGGCCGTACAGCCGGCCGATCAAGGCGGCCAGCGCCAGCAGCGTACCGACGGAGAGCGAGCCGTTGACGCCCATGACGCCGCCGATGCCGTACACCAGCGCCGTGGCCAGAGAAGCCACAAGGGTCAAGGCCGTGAAGAAGATCCGGCTCGTCATCGCGACCTGGACGCCGAGGTCGCGCACTCCGGCGGCCTTCTCGTCGAACGCCCGGTCCTCGGCGTCGGCAAGTCCGAAGAGCTTGACCAGCATGGCGCCGGCGACGTGGAACCGTTCGGTCATCGACGAGCCCAGCTCGGCGTTGAGCTGCATCTGCTCTCGGCTCAGACCCGCGAGCTTCGCTCCGGCCCAGCGCGCCGGCAGGATGAACAGCGGCAGCAGCACGAACGCGACCAGGGTGATCTGCCATGACAGGAAGATCATCGCGCCGACGACCATGAGCAGGCTGACGATGTTGGAGACGACACCGGACAGCGTCGAGGTGAAAGCGCGCTGCGCGCCGACCACATCGCTGTTGAGCCGGGACACGAGTGCCCCGGTCTGCGTACGGGTGAAGAACGCCAGCGGCAGCCGTTGGACGTGAGCGAACACGTCACCCCGTAGGTCATAGATCAGACCCTCACCGATACGGGCCGAGCACCACCGCTGCGCGAGCGTCAGAGCCGCCTCGAAGACGGCGATCAATCCGACCAGGAGCGCTAGCCACACGACCAGGCTCGTGTCGTGCTGCAGAACACCGTCGTCGACGATCTTCTTGAACAGCAAGGGTGTCGCCACAACCAGCAGCGCGCTCACGATGACCATCGCGAGGAAGACGACGATCTGTCTGCGGTACGGACGGGCGTAGCCGACCACGCGCCGGGTCGTCCCCGGTGCCAATCGCTGCCGGGCGACCGAGCGGTCCGACGAATACGACCGCATGGCCATCCAGCCACCCATATGTCCACTCATCGATCAGAACAACGCCCTGACCGCCTTCGATCTTCCCAGCAAGACGGCGCGCTGGGCGCCGTGGCAAGCGACGGGAGCGGAAGAAGCGAGGTTGGGGTACGCCCGCGCGCGGGCGTGGATGGGCCTGGCCGCCGAAGCGAGGTACGAGCGAGGCTGGTTGCCCGCGCGCGGACGTACCCCAACCTCGCGCAGACCCAGACTCAGGCGATCGACCTGGCCGGAACCTTGGCGTATCCAGGCAGCAGCTCCTCCACCAGCGCCGTCGTCTGCGCCTCCGCTCCTCGTGGCGAGCCGTGTCGGTCGATCGCGACAAACATCTCATCGGCGACTCGATGCACGGCCTCGGCATCAGAGAACCGGTGCGTAAGCCGCAGTTCGGCTCGCCAGAGCTCCTCGCAGCCCGGAACCATATCGAGCCCGGTCCGGAGCGACTCGTGCGCCAGCCCCACGTTGTTGGCGTCCGCCGCGACGCTCGACACCCGCAACGCGACACCGACGACGGTCGTCTGGATGTCGCGTACCGCGGTCGTGTTGGCGAGCCAGGCGTACCGATGCGCCGGAAGAGCATCCAGCGCCGGACCTTCGACGCACGACAGCGCGGACGCCAGATCCATGGTGGGATCCTCGGACCGCTCGGCGCGCGCGACGTACGCCTGAAGCACGTGCCAGTCGACCCGAACGTCGCGGAGATCGAGCCGCCAGCGCTGCTGTTCGTCCTGAAGGAGGCGCTCTCCACCGTCGTCGCGTCGGCCGAGCCAGCTCTGCACGCGGGCGATCGAGGCCTCGAACACCTCGTCGCTGACGCCTCGCGGCCAGATGGCCGATGCGAGGACGGTCGGGTGGACGCCGCCAGGATTGAGCGCCAGGTAGGCGACGATCTCGGTGGCGAGAGCCCGCCGGTCGGTCTCGATCTCGCCGGTCGCCTCGACCTCGACCGGACCGAGCAGCTGCACCGACACCGGCGCCGTCGCCCCACGCTGGAGCATCGCCGGGTCAAAGCCAGGCACCGGCTGCGGCGAAACTCGAGCCGGGGCCGCCGGCCGTCCGGCGTCGGCCCAGCGGAAGAGCTCGACCACGCGAGCTACGGCGGAGGTCGGAATCCGCTGCGCCGCGACGTCGAGTCCGAGCTCGGTGTTGACGAGCCGGGCCTCGGGGGTCAGGTCGAATCGCCAGGTGGCGCTGGCGGCGTGTCCCACGGCGACCACCGCGGCGAGCCGGCCCTCGGCGATCGCGGCGGTGAGCTGCTGCTCCTGTTCCGGTGTCGCCTGCCGCGCGAGCAGCACGACTCCCGACGGTACTGACAGCACGGCTTCGATCGCGTTGACCTGCCGGACCCGGCCGGGCGCCAGCTCTGCCAGGTTGTGCGTGAAGCCGACCAGCGTCACCGACAGCGTGTCGGTCCACGGCGCGGTGGCCAGCTCGACCGCGATCGAGAGCGCGGCCTCATGCGCCGGCGAGCCACCGGTCAAGGCAACCAGGCCGCGCGCACTGGCAAGGTTGACCATCACCAGTGTCCCGTCACGGGAGGTCCCGAGGGTCGTGAGAGTCGGGCACGGAGACGCCACGCCGATCGGCGGGTCGAACGTCTCGGCGACCGCTCGGTCGACCATCCACATCCGGCCGTCGGGCGACGATCGCCATCCGTCGGGGATCGTCATCATGGCTGGCACATCGAACGCCACGGTCAGCGACTGCTCGTTGAGGTAGGCGGCTCGTATCGGCGGCACAGACTGACCGCCTTGGTAGGTCGCATGTGCGAGCTGGCGCATCGAGCGGTCGACCAGCAGTGCCGCCGGACCATCGGCGGCGAGTCGGAGATTGGCCTCGTCGCCGGGCTTCAGGCCACCGCCCCCACCAGGGCCGCCTTGCCAGCCTTGCCGACGCCGCAGCGCAAGCAGCAGGCCGGCGGCGACCAGACCGCTGCCCACTCCGAGCGGCGCCTCCCACGTACTCATGTCGTCGTCGGATTCGCCGCCGGATGCGTGCCGGGGCTGCTCGCCGGCACGGACCAGGACGTCCTGATTCGCGTCGTCGCTCGGGTCGATACCGCCGTTGTCGTGCACGGCGCCGCCGTTGGTCTCCTTGTGGTCGGTGTGGTGCTCCATCTGCTTGGTGTCGTCGGCCGTGCCGATCTCGATGATGCCGGGGCCCTTGGCGTCGTCGGGCAACTGCAGGATCCAGCCCGGGTAGATCAGGTCGGGGTCTTGCAGCGAGTTGCCGTCGGGCTGCTCGAGGTCCTTGTTGAGGTGGTAGATCTCCTTCCACCGCATGCCGTCGTTGAGGTAGCGCTCGGCGATGTCCCAGAGGCAGTCGTACTGCCGGTTGTGCGGTGGCTGCACCTCGTACTTGACGCCCTGAGGGGTGCGGATCGCAAGGCCAGGCTTGAGCTCGGTCGGCTTCGTCGCCTTCTGCTTGATGGTCTGCCCATGCGGGGTGGCGTGGTTGGACACCTGCGTCGAGTCGGCGCCCGAACCGGTCATGCCGGCGACCGCGCTGTGCTCGACGTTGGGTCCGGTGGCCGCGGTGGCGGCCGGCGTCGCGACGGCAGCGGAGCCGATCAGCAGCATGGTCGACGCGACCAGTCGGCGGGCGAGCGACTGGGTGCCGATGGCGCCACCCGGGAGGCGGTGGGCGTCGCGCCGCCCCTGGACGAGCTCGACGATGACGCAGATCGCGAAGTGCGCCCACGCGAGCCACAGCACCGCGACCAAGATGCCGAGGATCTGATCGGCGCCGAGCGACTCGCTCAGCCAGGCGCCGTTCGGGGCGCTCGACGGCCACGGAGCACCGCCGCACCAGGTCCAGAGGGCATAGGGCACCCCGCCGAGCAAGGCCAGGATGGCGATCAGTGCCATCAGTCCGCGTAGTCGTTGCGCTGGGCTGCTCACGAGCCCTCCTCGCTGCGCTCGTCGGTCACGTTCGCATGTGCTGCTGTGTTTAGCTGTTTGTGCTGCTGTGTTTAGCGGCTCGCTCGCGGGATCAATACGGGCAGAACACTCCGCCAGCATCATGCCGGTTCCAGGGGTCACCGAGCCATCGGACGGTGGAAGGAGTCAGGGCAGGAGCGTCGCGAGATCCCTCAGACGTACGATCTGGGCCGCCCGTTCGGCGCGGAGTTGCTCCTCATACGTGCGGTCCGCCGCGTCGACGAGGAGCGCCTTCGTCGCGCGTACCGCACCGGCCGGCGCGGCCGTCAGGGCGGCAACCAGGTCGGCGACCGTCGCATCGAGTTGGTCGCCGGCGACGCATGCGGCTGCGAGACCGGTCGCGAGGGCCTCGTCGGCGTCCATCCATCGGGCGGTCGCACACAGCTCCATCGCGCGAGCGTAGCCGACCACCTCGACCAGCGGCTTGGTCCCACCGAGGTCGGGGACGAGTCCGAGCGCCGGCTCCCGCATGCAGAATCGGGCGTCGTCGGCGATGATGCGCAGGTCGCAGGCGAGCGCGAGCTGAAACCCGGCGCCCACGGCCGCGCCCTGTACCGCGGCGATGCTCACGATCTCCGGTCGTCGCCACCATCCGAAGCCGGCCTGAAACCGCTCGATCAGCGCGTCGGCGTCGGCATCGGCCATCGACGCGATCTCGGGGAAGGTCGGCTCTCCCGCGATGCCGTCGGGTGTCATCATCCGCCGGTCGAGCCCCGCCGAAAACGCCGGGCCGGCACCCTTGACGATCGCCACCCGGACTCCGGCGTCGAGGCTGTCTCCGATCGCGGCCAGCGCCCGCCACATCGCGGGAGTCTGCGCGTTGCGTACGTCGGGACGGTTCAATGTCACCGTCAGCACCGACGCGTCGACGTCGACCCGGAGGCCGGCCTCGGCGAGCTGCTCGTCGCTCGGAAAGGACATGGCGTCGACCCTAGTCCGCACGCCAGGTCCGCCTGAGTTCCGACTCAGGGTCGGTGTCATCGGCCGAACACCGACCCAAGTCGGAACTCACACCGCCTCGCGGGCTCGACCCTAGGCGAGCGCGACCAGCTCCGTGTAGTCGTCGTTCCAGAGGTCCTCGACGGCATCCGGCAGGATCAGCACACGGTCCGGCGACAACGCCTCGACCGCGCCCTCGTCATGCGTGACCAGCACGATGGCGCCTTCGTACGTGCGGATCGCCCGCAATACCTCCGCGCGCGACGCCGGGTCGAGGTTGTTGGTCGGCTCGTCGAGCAGCAGCACGTTGGCGCTGGATACGACCAGGGTCGCCAACGCGAGCCGGGTCTTCTCGCCACCGGACAGCACGTGCGCCGGCTTGTGCGCGTCGTCACCGGAGAAGAGAAACGAGCCGAGCACGCGGCGGCGGGTGGCGTCGTCGAGATCGGGCGCCGCCGACGCCATGTTTTGCTCGACAGTACGATCCAGCTCCAGCGTCTCGTGCTCCTGGGCGTAGTACCCGAGCTTCAGACCGTGGCCCGGCGCGATGACGCCGGTGTCGGGCGGCTCCAGTCCACCCAGGATGCGCAGCAGCGTCGTCTTCCCGGCGCCGTTGAGCCCGAGTACCACGACCCGACTGCCCTTGTCGATGGCCAGATCGACGTCGGTGAACACCTCGAGCGAGCCGTACGACTTGCTCAAGCCCTCGGCTCGCAGCGGCGTCTTGCCACACGAAGCCGGGGCCGGGAAGCGGATCTTGGCCACCCGGTCGCCGCGACGCTCGGCCTCGAGCCCGCCGAGCATGCGCTGCGCGCGTCGCTCCATGTTGTGCGCCGCGCTCGCCTTGGTGGCCTTGGCCCGCATCTTGTCGGCCTGCGCCAGCAACGCGGATGCCTTGCGTTCGGTGTTGACCCGTTCCCGGTGGCGTCGGCGCTCGTCGGTCTCGCGCTGCTGGAGGTACGCCATCCAGCCCAGGCTGTAGACGTCGATCACGGCCCGGTTGGCATCGAGGTGAAACACCTTGTTGACCGTGTGCTCCAAGAGCGCCGTGTCGTGGCTGATCACGACGAGCCCGCCGCGGTGGGCGGAGAGGAAGCCGCGAAGCCACACGATCGAGTCGGCGTCGAGATGGTTGGTCGGCTCGTCGAGCAGCAGCGTCTCGGCTCCGGAGAACAGGATCCGGGCCAGTTCGACCCGACGGCGCTGGCCTCCGGACAGGGTGTCGAGTTGCTGCGTGAGCACGCGGTTGGGCAGGCCGAGGCTGGCCGCGATGACCGCCGCTTCCGACTCGGCCGCGTATCCCCCGCCCGCGTGTAGTTCGGCGTCGGCATTGGCATAGCGCCGCATCGCCCGTTCGCGTCGGGCCGGATCGTCGTCGGCCATCTCGGTCTCGGCCGTGCGTAGCCGGCGGACGACCTGGTCGAGCCCGCGAGCCGACAGGATGCGCTCCTGCGCGCTGACGGTGAGATCGCCGGTGCGTGGGTCCTGCGGCAGGTATCCGACCGAGCCCGTCCGAGTCACCTTGCCTGCCGCCGGCTGTCCCTCGCCGGCCAGGATCCGGGTCAGCGTCGTCTTGCCGGCGCCGTTGCGGCCGACCAGACCGACCCGGTCGCCCGGGCCGACTCGAAGCGAGGCGCCCGACAGCAGGAGGTTGGGACCAGCTCGAACTTCGAGCTCGTGCGCTGTCAACATCAGAGACTCCAGGAGATTAAAGGCGGCGTACGGGACAAAAGGGGCAGCGCAGGGCGCACTGCAGCGCTAGTCCGACGACCGCACCTGGAGCAGCATGAGGATCAGTCTAGGGGCAACCGGCCCTCGATCGCCTCCGCGTTTCGAGCGGCGTGGTCAGTGGTGGATCTCGTCGTCAGGCGAGGGCGTTGAGCGAGATCCGGGCGGCGCGAGCGGCGTCGACCGCCTCGTCGAGGTCACGACGCCGCGGATTGCCGACGGACAGCCAGCGCGGTACGAGTCGAGACGCGAGGTCGGTCCGGGCGGTGTCGAGCACCTGCCGTACGAGCGCTCGATCGCCACCGCCCACCACCGGCGCCGCCCACTTCCCCAGGATCTCGTCGACGGCTTGTGCTGCCGATCGGACCAGCGCCGCCGCCTGATTGGCCCGTCGGCGGGCATAGCGCTTCTGACTCTGACCGCCGGCCTTGGTCTGACCCTGGACGTAGCGGGTGCCGGTACGCGACGCTACGACCTGGCCGTCGTCGACGCGCCCGACAGCGAAGCCGCCACGGCGCACCAAGACGAGCCCGAAGCGGTCGAAGCCCACCGCTGCCGCGGACATCGCCGTCAGGTCCAACTCGGCCGGCGGATCGATCGCGAGCCGGATCACCGCCACCGCGCCGTCGACCGCTTCGATCCGGGCGCCCGCATCGTCGGCAGCCGACCAGCCCAGCGCGCCATGGCGGTCGGCGAACCGCTGGATCCAGCCGGCCAGCCGTTCCGCCGGCACCTCGATCTCGCGGACCCCGTCGGTCACGGTCAGGCTGCGCTGTGCGGCCGGTAGCCCGGGATGAGCTCCTCCACCAACGCGTCGGTCTCGGCGGTCGCCCCCGTGGGTGAGCCGTGCTCGTCGATCGCGGCGTACATCTCGTTAGCGACGGCCTGGACGTCGTTGCGGCTACCGAGCTCAGCGGCCAGCCGCAACGCGTCGCACCAGAGGTCCTCGGCCGCCGGCGCAACCCAGAGTCCGCGCACGATCGCGTCTCGAGCGCCCCGCCCGTCGCCGCGGTCGGCGCGGGCGCGGGCCAGGCGACGGGCGGCGAGGACGATCGCGACTCGGGTGTCTTCGTCGATGGTGTCGTAGGCCAGCCAGCCGTAGCTTCGGGCCGGCAGCTCCGACCACGGCTCGCCCCGGACAAGCTCCAAGGCCTGTCCCAGCGATGCCATTTCGTCGGCGTCCTGCTGTTCGGGCGCGTTGACCAGCGCCTTGAAGACGTCCCAATCGAACCGCACACCATTGCGCCGGATGTTCCACCGGCCGTCGGCCAGCGCCAGGCGCGGCTCGCCGGCCTGGTCGTCACCGAGCCAGGTCTGCGCCGCGGCGAGGGTGGAGTCGACGACGTCATCGGAGACGCCCCGTGGCCAGAGGGCGGCGGTGAGCGCATTGGGATGGACGCCCTCGGGATGCAAGGCGACGTAGATGACCAACTCGGTCAGCAGGCCGCGACGTCCTTCGTCGACCGGACCGTCGGCCTCCACGGCTACCGGACCCAAGATGCCGATCTCGACCGCCTGCCGACTGCGTGGATCGAACACCGAGGCATCGAGCCCATCGGGCGCCGTCAGCACGCCGAGGCCCTCGTCGGCGGGTTCGGCGTTCGGTCGGTCCGCCTCGCCGAACACGTCCACCATGCCGCGGTACGCCTCGACACTCAGTTGCTGGGCAACGACATCGATGCCCAGCGGGCCCGACCACAACCGGCCGTCCTGCGAGGCCGCCAGCCGCGCCGCCGCCTTCGGAGTGTCGCCGACGATGATCACGGAGATGGCGTGCTGTGGATGCGCCGCCAGCTCCTGGAGGCGATCGAGAGTGGCCGGGTTCGGTGCGCCCGAGGACACGACGAGCTCACTGCTCCACATGCGGGCGTCCGGTTGCGCCACGCGGCCCGCGGCGACCGACTCGACTCCGAGCCGCTGACATTCGGCCCGCTGCCGCTCCGCGACCCGCTCGACCGACTCCAGCGCCCGGTCGATGTCGTCGACGACCCGCAACAAGGACGACAGCTCGACCGGAGCGTCGGCGAATCCGGCCAGCCAGATCCGGCGCTCGTCGGCCCAGGCGTGGACCGCCATGTCGATGGCCCAGCTCATCGCGATCGCGCGGGCGACGTCGACGTCGCCTCCGATGCTCACCGCGCCCGGAAACGCCTCGAGATCCATGAACAGCAGCGAGTCGTCGGCCTGGCGGCCGAACGCGACCAGAGCCGGGTACGGCACCAACGCGGGCGGCGAGCCGTGCAGCCGGCGATAATCGTCGGACCGGAGCGTCCAGACCCGGCCGTCGCCACTGGTCTGCCACGGCGCCGGCGCCGGAACGGTCGGCGCAGTGCCGAAGACCGCCGACACTCCGGCCGGCGTGACGACGCAGTGGCTCGGCTGCGGCACGGGCCCACCGTACAGAGCGGGCGGCCACATTCGAAGGCCCCGGCTGAGCAAGGCCGCCGAGGTCGGATCCGACTCCCAGCGAAGCGCGGACTCGTGGTCGGCAATCGTCAACCCTTGTGGGCCGGTCGGTCCACCGTCCGGGCTCGGGGCGCGCAAGAACAGCTGGGAACCGGCGAGCCGGCGGCGTCGGATCGCGGTGAGCAATCCGGCGGCGATGAGCCCGCCCGCAATGCCGAAGGTCGGTGTCCAGACATCGTCGTGGGACGGCGCCGCGGACTCGTCCTGACCGCCGTCGTCCGCGGCCGTCGCAGGCTCGTCGATGACCATCGTCGGCTCGGACTCGGACTCGTTGTCGCGCGGCGCCGACTCCCCCGGGCCGGAGTCCCGAGTAGTTTGCTCATCAGGCTCGTCCACCTGCTCGCATTCGGGCTCCGCCTGTTGGACCGCCTGCGTACTGTCATCGTCGCCGGACTCGGAGTGGCCTGACGTGTCCTCGGCGACATCGCGGTCCGGCTCGACGGCCTCGGTCGACGTCGGCGTGTCCTGCGATACCCGATGGTCGACGATCTTGAGACCTTCGCCGTCGGCGTCGGCCGGCATCTGGAGCAGCCAGCCGGGCTGAATGAGGTCGACATTGGTCAGCTTGCGGCCGTCGGGCTGCAAGACGCCATGATTGAGCTCGAAGATCTCCTTGTAGCGCAGTCCACTGTCCAAGAAGCGTTCGGCGATGTCCCACAGGGTGTCGTAGTGCCGACCGCACGCCGGTTGCACCTCGTAGTACTTGACGACGCCGTTGGTCTCTCGGAGAGGCGACGCCGGGGCGGTGCCGCTGCTGTCGACCGGCGCGGTGCCGGCCCCACCTGCGGTCGCGGCATTGTCGGGTGCCCGATCGGCGCTCGCCGTCGCGGCCGGCAGGGTTGCCGCGGTCGTGCCGGCCAGCAGCAGGACGGCTCCGGCGAGCCGTCGAGCCAGTGCTTGCGTACCGACGCCGCCGCCCGGCACGTGTGGTGCGAGCCCGCGACCGCGACGGTCGCTGGCCAGCTC
>JBKOYM010000115.1:0-9224 GCA_046725375.1 Actinomycetota bacterium
GCAGGAGGCCGCGCTGTCGTTGCGTCCGGAGCTCGCCGAGACGCTGGCCGTTGGCGACGACTGCGGGGCGCTCGGCTCGATCGTCTCCGGTTCGGGCCCGACCGCGATGTTCTTGGCCAGCGACGAGGAGCACGCCTTGGATATCGCGCTGGCGTTGACCGGCGCCGGCGTCTGTGCCGACGTCGTCCAGGCAATCGGGCCGGCTCCGGGCGCCCGCGTCATCGCCTGACCGCCGGCGGTCCGTCGCTTGTGGTCGTGCGGTACGTCGCTCGTGGTCGGGCGGTACGTCGCTTGTGGTTGTGCGTTCTCGCGACCAATGGCGTACGGGCGCGCCACCAGTGGCGTACGGGCGTGCCACGAGTGGCGTATCGCGGTTAGGGCGGGGGTGCTTCGAAGGGGGCGACCAGAGTCCGCAACAGATCGGCCAGGCGGCGCGAGTCGGTCGGCTTGAGGCCGCGCAGCAGCTCGCGCTCGCCCGCCAGCAGCGACTCCAAGGCGGCGTCGACGGTTCGCAGGCCTTTGTCCGTCAGTCGTACCTGCACGCCGCGCCGGTCGGTCGGATCGGGCAGCCGCTCGACAAGGCCGCGCGCGGCCAGCCGGTCGACCCGGTTGGTCATCGTTCCGCTGGTGACCAGCGTCTCGTGGAGGAGGCGACCGGGCGAGAGTTGGTACGGCTGCCCTGACCGACGCAGCGCCGACAGCACATCGAACTCCCACGCCTCGAGATCCTGACCAGCGAACGCCTGCCGGCGGGC
The DNA here is from genome assembly GCA_046725375.1 of Actinomycetota bacterium. GTDB lineage: Bacteria > Actinomycetota > Actinomycetes > Propionibacteriales > Nocardioidaceae > DATFRX01. The sequence goes on from JBKOYM010000115.1 coordinate 756, forward strand.
CCGATCGAGGTGTCGGGCCAGCCGCGTGACCCGGCTGAGGATCTGCATCGGCGCGACGTCGAGGTCCGGGCGCTCCCGCTGCCAGGACTTGATCAGCCGATCGACCTCGTCTTCCACGACGCCACCTTACTCGTCAAGACTCTTGACATCGAGAGGCATGCCGTCACACGCCGCCGCCTCCACTGTCTTGCGCCCCGGCGCACCGCCTCGGGCCTCGCGCACGGTGTAGATCGGCGCAAGACCGAGCGGGATCCAGGCTATCTCGATGACAGGAATCTTGACATCAAGATACTCTTGAGGTCACGATAGATCGATGCGGCGAGAGGAGCTGGCATGGCGACCTGGGATCCGACTCGATACCTGCGGTTCGCGGACGAGCGTTCGCGACCGTTCGTCGAGCTGCTCGGGCGGGTCGACGCGACCGACCCTGGGCAGATCGCCGACCTCGGCTGCGGGCCGGGGCATTTGACGCCGATCCTGCGGACCCGGTGGCCGGACGCCGCGATCGAGGGCGTCGATTCGTCGCGGGAGATGATCGCCAAGGCGGTCGCCGACAACATCGACCCTGACGTGTCGTACGTCGAGGCCGATCTCCGGGACTGGACCTCCGAGTCGCCGGTCGACCTTGTCGTCTCCAACGCGGCGTTCCAGTGGGTGCCCGGCCATCTCGAGATCCTGCCCCGGCTGGCCGATCAGGTCACCCCCGGCGGCAGCTTCGCATTCAGCGTGCCCAGCAACTTCGCAGAGCCGAGCCACCGACTGCTCGACGAGCTGGCCGGGGCCGAGCCGTACGCGGCGTACACGCGGGATCGGGTCCGACCCGGGTCGCATGATGCCGCGACGTACCTCGAGCTCTTCGCCGCTCTCGGCTGGGCGGTCGACGCGTGGGAGACGACCTACCTGCACGTGCTGACCGGCGTCGATCCGGTCTACGCCTGGATCTCCGGCACCGGCGCGCGGCCCGTACTGCAGTCGCTGCCGGAAGGGTTGCGCGACGAGTTCGTCGATGCCTTCAAGGCCGAGCTGCGCGCGGCGTACCCGCCTCACGAGTGGGGCACGGTGCTGCCGTTCCGTCGGATCTTCGTCGTCGCCCGGCGGCCGGCATGATGCGGATCCGGGACGCGGGCGAGGCCGATCTGGCTGCCGTCCTGGCGCTGCTTCGGCAAGACGCCATCCGCGAGGTCGACGAACCGATCGAGATCACCGAGGGACAGCGAGCCGCCCTTCGCGACATCATCGCCGCGCCGCACCAGCAGGTGCTGATCGGCGAGATCGACGGCGTCATCGTCGCGACGTGCCAGGTCGCGTGGCTGCGGCGGCTCATCTACGACGGCTCGATGGTCTGCAACGTCGAGTCGGTACGCGTGTCCGCCGATGCGCGAGGTCAGGGGCTCGGTGCCGAGCTGATGGAGTACGTCCGTGCCGAGGCCGATCGGCGACGCTGCGCGCGTATCGAGCTGACGACCAACCGGAGTCGCGGCCGGGCCCGTCGGTTCTACGAGCGGCTCGGATTCGTGCCGAGTCATGTGGGGATGAAGCTGTACCTGAGGGAGCCTGCATGAGACTGCACCACGTTCAGGTGTCGTGTCCGCCAGGGGGCGAGGCCGCCGCGCGTACGTTCTACGCCGGCGTCATGGGCATCCCCGAGATCGCCAAACCGCCGGTACTCGCGGCCCGGGGCGGAGTGTGGTTTCGCGGCGACGGCGTCGAGATCCACGTTGGCGTCGAGGAGCCGTTTGCCCCGGCCCGCAAAGCGCATCCGGCGCTGGAGGTCGACGACATCGACGCGGTGGCGCGATCCGTCGAGGGGGCCGGCTTCCCCGTAGCGTGGGACGACGACCTTCCGGGCTATCGGCGCTTCTACACCCGCGACGGCAACGACAATCGGGTCGAGATCCTGGCCTCGGTCTGACCGGCGGCCCGGCACTCCTCACGGCGTTTTGTCACCTCTCATGGGCTACAACCCATGGTGCGTGCGGTTTCCCATGAGCTCATGGGAAACCGACGCGGCTGACCCGGGACCCTACCTGCGCCGCGTGACGAGGCTCGGCTCGTGCTCGAGGCCGCTGAGGCCGTTCCATGCCAGGTTGCACAGGTGCGCCGCGACGGCGGCCTTGTCGGGCTCGCGGACGTCGAGCCACCATTGTCCGGTCGTGCCGACCATGCCGACGAGCATCTGCGCGTACATCGGCGCGTACGTGGCGTCGAACCCGCGATTGGCGAACTCGTCGCCCAGGATGTGCTCGACCCGTCGGGCGATGTCGCTGATGATGCTGACGAACGACCCGGTCGACGACCCGACCGGCGAGTCGCGCACCAGGATCCGGAAGCCGTCGGAGCTGGAGTCGATGTAGTCGAGCAGCGCCAGCGCCGCCTGTTCGAGCAGCTCCCGCGGATGCCCACCGGTGAGCGCGGTGCGCATCATGTCGAGGAGCCGGCGTACCTCGCGGTCGACGACGACGGCGTACAGGCCCTCCTTGCCGCCGAAGTGCTCGTACACGACGGGCTTCGACACCTCGGCACGGCTCGAGATCTCCTCGACCGACGTGCCGTCGAAGCCGCGCTCGGCGAACAAGCCTCGCGCGATGTCGATAAGCTGCTCGCGCCGCTCGGCAGCGGTCATCCGGTGTCGAGTGACGCGTTTGCGTCGTCGCGCGCTCGCGGCCTCAGTCACGCCCGGCATTCTGCCGCACCGAGGGTCGCGAGCGCGCGGTCATGAGGCCGCCACGCGCTTGGCGTCGAGGCGTTCCTTGACCGGCCAACGTACGTCGTAGATCCAGCCGAGCTTCTCGAAGGCCCAGATGATCCGGGCCGACGTGTCGATCTGGCCGCGCAACACACCATGTCGCGCACAAGTCGGGTCGGCATGGTGCAAGTTGTGCCAGGACTCGCCCATCGAGGGGATCGCGAGCCACCAGACGTTGCCGGACTTGTCGCGACTGTTGAACGGCCGGTTGCCGACCGTGTGGCAGATCGAGTTGATCGACCATGTCACGTGGTGCAGCATCGCGACGCGTACCAGGCTGGCCCAGAAGAACGCGGTGAGCGCGCCATGCCACGACATCGTCCAGAGGCCGCCTGCGATCGGCGGGATGAGCAGCGACACCGCGACCCACATCGGAAACTGGCGCGAGATCCGTACGATGTCGCGGTCCTTGAGCAGGTCCGGAGCGTATCGACGCGGCGGCGTCTGCTCGGGGTCGAAAAGCCAGCCGATATGGGCGTAAACGAGCCCCTTGACCAACGCGGGCACGCTGTTGCCGTAGCGCCACGGCGAGTGCGGGTCGCCGTCGCGGTCGGAGAACTTGTGGTGCTTGCGGTGGTCGGCGACCCATTGGATCACCGGGCCTTCGATCGCCATGCTGCCGGCGACCGCGAGCCCGACCTTCACACCCCGGTTGGGCTTGAACGACCTGTGCGTGAAGTGCCGGTGGAAGCCGACCGTGATGCCGTGGCCGGAGATCGCGTACATCACCAGCGCGATGATGACATCGTGCCAGCCGAGCCAGCCGCCCCAGGCGACGGGGACGGCGGCGACCACGGCGAGGAAGGGCACCGCGATGAAGACGGCGAGCGCGATCCGCTCCTTGATGCTTTGAACGTCGTCGCCGAGCTTGCCGTTGTCGTCGATCGGAGTCCGTTCGGGCGCAGTCGTCGACGGTGCGGTCATGTGGGAGTCCTCTGAAGTCTGAATGGGCCCGCATGGCGAGCCGCTTACCTACGCCACCGTAACCTACGCAGTCGTAGGTGACACAAGCCCTGGCGGCGTTTCACGGCGAATTCACAGATACCGGGCCCGCCGCGGTCGGTGCGTCCGGGCCAAACGGCGGGCGCTCGTCACGAGCCGTTCAAGATTTCGTACTCTGAGCCCTGCGATCCCCGGTTGGTCTGTCGGCAGGGCCCGCCGCACTTTGAATGCGGACAAGCGACGTAGGTTCGACTCCTACCCGGGGAGCGACGGGATCGACCGCCGACCAATGACACCGTCAGGAGAATGCGCGTGACTCGTGGCGAGCCGCTGACCGTGATCTGCCTCGCGGCGGGTGCCGGCACCCGGATGAAGTCGCGTCGTCCCAAGATGCTTCACGAGATCGGCGGCCGCAGTCTCGTCGGCCATGCGGTCGCGGCCGCACGCAGCATCGACCCGGACACGCTGGTGGTCGTGGTGGGTCACGAGCGCGAGACCGTGAGCGCGCACGTCGCCGAGATCGACCTGGCCGCCGTACTCGCGGTGCAGGACAACCCTAAGGGCGGCACTGGTGAGGCGGCCCAGGTCGGACTCGCCGCGGCGCCGGCGTCTGAGCGCGGCACGGTGGTCGTGACGTACGGCGACGTGCCGCTGCTCGAGCCCGACACGCTGCGCGCCCTCGTACGCGAGCACACCGAGAGCGGTCGGGCCGTGACCGTGCTCACCGCCGAGGTCGACGACCCGACCGGGTACGGCCGTATCGTGCGCGACCCCGGCGGTCAGGTCCGCCGGATCGTCGAGCAGAAGGACGCCAGCGACCAGGAGCGGGCGATCCGCGAGATCAACTCGGGCATCTTCGCCTTCGATCGCGGCTTTCTGGCCGAGGCACTCGACACGCTCGACACCGACAACGCCCAGGGGGAGCGCTACCTGACCGACATCGTCGAGATCGCCAGTAAGAGTGGCGGCACGGTCGGCGCGATGCGGCTGGCCGACGTCTGGCAGCTCGAGGGTGTCAACGACCGAGTACAGCTGGCCCGCCTCGGCGCCGAACTCAATCGGCGCATCCTCGAACGCTGGATGCGGGCCGGCGTCACGGTCGTCGACCCGACGAGTACCTGGGTCGACGCCACGGTCCGGCTGGCTCCCGACGTCATGCTGCGACCCGGCGTACAGCTGCACGGCGCGACGCAGGTCGACGAGGGAGCCGAGATCGGACCCGACGTCACGCTGACCGACGTCACCGTCGGGGCCGACGCGACCATCGTCCGGGCCCAGGGCATCGACGCCCGGGTTGGCGAGGGAGCGAACGTTGGGCCCTTCGCGTACCTCCGGCCGGGGACCGACCTCGCGGCCGGCGGCAAGATCGGCACGTACGTCGAGACCAAGCAGGCATCGATCGGCCCGGGTGCGAAGGTGCCGCACCTGTCGTACGTCGGCGACGCGACGATCGGCGAGGGGACCAACATCGGGGCCGGCACGATATTCGCCAACTACGACGGGGTCGCGAAGCATCACACGACCGTCGGGCGGCACTGCAAGACCGGCTCGGACAACGTGTTCGTTGCGCCGGTCGAGGTCGGCGACGGCGCGGCGACCGGAGCCGGTACCGTCGTGCGGCGCAACGTACCGCCGGGCGCGCTCGCCGTGTCGTCGGGCCCGCAGCGCCACATCGAGGACTGGGTCGGACGCAAACGACCGGGATCGGCGTCCGCCAAGGCAGCAGAAGAGGCTAGCGCCGCCGCGGAGGCACGCACGGCCGCATCGCAAGCCGAGCAGGGGAGCGGGGACGCATCCACATGATTGGGCTGAAGCGTACGACCGAGAAAAACCTGATGGTCTTCTCCGGGCGGGCCTATCCGGCGCTGGCCGAGGAGGTCGCCGATGCGTTGGGGACACAGCTGGTGCCGACGGAGATGCGGGACTTCGCCAACGGCGAGATCTATACCCGGTTCGACGAGTCGGTACGCGGCTGCGACGCGTTCGTGATCCAGTGCCACACGGCGCCGATCAACCAGTGGATCATGGAGCAGCTGATCATGGTCGACGCGTTGAAGCGGGCGTCGGCCAAGCGGATCACGGTGGTCATGCCGTTCTACGGGTACGCCCGGCAGGACAAGAAGCATCGAGGCCGCGAGCCGATCTCGGCCCGGCTGGTCGCCAACATGTTTCGGACCGCCGGCGCCGACCGGCTGATCTGCGTCGATCTGCACTCGGCCCAGATCCAGGGGTACTTCGACGGGCCGGTCGACCATCTGATGGCGATGCCGATCCTCTCGGAGTACGTCGCGTCCCGCTACGACGGCGAGTCGCTCGCGGTCGTGTCGCCGGACGCCGGCCGGATCCGGGTTGCCGAACAGTGGTCGCAGAAGCTCGACGGTGCGCCGCTGGCGTTCATCCACAAGACTCGCGACATCACGCAGCCGAACGAAGCGGTGGCCAACCGCGTCGTCGGTGAGGTGACTGGCCGCACCTGCATCCTCGTCGACGACATGATCGACACCGCCGGCACGATCTGCAAGGCAGCCGACGCGCTGCTCGACGAGGGCGCGGCGTCGGTGATCATCGCGGCGACCCATGCGGTGCTGTCCGGCCCTGCAGTCGATCGGCTGAAAAACTCGGCGGCTCGCGAGGTCATCGTCACCAACACGCTTCCGGTGCCGGAGGAGCGGCAGTTCGACAAGCTCACGACCCTGTCGATCGCGCCGCTGATCAGCCGGGCGATTCAGGAGGTCTTCGAGGACGGTTCGGTGACGAGCCTCTTCGAAGGCCGGGCGTAGTTTCCGTCTGGGGTTACACACCTCGACCGTAGGAGTTGACGGTGCGGGCCGCAGTGCCGTGGTGCCGCCGCCCGCCCAACGCGAATATGGCAGGCCCGATTCGCCGTGCGGCCACCGCGGTCGGTAGACTGCGGCAGTTGCCTCGGCGAGGGAGCACCGGACTGACGGACTCCGTGATCGACGCGGTGCCGGTTCGGCACGACTCGCTGGGCGGCACGCGATTCGAGACACGCTGAGGAGATTCTGCAGTGGCCGAGATCAAAATCCAGGCTGAGCCGCGCACCGAGTTCGGCAAGGGTGCGGCGCGGCGCATCCGGCGCTCGGGTGCGGTGCCCGCGGTGCTGTACGGCCACGGCGAGAAGCCGGCCCACATCACGCTGCCGGGCCACGACCTCATGTTGGCCCTCAAGGCTGCCAACGCCCTGCTGTCGGTCAGCATCGACGGCAAGAGCCAGCTCGCCCTGCCGAAGCAGGTACAGCGAGACCCGATCAAGGGCTTCATCGAGCACGCCGACCTGCTCCTGGTCCGACGCGGCGAGAAGGTCGTCGTCGACATCCCGATCACGCTCGTGGGCGAGCCCGCTCCGGATGCCCTGATCATGACCGAGGTCAACGAGCTCCAGGTCGAGGCCGAGGCAACGAACATCCCGCGCGAGATCGAGGTGTCGATCGAGGGCTTGGAGGTCGGGTCGCAGATCCACGCCTCCGACCTGACGTTGCCGGCGGGTGTCGAGCTGCGCGAGGAGTTCGACCACCTCATCGTCAACGCCACCGCCCAGCCGACCGCGGAGCAGCTCGAGGCCGAGATGGCCGAGGCCGAGGCCGAGGCGGGCGTCGAGCGTGAGGAGCACGAGGAGCCCGAGGCCGTCGAGCCGGAGGCCGCTCCTGAGGCCGAGGCTGACGAGGCGAGCTCCGAGGAGGAGTGACGCCGCTCCGGCTCTGGCCGAGACGTCGGCGCGAAGACATGACGGGCGACGCCTGGCTGGTCGCCGGGATCGGCAATGCTGATCCGGCCTACGCTCGTACGCGACACAACGTCGGGTTTTTCGTGACCGACGTGCTGGCCGACCGGATGTCGGGTACGTGGCGCGTCCACAAGTCGCGTCGCGCCGACGTCATCGAAGGTCGTCTCGGCACGCCGCCCGGCGCCCGTGTCGTCCTCGGTCGGGGCCGCTGCTACATGAACGAGAGCGGCGGGCCGATCGCCGGGCTGCTCACGTTCTACAAGATTCCGCCCGAACGTCTCGTCGTCATCCACGATGAGCTCGACCTGCCGCTCGGGACTGTACGGCTCAAGCTCGGTGGCGGCGACAACGGGCATAACGGCCTGCGGTCGATCCGGCGCTCGCTCGGCACCGGCGACTTCCATCGGGTCCGGATCGGAATCGGACGACCGCCCGGACGGCAGTCGCCGACCGAGTACGTCCTGAAGGCCTTTAGAAAAGACGAAGGGCCCGAAGTCGACCTTGCTGTCGAGCGAGCGGCCGATGCCGTCGAAAGCCTCATCCTCCATGGCCTGACAGTCACTCAGAGCGCTTTTCACTAAGCCCTCGGACAGTGCGAGGCGCGTAAGTCGGAATCGGGCACCGTCGATGCCAGGTCGTTATGGTTTGTGCGGTCTGGAATGCCCTCGTCCTGCTGTACCGTGCCAGGCTCGGAGCCCAGACGCCATGTCACATCAGGTCTGCTCGGGAAGTGCCAGGTTTGGGAGGAGTCCGTGATGAGATCGCCGGGGGGCGTCGGGCCAGATGTCGTGATTGCGGGGGCGGCGCGAAGCGGCACGTCGTACCTTGCGGCCGTCCTCGGCGCCCACCCCGACATCGATCCAGGCGCAGTCAAGGAGCCGAACTACTTCAGCCGCGAGTACGAGCGCGGGCCCGATTGGTACGGAGGCCTGTACGAGCCACGCCGCCACGGCCGGCTGCGGTTGGACGCGAGCACGTCGTACACGTATCCGCATTTCCCCGACGCGATCCCGCGCCTCCAGGCGATGGCGCCGCA
>JBKOYM010000037.1:0-20079 GCA_046725375.1 Actinomycetota bacterium
ATGTGGGAGGCGATCCAGGAGGCCGACGGCGCCGACGACATCGGCTTTTGTCTCGACACCTGTCACGCCCATGCCGGCGGCATCGAGCTCGCCACGGCAGTCGACCGGATCAGGGCGATCACCGGCCGGATCGACCTGGTCCACGCCAACAGCAGCCGCGACCCCTTCGGCTCCGGCGCCGACCGGCATGTCAACTGGGGCAGCGGCGAGCTCGACGAGTCCGACGTGATCGACCTGATCCGGGCCGCCGGGGCGCCGGTCATCGTGGAGACGCCGGGTGGCGTCGAGGGCCAGGGCAACGACATCGCCTGGATCCGCGAGCGCGTCGGCGTCTAGCGCGACGGCCTGCCGCCCAGCGCTTTGGCGCGGGGGATCCCTACGCCAATAGGTTTGGCGCTGGGGACCCCTACGCCAATCCGCGATTGGCGCGATCCTCCCCAGTCCGCCTTCCGGGGCTCAGCCTTCGGGCTGCTGGCGAGACGGAGGGTCGACCTCGACGCCGTGCCGCAGGTCGTAGCGCCGGTCGTCGTAGGTCGTCATCTCGAACGCGATCATCGCCCAGAACAACAGGTCCACAACCGCGAGTGCCACCACGGCATCCAGCTCGACCGCGAGTGGCCAGATCGCGAGCAAGACGACCGCGAGCAGCAGTCGTTGCCAGTTGACGGTGCGGGCGTTGCGCAGCCGCAATGCGACATGGGCCAGCAGGTAGAGCGCGGTCCCGCCGTACAGCGCGAACGCCGGCACCGTATGCAGATGCCGGTCGACATGGGCCAGCGTCTGCTCCAGGCCGAAGGCGACGAGGATGATCCCCGCGACCATCGGAAAGTGCAGGAACGAGTACGAGTCGCGGGCCAGGACGTTGCGCTCATGGCCGGGCGTAGATCGGATCAGCCGGCGCTCGGTGACAAGCGCGACGACGTCGAAGTACGTCCACCAGATCGCCGACGCCAACCCGACTCCGAGCACCGCGGCGATATAGACGCCAGCCGTGAGCTCGACATGCACGGCGACACCGAGCACGACGATCGACTCGCCCAGCGCGAGGATGATGATCAGGTTGTGCCGCTCGGCGAAGTGGCCCGGGACCAGCCGCCAACCGGCCGTGCCGAAGATGGCCGGCGCCCCCCAGTCGAGCACGATCGCCGCGACCCAGAAGCCAGCTTGCGTGGCGCCGTCGAAGGCGGACGCGGCGATCAGCAGCCCGATGCCGATCGCCGTGCCGAACGCGATCACCACCACCGAGCTCCGAAGTCCCGGAGCGTCGCGACCGGCGATCCAGAACAACACGATGTGGCCGGCGCGGATCACGCCGTACGCGATGGCGAACGGCAGGGCGCGATCGCCGAACGCCTGGGGTACGCAGAGCGCGACGATCAGGAGGCCGGCGATGACCCCGAACATCGCGCCCCGAACCGCGCCCTCCTCGGGGTCGACGACGCTGGTCAGCCAGGCGTACGCCGCCCATGCCCACCAGAGCACCGCGAGCACCAGCAGGCCTCGGGCCAATCCGTCCCAGTGCGGGTCGGCGACCATCAGCGCGGTGCACTGGGTGAAGCCGAGTACGAAGACGAGGTCGAAGAAGAGCTCGAGCGGCTTGACGGTCTCGCGCTCGCGCAGCTCGGCGCTGAGTCGCGGCAGTCTGCCTCCGGAGGCGAAGGGCCATCTCACGCAGCGGTCCTATCCGGATCGGCGGCGTGGGTCAAGGGCATGTCCGACGTCGCAGGGTCAGCACTGCCCAGTCGTCCGGTGGGGGCGGCGTGAACGCGTGACGTGGAACTCTCGCGCCGCGAGCCGCCGTGTACGTGCGGCTCCACCGACGCGCATCGGCGCCCCGGCCGCCCGCGTACCGGGCGACCACCCACGTCGGCAGCACCACGTCGGCCGTGTCGAGTCGGGAGCCGGGCGCGAGAAGCCGACGAAGCATGGCGGCAGACACCGAGTACGGCGGGTTGGCCACGACCCGATAAGGGCGGCGGGGCAGCCGTACTCGCTCGATATCGGCCCGGACCACCGTGACCGGCGCATCGGCGAACCGCCGCCGGAGCCGCTCGGCGCGACCAGGGTGCAACTCGACGGCGATCACCTCGGCGCCCGCGCGCACCAGCGGTCGGGTCAGCGCGCCGGTGCCGGCCCCGAGGTCGACGACGAGGTCACCGGGGCGGATGTCCGCCGCCGCGACGATTCGACGCGCCCACTCAGCGTCGAGTTGGTGCCACCCCCAGCGCCGTCCGACCGCGGACACGACGCACCATCACAAACGTGACCATGCCTGGACGGTAGGGCCTCGGCAGCGCGATCGCCACGGATTTTCTCGCGGCCATTACAATCGTTTGCAGTCGGATTGGAAGGTGGACGCGTGGCGCAGACGTACCGGCTCGAGGTCAACGGCCGCGAGCATGAGGTCAGCGTCGAACCCGACACACCACTGCTGCTGGTGCTGCGCAACACGCTCGGGCTGATCGGCGCGAAGTTCGGCTGCGGCCAGGGCCTGTGCGGCGCGTGCACGGTCTGGATCGAGGGCCATCCGACGCCGTCGTGCGATCAGCCGATCGAGTACGTCGGGGACCGCCCCATCCGGACGGTCGAAGACCTCAATCGTGACGGCACGCCGGGTCCGTTGCCGGCGGCGTTCCTCGCCGAGCAGGCAGCCCAGTGTGGCTACTGCATTCCAGGCATCTTGATGAGCGCGGCGGCTCTGTTGCGCGACAATCCGGCTCCGACTCGCGACGAGATCGCAGCGGCGTTGGAGCGGCACCTGTGTCGCTGCGGCAGCCACGAGCGGATCGTGCGCGCGATCCAGACGGCGGCGGGATCGTGACGTCCGCGGAGGTGTCAGGCGCATTTAGGGCCAGGGCACGAAATGCGCCTGACAACGTTGCGGCGCCGGATGCGGTACGGGCCAACCCGCGGCTGTCGACCTGGCTCGATCTCGGCACGCCCGGCCGGATTGGGGTCAGCACCGGCAAGGTCGAGCTTGGCCAAGGCATCCTGACCGCGATCGGCCAGATCGTCGTCGATGAGTTGGGCATCGCTCCGTCCCGCATCGATGTCGTGGCCGCCGACACCGAACACGCGCCCAACGAAGGCGTCACTGCCGGGAGCCTGTCGATCACTCAGTCCGGGGCGGCGGTGCGTCACGTCTGCCGCGTGTTGCTCGGTCTGCTCTCGGCGCGGGTCGCCGCTGACGAGGGCTGCACCCCGGACGACCTTCGGCTCAAAGACGGGTGCTTCGTCCGCGACGGCGCCGAGATCACCGACCTGTGGAAGGTGGCGGCCCGGGTCGACCTCGACGGCGACGCAACGTCGGAGCCGCTGCCGGGGGCGCGTATGGTGCGGCCCGACGACGCCGAGCTCCGCCGGGTCGACTTGACCGACAAGCTCCTGGGCCATCGACGGTTCATCCACGACCTGACGATGGACGGCATGCTCCATGGCCGAGTCGTGCGGCCGCCCCGGCCCGGCGCGCGGCTGGCGTCCGTGGACGAACGAATCTTGAGGGCTTCAGGTAGCCAGGGCGACCCGAAGCCCTCAAGATTCGTCATCTGCGAGGGGTCGTTCCTCGGTGTGGTGGCCGACGATGAGCATGCGGCGGAGCAGGCCCGAGACGAGCTCGCGGCCGCGGCCGTTTGGACTGGCGGAGCCGAGCTGCCGTCGGATCCGGTCGCGTGGCTCCGGCAGCGGCCGGCGGAGACGATCATCGTGGCCCGGTCGGAGCAGGCGCCGGAGGCGGCGGCCCGGTCGGACGTGGCGGCGGCCGATGGGATTGGCGCGGGGGACCCCAACGCCGAACCTATTGGCACTGGGGACCCCTGCGCCAAAACCGAGTTGGCGCAATCCTCCCCACCGGCGCCGACCCATCGCGCGGCGTACTCGCGTCCCCCGCTCGCCCACGCGTCGATCGCCCCCAGCTGCGCGATCGCCCGATGGGTCGGGCCGGACCGGGTCGAGGTGTGGACCCACTCGCAGGGGATCTATCCGTTGCGAGCCGCGATCGCGCAGAGCCTCGACCTCGACCCGTCACGCGTTGTCGTGCGGCATGTCGAGGGCGCCGGCTGCTACGGCCACAATGGTGCCGACGACGCCGCGTACGACGCGGTCCTGCTCGCCCGGGCAGCCGACGGCCGACCCGTACGCGTGCAGTGGTCGCGATCCGACGAGCTCACCTGGGCGCCGTTCGGATCGGCGATGGCAGTCGAGCTGTCGGCGACGCTCGACCCCGACGGACATGTGGCCGCGTGGCGACACGAGTTGTGGAGCAACGGATTCATCGCGCGACCGGGGTACGCCGGGCAGCCGGGCCTGCTCGCCGACACGCATCGACGGGACGCCGATCCCGTGCCGTCCGTCGATCCACCGGCCGAGCGGGGGCATGGATCCGCGCGCAACGCCGTGCCCGGCTACGACCTGGGTCGGATCGATGTCGTGGCGCATCGGGCACTCACCATGCCGGTCCGGACGTCGTCGCTGCGTTCGCTCGGGGCGCATCTCAACGTGTTCGCGATCGAGTCGTTCCTCGACGAGCTCGCCGCGACCGCCGGCGCCGACCCGTTCGAATTTCGGCTCGCGCACCTCATCGATGAGCGCGCGGCCGACGTGCTGCGGCTGGCGGCGGAGCGAGGCGGCTGGCGCGAGCCGCGACCCGATGACGTCGGGCGGGGCATCGCGTACGCCCGCTACAAGAACCGCAGCGCCTACTGCGCCGTCGTCGCCGAGGTCGAGGCGATCGACCGCGTGGCGGTACGCCGGCTGACCATCGCGGCCGACGTCGGGCGCGTGGTGAGCCTCGACGGTGTACGCAACCAGCTGGAAGGCGGGGCGATCCAAGCCACCAGCTGGACGGTGAAGGAGCAGGTACGGCTCGGTCCGGACGGCGTGGCGAGCGGCGACTGGGAGTCGTACCCGATCCTGCGCTTCGGCGAGGTACCGCGGGTGGAGGCGCATGTCATCGACCGGCCGGAGGCGCCGAGCCTCGGCGCCGGCGAGGCCGCCCAGGGTCCGGTCGCGGCCGCGATCGGCAACGCGCTCGCCGATGCGATCGGGGTCCGCGTGCGCGACCTCCCGCTCACACCCGAACGGATCGAGGCCGCGATCGAGTCGGCGGGCTGAGCCATCCCACTCGGTTTGCTCAGTCGACCGGCACCGCGTTTGCCGCGATCACATCGGAGTACCACGCGGCCGAGTCCTTCGGCGTCCGGGCCTGCGTGTCGTAGTCGACGTGGACGATCCCGAACCGCTTCGCATAGCCCAGCGCCCACTCGAAGTTGTCCATGAACGACCAGAGATAGTAGCCCCGAACGTCGGCGCCGTCAGAGATCGCCCGGTGTACGACGGCGAGGTGCTGCCGCAGGTAGTCGATCCGGGCGGTGTCGTGCACCCGGCCGTCCGACCCGACCGTATCCGGGTAGGCGCAACCGTTCTCGGTCACGAGCATCGGCACGCTCGGGTAGTCGCGGCTCAGACGCATCAGCAGGTCGTAAAACGCCGGCGGGTGGATTCGCCATCCCATGTCGGTGTACGGGCCCGGCTGGGGCAGGGTCACGGCACGTGTGGTCCCCGGCCACAGCATCGGCTGCCGGTCGGCGCGGCCCGGATCGTGCACCCAACGTCCGGTCTCGAGCGGCGCGTCGTCGGTCAGATGCCCGAGGCCGCCGACCCGGCTGGGTGAGTAAAAGTTGACACCGAGGACGTCGACTCCGCCAGCACCGACGAGATCGAGGTCGCCCTCGCGTACGAACGACCAATCCGTCACATCCGCAGTCGCGTCGACCAGCCGGTCCGGGTAGCCACCGCCCAGCATCGGATCGAGGAAGATCCGGTTGGCCGCGAGGTCGACGAGCTCGACCGCATCGGCGTCGTTGGCCGCGTCGCTTGCAGCGTAGGCCTGTGCGAGGTTCAGACTCACTGAGTACGCCGTGCTGGCCGGCGCGACCGATCGCATCGCGGCGACGGCGAGCCCGTGCGCGAGGTTGAGATGGTGCGCGACGGCGTACGCGGTGGCGGGGTCGCGAACCCCAGGCGCGTGGACGCCGGTCGCGTGGCCGAGGAAGGCCGTACACCACGGCTCGTTCAGCGTCGTGATGGTCGGCACCCGGTCGCCGACGGCGGCGGCCACAACGCCCGCGTAGTCGGCGAACCGGGTCGCCGTGTCCCGATCGGCCCATCCGCCTTTGCGCTGCAACGCCACCGGCAGATCCCAGTGATAGAGCGTCATGAGCGGCGTGATGCCACGCTCCAGCAGCCCGTCGACCAGCCGGTCATAAAACGCGAGGCCGGCGGCGTTGACCTCGCCGGTGCCGTCAGGGATCACCCGAGGCCAGGCGACCGAGAAGCGGTACGCCGGCAGCCCGAGCGACGCCATCAGTTCGAGGTCGCGTTCGACCCGGTGGTAGTGGTCGCACGCGACATCGCCGGTGTCGCCGTTTCGGATCCGACCGGGCTGCGCGCAGAACTCATCCCAGATGCTCGGCCCGCGACCGTCGGCCTTGACGGCGCCCTCGATCTGGTACGCCGCCGTCGCCGTACCCCAGACGAACCCGTCGGGGAATCGCAACGCCGTCACGACGACCACCGAGGGTCGTGCTGCCGCCGCCCGTTGTCGGCGTCGTCGGGCAGCGAGGAGTAGTCGAGGGCCGGGAAGTCACTCGTGATCTCGACGACGCGACGCTCAGCCGCCAATCGCTTCGCGGCGACCATCACCTCGACCATCGGCTCACAGCGGCCATTGCGGCGTGGCGTCGGCACCTCTCGTCGCACGAGCGGTGTTTCCGCTTCGTCGGCGTCGACCGCGATCACGACATCGGTCACCCGCACATCCTGCCAGCCGGGCCGTCATCCCAGCACCAGTGCCAACGCGCCTCCGATAACGACCATTGTCCCCACCGCCAGTCGGGTCGTGACGACCTCCTCACCGCGGCGGGCGAGCAGAGGGGCAAAGACCAGGACGGACGGCACCGAGAGCAGCTGCAGCGCGAGCACCACTCCGATCGGCGCTTCGTCCAAGCCGAGCCAGCGCCACCAGGTCGCGATCGCGACGACGGCGCCGGCGGCCAGCTTCAGACCCGGGGCGGCTCGCAGGTCGGACCACGACACCGGTGTCGGCCCGGCGACCAACAGCAGCCCGAAGGGCACCGCGGCTGCGGCCATACCCACGGTGACGCCAAGCAGCGGGTACGCGAAGTCCGCCAGCCCCCGTACGGTAAACACCGCGCTGGAAGCCCAAGCGGCGGCCGTCAGGAGACCCCAACCCGAATCGGCGACGGCGACTCGACGGCCTGCGCCCGGGTCGGTGAGCGCGTACGCCCCGACGACCGTCACCGCGATTCCCGCCAATGCCAAGGGACTCGGCAGCTCGCCGTACACCACCAACGCCACGACCACCCCGAAGACGGGACTGGTCGCGATCAACGGCGCCGTCCTCGCGGCACCGATGCGGCGCTGGCTGCGGTTGAGCGCGGCCCAGCCGACGAAGAAGTGGACCAACCCGGCGAGGGCGAACATCACCAAACTGAGCAGCGGCGCGGACCCGAGTCGACCAAGCCCTTCGGCCGCCGCCGCCACGGCACCGATGACGACCGTCGCCGCCAGCAGCTGGACGAACGTCGCGAGCGAGACATTGCTCGAACGCCGGACGACCTGCACCGACAGGGCCTGGGACAGCCCGAACAGCACTCCCGACGCGGCTGCCCACGCGGCGCCCGTCACGCGCGGTCGACGTACGGGACGCAGGTCATGGCGAGTCTCCGTCCTCGATCAAGCGCAGCAGGCGGCGGCAGCCGCAACGGCGTCGGCGCGAGTGTCCGTGGAGTCGGCACGTTCGAGCACCCGGGCGAGCGCCGCCTCGGCGCGCCGGACGACCAGCTCGGTGTCGACAGCCGTCAGCGCTCCGTGTCGTTTCAGGATGCGCCCGTCGACCACGACGGTGTCGACATGCTCCGGATGGGCAGCGGTCACGACGACGTTGACCGGGTCGGTCCGTGGCGCGATCG
The DNA here is from genome assembly GCA_046725375.1 of Actinomycetota bacterium. GTDB lineage: Bacteria > Actinomycetota > Actinomycetes > Propionibacteriales > Nocardioidaceae > DATFRX01. Next base: position 7,989 of record JBKOYM010000037.1, read on the forward strand.
ACACGGTGTCGGTTCGGACCATGAGCAGATCGGCCCGCTTGCCCGGCGTGATCGAGCCGGTGACGTCTCCGAGACCGAGCGACCGAGCGCCGTCGATGGTGGCCGACGCGAGGATCCGCCGGGCCGCGATCGAGAACTCGTTTTCCGACTGACCGCGATGCAGGCCGAGTGTCAGGCGCATCACCTGGAACATGTCCGCGGTTCCGGTCAAAGGCAACGTGTCGACCGACTGCGTGATGCGTATGCCGGCGTCCCACATCTGCTTGACGGTTGTCACGCCGTACCCGATGAGCAGCTCCGACCACGGGCTGATCGACACCGGCGTGCCGGACCCGACCAGAGCGGCCCGCTCGGCTTCGGTTGTGTAGAGCGCGTGGATCACCTGCAGGTGCGGCCCGAGCATCCCCTCCTCGTCGAGCTGCGCGACCATCGCGCGGTCGCCCTGGGCGCGGTTGGAGTTGGCGTGGACGCTGACCGGCAGCCCGAGGTCGCGGGCGGTGCGGTATTCCGTCCGCCAACGCTCGAGCTCGGCGGCGCCGGTGCCGACCGGGGGGCGGCCGGCGAGACCGAGCTGGAGCAGGTCGGCCCGACCGGAGTCGAACCACTCCCGCTGCACCCGGGCAAGATCATCCAGCTCGATCGGCTGGTCGGCCGCGAGGCCCTGCGGAGCGCCGTAAGAGAAGCGTCCCCGCAGCCCGCTGCCGTCGAGCGCCTCAAGGTCTGCGTCGGCGTACTCAGGCCCGCGCAGGTTGTGCGACCAGTCGTGCACGGTCGTGATGCCGTTGTGGACGGCCTCCGCCGCCGCGAGTCGCACCGCGTCGAACGTGTCGCTCGGCTCCCAGACCGCACCGAGCCGAACGTTGAGGGCGAAATACGCATTGTCCGGCGACGAAGACGCAAGCGCTCGATGCAGCGTGGTCCACATGTGCCAGTGCGTGTCGACAAGGCCCGGCAGCAGGATGGAGCGTCGCCCGTCGATCGCCGGAGCGCGGGTACGCAGGTCCGACCCGACGTCGACGATCGCGCCGTCCCGTACGTGGACATCGGCATCGGCCACATCGCCGACGTCGTCGTCCATGCTCAGTACGTACGCCCCGCGAATGACGAACTCGCCCCGCTCCGGCAGCTGCCCATCGGGCCCTGCGCGACTCGACGCGGCGGCACCGAGCGCGGGTGCGAGCGCGAGCCCGCCACCGGCCGCTGTCGCCCCGAGGAATCCCCGTCTGGTCAACCCACCAACTGCCATGGCAGCCACCTCTCCTTCCGCTCGGGCAGATCTCACGGATCGTCGGGTCAAAACTCACCGATGACCTCGCGCACGAGCCGATCCGCATTGCCGCCGAGCACGAGCGCCTCGGCCTCCGGCGCCATCCCCAAGGCGCGGACCGACCCGACCGGGTCGGGGTCGCCCATGTCGAAGGGGTGGTCCGAGCCGAGCAACACGTGATCGGCCCCGGCAAACTCGACCAGCGCCGCCAGCACCGAACGATCGTGCACCACGGTGTCGAAGTACAGTCGGCGCAACGACGCCTCGACGCCCTCGGTGAGCCCACCACCGGCTGCGGCGACGGCGCGGTGGGCATGGCGCAACCGACCCCGCAAGGTGAGCGCCGCGCCGCCGCCGTGCGACAGCACGATCCGAAGGTCCGGGTGCCGCTGCAGCGTGCCCGACAAGATCAGATGGGCCGCCGTCACGGTGATCTCCATCGGATTGCCGACGGCGTTCCAGAGGTAGTAGTCGCGAAACACCGGCTCGTCGAAGGCCGAGGTCGTCGGATGCACGAAGATCAGCGCGCCGGTCTCCTCGGCGACCCGCCACACCGGCTCGAACCGATCGTCGCCCAAGTAGACACCCCGTACGCTCGCGGCGACCTCGATGCCACGGAGCACGCCGGAGTCCATCAGGATCCGGAGCTCTCGTGCAGCCAACCCGGGATCCTGCATCGGCACGGCACCCACGGCGGCGACCCGATCGGGATGCGCCTGCACGATGCGGGTCAAGCCAGCATTGAACAGAGCGCATCGGTCCCGGCACTCGTCGGGATCGACATCGGGATAGAGCAACGGCACGAACGGGCTCAGTACGACCGCGTCGACGCCCCGGGCGTCTTGAGCCGCGAGGATGGCGCCGATATCGACCATCTCGCCGATCGCCGACCGCAGCTGGCGACCGCCGATCTCGATGACCTGGCCGTCGTCGTCCCAGCGCACATCGGGCCGCCAGGCCTCGTCCGGAGCGGCCGACCGCAACAGCTCCGGTACGACGACGTGACAGTGGACGTCGACGCAGCGCGGCTCAGTCGGCATGGGTACGCCCCAGCCGATCGGTCATCCAATCCGCGATCATCGGCCGAGCCACCGCCGGCAGGTTCGACACGCCGTGATTGCCGTCGGGGTAGCAGACGAACTCGGCACCGGGCGTGTGCTCTGCCTGCTCCTGGGTCTGCTTCCACGGCACGAGGCGGTCAAGCTCACCGGCGACAAAGAGGGCCGGCACCTCGATCCGCTCGCAGACGCCGGTCAGGTCGAGCGCCTGCGCCCGGGCCCGGCCGTCGTCGTCGGTGCCGCCGCCCGATTTCACGGTGAACGTCTCGCGAGTCATCGGCGGCAAGTCGTCCCACAGGTCGCCCCAGCGGTACGGGCCGGACAGACCCACGACGGCACGCACGCGCGACTCGTACGCCGCGACTCTCGGTGCGTAGTAGCCACCCAGACTGACGCCGACGACGCCGAGCCGTTCACTGTCGATGTCGTCGCGGTCCTCGAGCAGGTCGAGCAGCGGGGCGAGTGCGGTTTCGTAGTCGTGTCGAATCGGCAGGCGGAGGCCCGTCTCGCCCTGGCCCGGCCCATCGACCGACACGGTGGCGAGGCCCCGATCGAGGAACGCCTGCTCCAGGAAGAAGAACTCCTCCTTCGTCGAGTCGAGGCCCGGGAGCAGCACGGCCACCGGCGGCGGCTGCTGCATTGGCGCTGGGGACCCCTGCGCCAATGGGTTCGTCGCGGGGGTCCCCTGCGCCAACCCGCCACCCCCACCCGGCCGTCGCAGGTTGGCCGCGAGGGTGGCCCCGTCGACGGCGACGGTGAGTCGCTCGGCGGTCGGGTCGAGCAGCCGATGGGCGCTGCGCATCTCCTCGACGCAGCGCCAGGTGGCCTCCTCGGCGAGGTCCGGATCGACCATCCACACAAACTTGCCGAAGTGTCGAGCGACAGCGGCCAGCCGCCAGGCGAGTCCCGCGGTCACCGCATGTCCGTCGGCCTCCTCGCGAAACGCCCGCTCGGCATGGGCGTCGGCGGTGCGGCTCCACTCGGGCAGCCAGTCCGCCCACGTGTCGACGCGGCCGGTCGTCCGAACGAAGTCGTTGTAGTCGACGCCGTTCTGGATCATCCGCGGACCCCAGTGGGCGATCGCAGTCTCGACCGCTGCGTCAGGCACGCAGCACCTCTTCGAGCGACGTGCCGAGATCGGCGAGCAGCACCTGCGCCGCGTTACGGCCCGGGCCGCCGGTGATCGAGCCACCGGGATGTGTGGTGCCGCCGGTCTGATAGAGCCCGGGCAGCGGGGTACGGTGCGATGCCCACCCGGGGACCGGCCGGTTGGGCCCGGCGAACGCGATGCTCCGATCGCCGCCATGCCAGGCGCCTCGCACCATGTGCGGGTTGGCGGCTTCGAAGTCGTACGGCCCCTTGACCAGCGACGCCTCGACGACATCGTCGGTGAAGTCGGGGCAGAAGCGCCGCAGGTGCTCGAGCAGCACGTGCTTGCGACGCTCCTTCAGCGACGTCCAGTCGGCTCCGTAGGGAAGCTGCCAACCATGCGGGGCCAGCAGCTTGACCGTGTGGCGATCCTGCGGAGCCCTCGTCGGGTCGGCGAGCGTCGGCGTCGCGACGAGCAGCCAGGCGACGTCGTCGCTCCAGCGACCGTCGGCGACGTCGCGGGCGTACCGGATGACGTCGTCCGGCCATCCGATGGTGCCCGCGGAGACGGCGTAGCGCGGGGTAGCACCGCCTCCGCGGGTGAATGTGGGCGGCTGGGTAGCCGCGAGATAGACCGCGAGCCCGGCGGCACCCGGGTCGTAGGTCTCGACGCCGTAGCGCCAGTCTTCCGGCCAGACCTCGCCCGGCGCCATGTCGATCAGGTGTTTGACGTGGATCGTCGACACGACGGCGACCTCGGCGCGGTACTTCTCGCCGTCGGTCGTCTCGACGCCGACGCAGCGACCGTTTTCGACGACCAGAGCCTGCACGCTGCGGTCACACTCGACGGTCCCGCCGTACCCCTTCAGGCAGCTCACCAGCGCGTCGGTCAACGCACCGGAGCCGCCGATCGGGATCGTCCAGCTGCGTCGCTGCCGCGAGCAGACCGTCGAGTACGCGAGGATGCCGGAGCCAGCGGAGTCGGGCCGGACGAACGTTTGGTACGCCTGCCACAGCATGTACGACCGGATGTGCGGGCTCTCGTACTCGTGCCGGATGACGTCCCACGCGCTCAGCATGCGTCGGCGCTTCCAGATATTGCCGCGCGGATGCTCCGACAGCCGTTGGTCGAGCGACGGGCCGGCGCCGATCGGCCGATACTGACTCGCCCCGAAGAGGTCGCGGACCTCGTCCCACTCGCGAAGCATGCGGGCGTACGCCTCGGCGTCGGCCTTGGAGAAGCGGCCGAACTCGTCGAGGGTGCGGTCGACGTCGAGCCAATGCGTGAGCTGCTCGCCGTCGGGAAAGCCGACATGCGCGACCGGATCGGGGTCGACGTAACGCAGGTCGTGCTCGGCGACCAGCCCGAGCTCGTCGTCGGCGATCAGCGGATTGCCCTGGATGATCGTGTGGCCGGTCGAGCACGAGTCGATGCGGTAGCCCGGCAGCAGCGGCTCCTCGGTCGCGGCGCCGCCGCCCGGGATCGACCGGGCGTCGAGCACCCGTACCCGGTACCCGGCCTTCGCGAGGTAGCACGCCGTGATCAAGCTGTTGTGCCCGGCGCCGGCCACGACGATGTCGGTGGGCGGACGAGTTGATAGGTCGTCCCGGTAGCTGGCTGGCGCTGTCATGGGGCTTTCACACTCCCGCCGAAGTAGAGCCGGGCGATGTCGGGGTCGTCGACGACGTCCTTGGCCGGTCGCTGGGTCACCACGCGGCCGCTTTCCATGACGATGCCGTCGGTCGCCAGGCGCATGCCGAAGCGGACGTTTTGCTCCACGATCAGCAGCGTCTTGCCGTGGTCGCGCATCAGCGTGACGGACTCGTACACCGACTGCAGGGCGCGCGGATCGAGTCCGAGCGACGGCTCGTCGAGCAGCACCAGCACCGGGTCGAGCATCAGCGAACGGGCGAACTCGACCATGCGCCGTTGTCCGCCGGACAGGTTGCCGGCCCGATCGTTCGCCCGGTCGGCGACGATCGGAAACAGCTCCCGGACCTCGTCGTACCGTCGCCGCACCAACGCCCGGTCGCGCCGGACGATGTAGCCGCCGAGCAGGACGTTTTCGCGCACCGTCAGAGTCGGAAACAGGGCGTCCGACTGTGGCACCTGGCTGACCCCGCGCTGCAGGATCTGCGCCGGCGACTGGCCGTCGATCCGCTCGCCACCGAGGTGGATCTCGCCGAGTCGAGGGGCGAGGAGACCGCTGACCGTACGCAGCACGGTGGACTTGCCGGCGCCGTTGGGGCCGACGATGCAGGCGACGGTTCGCTCGGGCACGTCGATGTCGACGTCCTGCAAGACATCGCCGCCGCCGTACCCCGCGAACACACCCGACAGTCGCAGCATCAGCCCTCCTCCGCCGATCCGTCACTCGGACGCCGGCCATCCGTCACCTGGGCAGTTGCGATCTGCGTGTCCGACTGACGGATGGCCGGTGTCCGAGTGACGGATCGGTGAGTGAAGTCCGCACCGAGGTACGCGTCGATCACCGCCGGGTCGGCCTGGATCTCGCCCGGCGTCCCCGTGCTGATCTGGCGACCCCGTGCCAGCACGTGCACCGGGTCACACAGGTCGAGCACGAACGGCATGTTGTGCTCGACGATCAGGAAGGTCGTGCCGTGCCGGTTGAGCTCGCGGATCATCTCCGCCATTCGCTCGATCAAGACCGGATTGATGCCACCGGCCGGCTCGTCGAGCATGATCAGCCGCGGCTCGAGCATAAGGATCTGGGCCAGCTCGACGAGCTTCTGTTGACCATATGACAATGCGGCCGCCTGCTGACCGGCGAACGCGCCCATGTCGACGAAGTCGAGCAACTCGCGTGCGCGTTCGGCCTCCGGCCCACTGACCGCGATCCGGCCGAGCTGCCGCAGGGACGCGGAGCGGCGAGAAGCTACAAGATTTTCAAGGACTGTCATCTCGCGAAACAGCCGAGTGATCTGGAAGGTCCGGCCGAGTCCGCGATGCGCCCGCTGCCACGACGGCAGCCGGTCGATCCGCTCACCGGCGAACCAGATCTCGCCCGCGTCGGAGCGCAGCGTGTCGTCGATGAGGTTGAAGATCGTCGTCTTGCCGGAGCCGTTGGGCCCGATCAGCCCGGTGATCGACCCGGCGGGTACGGCGAACGACGCCCCGTCGACAGCGCGCAGGCCACCGAATCGGCGTTCGAGGCCCTTCACCTCCAGCAGCGGCACGCCCTCCGGTGGGGCGGGCGCCGACTCTCGCGCCCGCGCCACCGGGAAGGCGCCCCCGGTCTCGACTCGAGCGCCGACCAGGCCGGCCTTGCCCCGAGTACGCCAGCGCGTCAGCAGCTTCTCGGCCGCGGGCAACAGACCGGTCGGCAAGAACAGCACCAAACCGACGAGGAGGCCGCCGAAGATCAGCAGTCGGGCGTTGCCGCCGCCGAGGTCGTTGTTGGCCGTCTCGTTGAGCCACTCGATGAGGAAGGCGCCAATCACCGGACCCCACAAGGTGCCCTTGCCGCCGACGAGCACCGAGAGCACGATCTGGACGCTCAACAGGATGCTGAACATGCCCCGCGGGTCGATGAACGTCAGGTAGTAGCCGTACACGGCCCCGGCAGCGCCAACGAAGAACGAGCTCGCGACGAAGGCCAGCATCTTTTCGACCGGCAGGTTGATCCCGATCGTCGCGGCCTTCGTCTCGTCCTCGCGGATCGCGACCAGCCCCATGCCGAGCTTGGTCCGCTGGATCCACCACGCCAGCAGCAACTGCAAGGCCAGGATCCCGCACAGCGCGTAGTAGAACGGCCAGTTGAGGATGTCGGGGTTCCATGTCGGCAGCGGCAGCGACAGGCCGGCCGTACCGTTGGTCAGCGACTTCCAGTTGACCGCCAGAGTCTGGACGAGGAACAGAAACGCCACCGTGATGATGACGAACGACGGGCCCCGCGCACGCAGCGACACCAGGCCCAACAGGAGGGCGACGACCCCGGTCACGACGGCGGCCAGCGGCACCCACAGCCAGGGCGACACCGAGTCGTACCGGGTCGCGCACACGCCGATCGTGTAGCCGCCGAGCCCGACGAACGCCCCTTGGCCGAGCGACACGTAGCCGGCGAGGCCCATGATGATGTTGAGCCCACTGGCCGCGACCGCGAAGACCAGCGACAGGATGTACATGTTCTGGTAATAGGTGTCGTCGGAGATCAGCGGATAGACCAGGATGTACGCCGCCGCGAACCCGATCGCGATCCGGCCGATCAATCTCCAACGGGCACCCGACGGGCCCGCGCTCCGCTGTACGTCGCTCCCCTGTACGTCGGTCACTGGGCCACCGCATCGTCACGCAGCGTCGACCCGAGCAGACCCTGCGGCCGAACCAACAGGACCGCGAAGACGATCGCGTACGGCACGGCCGTCGCCCAGGCCGGTGAGATGTACGCGGCGGTCATCGCCTCGGCGAGGCCGAACATCACCGCCCCGAGGACGGCACCGCCCATGCTGCCCAGTCCTCCCAGCACGACGATTGCGAGCAGCCGCGCGATCCACTGGTAGTGCGATCCGGGGAGGAACGGATAGAGGATCGCCGCGATCGCGCCGCCGGCTCCAGCCGTCGCGATGCCGATGGCGAACACCAGCGCCGCGATCGACGAGATCGTGATCCCGACCAGCTCGGCACCGGTCGGATTGCTCGCGGCGGCCCGGATCGCCCGGCCGACCCAGGTCTTGGTGAGCAGCAGGTACAGGCCGACGAGGACGACGATCGCGATCAGGCCGCCGTACACCTGCGCCTTCGGCAAGAACAGGTCGCCGATGCGGTAGGACTCGTCAGCGTACGACGGCCGGACCGCCGTCGAGTTGTTACCCCACACGTACCCCATGAAGGCTTCGAGGACGAGCGCGAGACCGAACGTCAGCAGCACCGTGGACGACATCGGCGCGGTTCGGATCGGCGACACGACGACCCGATAGACGACCCAGCCGACGGCGAACATCAACGGCGTCGTCGCGATGATGCACAGCAGCGGATCGAAGCCCAACCAGCTCCACACGGCGTAGCTGACGAACCCGCCCAGGATCAGGAACGCTCCGTGGGCGATGTTGATCACCCGCATGACGCCGAAGATCAGCGTCAGCCCGGAGGCCACCAGGGCGTACACGCCACCCAGCAGCAGCCCCAAGATGAGGTTCTGGACAAACGGCTCCATGCGGTCCTAACTTGCGCCGCCCGGCTTCCAGCCCATCACGATGTGGTCGGTGGTCGCCACGTCTTCGGGCAGGACGTATTCGACCTTGCCGTCCTGCCACTGGCCGACCAGGAACTCCCCTTCGGGAGCGCCGGTCTCGTCCCAGCTCAGCGGACCCAGGATGGTCTCGACCTCGTTGTTCCGAAGCCAGTCGGCCAGGGCGGCCTGGTCGTCGATGCTGCCGACGCCCTCGACCGCCGCCTGCAACACCTGGCCGGCAGCGTACGCGTCGGCGGCGTCCTCCGGTGGCAATCCGCCGAACATCTCCTGGTACTTCGCGACGAACTCCTCGTTCCCCGGCGTCTCGGCCTCCGGGGCGTGGCTGATCGCGAACATCACCCCTTCGGTGTTTTCGGCGCCGACGCCGTTGGCGTACTGCTCACCCAGCGACGGTGCGGTGCTTTGGTACAGCCAGTCCGGCGTCCATCCGGCCTTCAGCATCGAGCGAACGAGGCCGATGCCGTCCTCGAAGATCGCGCCCTGAACGACGATATCGGGGTCCTTGGCCTTCATCTCGTTGACGATCGTGTCGAAGTTCTTCGTGTCGATCGCGTACGTCTCGCGATAAACCGTCTCGATGCCGCCGGCGCTGAGCTTCTCCTCGATGCCTTCCGATGTCGGGATCGCGAAGGGGTCGTCGAGCGTGGGGTACGCGGCGGTCTTCGGACGCTCGCTCTCCGGGAGCGATGTGAGCCACTCGGCGAACACGTCGCCCTGCCGGTCGACCGGCGCCTGCTGGGTGAAGAACAGGTACTGGTAGCCGCGGGTGAACATCTCCGGTGATCCACCCGCCGGCTCGACGTACAGCATCTGGTTCTTCTCCGCGACCGCCGACGCGGGCAGGTTGAGCAGCGACGAGAACGTGCCGAGCAGCAGGTCGACATTGTCCTGGCTGATGAGCGCGTTGTAGTCGGAGACGATCGTGTTTTGGTTGGATGCGTCGTCCTTGAAGACGAAGTCGACCTGTCGGCCCAGGAGCCCGCCGTCTTCGTTGACCATCTCCTGCCAGACTTTGTACCCCTGCTGCGCGGCCTGCCCCGGCTCCGAGAACTCGCCGGTCAGCGGAAGTGACGTGCCGATCGTGATCGGCCCGCTAGAGTCGCCCGAGTCGTCGTCGCCCCCTCCGACGCCGCACGCGGGCGCCAGGAGGGCAAGCGCGGCCGTTGCGATGAGCGTGACGCTGACGCGAGTCCGGCGTCCGGGACGGGGCAGGGGGAGCATGAGACCCTCCAGGATCGCAATCGATTGCAGCCCGATGCGCCTCATCATGTGACCGTGGATCGCCGCTGTCAAGAGTCAGTGACCGACTCGGAGCGGGTTGCGCTCGCCCACAGCGGGCGAACTCCTACAATCGATTGCGAACGACCCGTCTTCCCATCCCCTGGCGGTCACGGCGGTGCGAACTTCAACGGCGCAAGGAGGTCGCGTGGACGAGCGCGAGCTGGGCCGCGACGGCGTCCGGCTCCGGGCCACCGCCTTCATCGCGACCTTCGACCGATTCGTGATGCCACCGCTGCTGGTCGCGATCTCGACCGACCTCGGCGTGCCGTTGGCAGAGGTCGCCGGTGCCGCCGGGGGGTACTTTCTCGCGTACGGACTCATGCAGCCGGTGTGGGGTCTCGTCTCCGAGCGCATCGGACTCGCTCGCACGATCCGCTGGGCCGTACTCGGCGGCGCGCTCGCCTCCCTGGCATCGGCGTTCGTCACCGGAATCGCGACCCTGACGCTTGCCCGGGTCGCTGCCGGAATGTGCTTCTCGGCGGCGTTCCCGTCGACACTGATCTACCTCGGCGAGGTCGTGCCAGCCGTCCGTCGGCAGCGCGAGGTGACCCGTCTCATGACCGGGCTGGCGCTCGGCACCGCGCTCGGCACCATCGTCGCCGGCCTGCTGGCCGAGACCGTCGGGTGGCGTTGGGTCTTCGCGACCAGCGGCGCTCTCGCGGCAGCGACCGCCTGGTTCGTCTGGTCGCTGGCCGAGGTACCTCGGGCCCGGCTGACGCGAGCGCCCTGGGTCACCGTCACGAATGCCTTCCGCAACCCGATGACCCTCGTGCTGCTGGCGCTGGTGTGCATCGAGGGCGCCGGACTGCTCGGCGCGTTCACGTTCGTGCCCGCAGCCGTCGCGTCGACCGGCTGGGGCGCGGCTGCGGCGGCCGCGCCGGCGGCGTTGTACGGCTTCTCGGTGCTGGCGGCGTCAGGGGTCGTCGGCCGGCTGTCGACGCGGGTCCCCGCGTCGCGTTTCATCGGTGTGGGCGGCGCGTTCGGCGTCGTGGGCTGCGTACTCGTGGCCGGGAGTCAGACGCCACTGGCAGCTGGTATCACGTGCCTGCTGCTCGGACTGTGCTGGGCCGCGATGCACAGCTCCCTGCAGACCTGGGCGACGCAGGTCGCGCCGGACGAGCGAGCCATTGTGGTCGCGTTCTTCGCCGGATCGCTGTTTGCCGGGACGGCGCTGATGGCCGCGATCGGAGGTCCGCTGGCCGACGACAGCCGGTACGGCGTTCTCTTCGCGAGTTGCGCGGTCTTGACCGGATTGGTCGGGGCCTTCGGGGCGATCGCGCGCGGCCACTGGGAACGAGAGAGAGGCTAGGGTCCGTGGTGCAACGGGTCACGCTGAAAGAGGTTGCCGAACGAGCCGGCGTTCATCCGGCGACGGCGTCGCGAGCACTCAACGCCGCCACCCGCGGCCTGGTGAATGCCCAGACCGCAGCCCGGGTCGAAAAGGCCGCGCGCCATTTGGGCTACACACCGAACTCCATCGCCCGCAGCCTGAAGACGTCGCGATCGGCGACCGTGGGATTGCTGCTTCCGGACCTCACCAACCCGCTGTTCCCGCCGATCGTTCGCGGCGTCGAGGACGTGCTGCGCGCCGCCGGTTACAGCCCGTGGATCATCAATACCGACAACGACCCGGACCGCGAGGCCGCCGCGATCGAGTCGTTTCGCGGCCGCAGCGTCGAGGGTTTCGTCGTCGCGACGGCCCGGCTGCAGGACCCGTTGCTGGAGGACGTCGCGGCCAGCGGTACGCCACTCGTGCTGGTCAACCGCCGGGTCGCCACACCCGACATCCCGTCCGTGATCGGCGACGATGCGGCCGGCGTCGCCGCGGCGATCCGCCACCTCCGCGACCTCGGGCATCGCGACATCGTCCACCTGGCCGGGCCGCAGGACCTGTCGACCGGCGTCGCCCGCCGCCAGGGGTTCCGGCAGGCGATGGAGGACGTCGGACTCGCCGCCGGCCCCGAGCGGATCGCCGACGCGACGGCGTGGTCGGAGCCGGCCGGCGCGACCGCGATGGAGGAGATCGTCGAACGCGGCGTTGACTACACCGCCGTACTCGCGGGCAACGATCTGATCGCGCTCGGTTGTTACGACGTCCTCGAGCGGCACGGCCTGCGGTGTCCCGACGACGTCAGCGTCGTCGGGTTCAACGACATGCCGTTCATCGACCGGGTTGCGCCGCC
>JBKOYM010000096.1:0-10278 GCA_046725375.1 Actinomycetota bacterium
CGAGTACGAGCGCGGGCCCGATTGGTACGGAGGCCTGTACGAGCCACGCCGCCACGGCCGGCTGCGGTTGGACGCGAGCACGTCGTACACGTATCCGCATTTCCCCGACGCGATCCCGCGCCTCCAGGCGATGGCGCCGCACGCGTTCGTCCTGTACGTGGTGCGCGACCCGCTGGCCCGGACGCTCTCGCACTACCAGTGGCATCGCGACTACTTCGGCATCGAGGCGGCCCAGACCTTCGGCGAGGGCCTCTCGAGCAACCCCGTCTACCTGGGGACGAGCGAGTACGACCACTGGATCGCGTTGCTCCAGGAGCATTTTCCGCCCGAGCAGCTGCTGGTGGTGCCGTTCGACGTCGTCACCCGTGACGTCCATGCGGTGGCGGCGTTGGTGCACGACAGCCTCGGGTTGCCACCTCCGCCTGCCGAGGGGCCGGCCCAAGCCGACGTGCATCGCAACGAGGTCGAGTTGCGGCACGGCCCGACCAAATGGGCCCGGCGATTCGCCAAGCGCAGGGGCGCGTCCCAGCGGATGCGGCGTCCGGTCGGAGCGGACCGACTCCGAAGACGGCGGGCTCGGCTGACCCGACGAGAGACGGCGGAGACCATCGCCGAGGCCTTGTCGAGCTGTGGCCCGGCTCAGCTCAACCAACTGCGAACGATGCATCGGGCCAGCCAGCTGGCGACCCTGACCGCGCTGCGCAGCCAGGACGAACGGCGCGGGCTCGACTGGGCCGCGGTCTGGGAGCACGGCTCCCCGACCGGCGACGACCCACCCGCCTTCGCGACGCTCCGCGACGAGCCTTGACCGCGATACGCCACTCGTGGTGGCCGCGTGGCCGTCGCCGCGAGCGTACGCAATGATGGGCCGGTGACGGAGACGACCACACTCAACGACCACGCCCTCGCCGCCTGGCTCGCGACCGAGGCCGGCCTTCGACTCCTCCACGTCCGTACGCAGGGACTCGAGGGCAAGGAGCTCAAGGACGCCGGCGACCGGACCAGCCACGAACTGCTCATGGAGCTTTTGGCGGAGCATCGACCCGGCGACGCCGTACTCAGCGAGGAGGGCAAGGACGACGCGGCCCGGCTCAGCGCTTCGCGCGTGTGGATCGTCGATCCGCTCGACGGGACGCGGGAGTTTTCCGAGCCGCCGCGCGACGACTGGGCGGTCCACGTCGCCCTGTGGGAGGCCGGTGACCTCGCGGCAGGCGCCGTCGCCCAGCCCGCGATCGGCGAGACCTTCCACACCGGCATGCCGCCTTCGGTGCCCCAAGCCGCGTCCCAGCGGCCGCGGATCGCGGTCAGCCGGACCCGACCGCCCGCGTTCGTCGAGGAGATGGCCGCCGAAATCGACGCCGAGCTGGTGCCGATGGGATCGGCCGGCGTGAAGGTGATCTCCGTCGTACGCGGCATCACCGACGCCTATGTACACGCGGGCGGCCAGTACGAGTGGGACTCCGCCGCGCCGATCGCAGTGGCCCGGGCCGCCGGCCTGCACACGAGCCGGGCCGACGGGAAGCCGCTGGAGTACAACCGGCCCGACCCGCTGCTGCCCGACCTGCTCGTGTGCCGGCCCGACCTGGCGACGATCGTCACCGACTTCGTCGCCGCGAAGGGCGTCGTCTAGACACCGCCGGGAGTGGCCCATGAGCTCGTTGCGGCTGCGCGGCGGTCGTCCATGGGGCTTTGACGAACCGGCCGACGTACTCATCGACGACGGCGTGATCGCGGCCGTCGGCGCGGTCGGCGAGTCGGTAGCCGAGGTGCTCGACGTCACCGATCGGCTGATCCTGCCGGGTCTCGTCGACGCCCACTGCCATCTCGACAAGACCCTGTACGGCGGACCGTGGGTGCCGCATCCGGCCAGCGACGCCCTCGCCGATCGGATCGCCACCGAGCGCCGGATGCGATCGGAGCTCGGGATCCCGAATGTCGAGCACATCACCGGCCTGCTCACGGCGATGGTCGCGGCCGGCACGACGTCGACCCGCAGCCATGTCGATGTCGCCCCGGAGCTCGGACTCACCGGCGTCGAGGCCGTGCGTGCGGCGATCCGTCGCATGGACGGCCGGATCGACGTGCAGCTCGTCGCGTTTCCGCAGTACGGCATCCTCAACGCACCCGGCACGGCCGAGCTCATGGCGAGTGCCCTCGCCGACGGCGTCGAAGGTGTCGGTGGTATCGACCCGGCCGGGATGGACGGCGATCCGATCCGCCATCTCGACATCGTGTTCGGTCTCGCCGAGCGACACGGTGCGATGGTCGACATCCATCTCCATGACGGCGGCTCCCTCGGCGTGTGGGAGCTGGAGCTGATCTGCGAGCGAACCCATGCGCTGGGTCTGCATGGCCGGGTCGCGGTGAGCCACGCGTACGGTCTCGGTCAGGCGACCCCGGCCGAGCAGGATCGGGTCGCCGAGCGAATCGCGAATGCCGGCGTCACCATCACGACGGCCGCTGTCTACGACTTCCCGGTGGCGCCGATCAAGCGGCTCCGGGCGGCCGGTGCCAATGTCGCCTGCGGCCACGACGGCATTCGCGACCTGTGGGGTCCGTACGGCAGCGGCGACATGCTCGATCGGGCGATGCACCTGGCGTACCGCAACACCTTCCGCCGCGACGACGACATCGCGCTGGCGCTGGAGGCGGCGACCTACGGCGGTGCGGTGGCGATAGGGCATCGCGGCTATGGCGAATCGCGCTCTCCGATTGCCGTGGGTGATCCGGCCGATCTCGTCGTCGTCCGCGCTAGCACGCCGGCCGAAGCGGTCGTGACGAGGCCGCCTCGTGAGCTCGTCATCAAGGGCGGTCGCGTCGTTGCCCGCGATGGCGTGCTGAGCTGATCCCGCTACTCAGGCGGCAGCGGGACGCGAGCCCGATGATCCTGGGAGATGCCGTGCAGCGGGCATGGCTGCCTCGGCGATCGCGGACAGAGGACCCAGACGTCCGACGCCGTCACTCGATAGAGGCGGTACGGCGACGGCGCGGTCACGTCCTCGCGGTCCAGGCGAGTCGCCCCACGATGCTCTGGCCCGGGATAGATCTCGAGGCCGCGATCGAGGTCGGTCCCCGTCAGCTCCTGTGCTGCACCAGCCACGTAAACGGCGCGTCCGTGGTAAGTCGGAACGGTCGAGTCGAAGACGACGAGGCTGACCCGCGGGTGCTCTTTGAGGTTGCGCGAGTGTTCGGCGTCGCGAGTCGAGGTCCAGTAGTACTCCCGAAGGCCGCCGGGTGCGAAATAGACCGGAGTGGTCCACGGGCGACCGTCCACACCGACGGTGCTCAGGGTTAGGTAGAGGTTGTTGTCCAGGAGATCCTGCGCGTGGACGGCGAGGTCGTCGTGCGACATGGAGCACCCTTTCTTGTTGACGATCCGGTGGGAGGCCGGCGGACCAAGTGTCTCGCCAGCGGCCCAGCGATCAACGACGGAGACGTACTCGGTGCTGTCGTCGGTCAACGACTCGCGCATGGGCGCGCGGGTCTACGAGGATCACCGCACCGCCGACGGCAAGGGCTGTGTCATGATGCTCGACCCCGAGGGCAACGAGTTCTGCGTGGAGCGAAGCGCCGCCGAACGGGGCGCCTGACCGGAAAGATCTCGGCCGCTGGCGCGTTGACCTCCTTGAGAGCAGCCGAGGAGGAGTGGGTCATGACAGTCGCCGTGATCGGCACGGGAAACATCGGCCGGACGCTCGGGCAGGCCTTCGCCCGGGCCGGGCTGGAGGTCAGACTCGGCTCGCGCGACCCGGCGGCGACGGCGGCCGTCGCCGGAGACAGCGGGGCTCGCGTCGTGACGGTGCGAGACGCGCTCGACGGCGCGGATGTCGTCGTGCTGGCGATCCCCGGCGATCGCGTCGTGGAGTTCCTGCGTACGCACGCGGTCGAGCTCGACGGCACGCTGCTCGTCGACGCCGCCAACCGTATGGGCAACCCCGCGCTCAACAGCGCCGCCGACGTCGCCGAGTTCGCGCCAGGGGCGCGCTATGCGAGGGCGTTCAGCAGCTACACCTGGGAGGTCTTCGCCAACCCGGACTTCGGCGGGGAGCAGCCCGACCTCATCTTCACCGCGGACGAGGCCGACCGAGCCGCCGTCGAGGAGCTGATCGAGGCGGTCGGCCTCCGCCCGCTCTACCTCGGTCCCGGCCAGGCCGATGTGCTCGACACCGCGTTGCGCATGATCTTTCCGGTCTTCCGACGGTACGGTCGGCACACCGCAATGCGATTCCTCACCGATTGAGCCGTATGGCCCCGTTGCTGATCGTCCACCACACTCCGGCGTTGACGATCATGGGGGAGCCGAGCAAGTCCGATCTCGAAGCGTGCTGGGAGCTCGGCGCGACGGTCGCGGTCAGCGTTGCACCGTGATCGATTGCCAGCCAATGACGCCATGACGGAGGCGAGAGTGTTCGACGGCTTCGACGAGTTCGACATCACCGTCACCGGCACGACGATCCACGGTCTGCGCGGTGGGTCGGGGCCGCCGCTCTTGTTGCTGCATGGCATCCCCGAGACGCATCTCATGTGGCATCGGGTCGCGCCGGCGCTGGTCGACCGATTCACCGTTGTAGCGACCGACCTGCGGGGTTATGGCGATAGCGGCAAGCCGGCCAGCACCGACGACCATCGTCCGTACGCGATGCGCGAGATCGCGCGCGACCAGGTCGAGGTGATGGCCGCGTTGGGTCACGAGAGATTCGGAGTCGCCGGGCACGATCGAGGTGCGCGCTGCGGCTATCGCATGGCACTCGATCACCCCGGCGCCGTCGAGCGGCTGGCCGTGCTCGACATCGTGCCGACCGGCGACGCCTTTCGGCATGCCGACAAGGATTTCAGCCTCGGCTTTTGGATCTGGTCGTTCCTCGCCGCGCCGTACCCCGTCCCGGAGACGCTCATCGAGCGGTCGCCCGCGACGATCGTCGATTACATGCTCGACAACTGGTCCGCGCCCGGCTCCGATGCGTTTCCGTCGCAGGTCCGACGAGAGTACGTCGACAAGCTCAGCGATCCGGCGACGATCCACGCCGTGTACGAGCAATACCGAGCGGCCGCGACGCACGACGATCGGCACGACGAAGCCGACCGAGGCAAGGTCTCGATCGGCTGCCCGGTCCTGGCGCTGTGGGCTCGCGACGGCGCCGTCGGACAGTTGTACGACCCGCTCGACATCTGGCGACAGTGGGGGGACGTACACGGCCGCCCGATCGCGGCCGGTCACTTCCTTCCGGAGGAGGCGCCGGACGAGATCGTCGTCGAACTCCGCCGCTTCTTCGGCTGACCCGCGCCGATGATCGACGATCCGAGACCAGGTCGGCGTCGTCCGTGGCTGTCATCACTTCGTAGGGAGCGACCGCGCATAGCTCGTGCCCAGCCGGACCCACCTGTCGAGCTGAGGCTGGTCGTGAACGTCCTCGGCGGCGACCCGCAGCCAGCCGCGCATCGTACGTCCCCGCATCTCCATGAGACGAGCGTTTGTCGTCGCGACGAGCTCGTCGGAGTCCGCTGGGTCGGCACGAACCAGCAGACCGCCCTGACCGCTGGCCGCGACCGCCATGTTGCCACCGACGAGGAAGGCAAGTCCGCCGAACATCTTCTGCTCGGTCACGTCCGGTTCGCCGGCCATCAGCTCGCGAATCCGACCGGCAAGGTCTTCGTCATACGCCACGGCGCGATCGTACGGACTGTCGGCCCGGCGGGGTAGTCTGTCCGCGGTACCCCCTCTCCGTCGCGGATTGGGGGTTGAAGTGCTGTCCACGACAGCGCCGTACGACACCGATGGGGCGATATGAACCTGGCTGGGCTGTCCACACTGATCGGCCGCGAGTCGACTCTCACCACCGCAGTCGCCGACGGTCGCGCCGGACTGTCGGCGCTCGATCTCACCGCGCCGCCGGCGCTGCGGCCGTTCGTGGCGGCGGCGCTGGCCGAGCCGGCGGGGGGTCCCGGTCGGACCGTGCTCGTCGTCACCGCGACCGCTCGGGAAGCCGAAGAGCTGACCGATGCCCTCGGCGACCTGCGCGACCCGAGCGAGGTCGCCTATTACCCGGCGTGGGAGACGCTGCCGCACGAGCGGCTATCACCTCGATCCGACACGGTCGGCCGCCGGTTGGCGGTGTTGCGCCGGCTCATGCACCCGGGGGCGCCGGATACGCCGATGTCGCCGATCCGGATCGTCGTGGCCCCGGTCCGGTCGGTGCTGCAGCCGCAGGTCAGGGGGCTCGCCGATCTCGAGCCGGTGGAGCTGACGACCGGGGTGGACGTCGACATGGACGACGTCGTCGAGCGGTTGGCGGCGGCCGCGTACCACCGGGTCGACCTTGTCGAGCGACGCGGCGAGTTCGCCGTACGCGGTGGCATCGTCGACGTCTTCCCGCCGACCGAGCAGCACCCGATCCGGGTCGACTTCTGGGGCGATACGGTCGAGGAGATCCGGTCGTTCGCGGTCGCCGACCAGCGTTCGCTCGACACGGTTGATCGGCTCTGGGCGCCGCCGTGTCGCGAGCTGCTGCTGACCGACGGAGTACGGGCCCGCGCCCGTGCTCTTGCGACCGAGCATCCCGAGCTCGCCGAGTTGTTCGGCAAGCTCGCCGAGGGCCATGCGGTCGAGGGCATGGAGTCGCTTGCTCCGGTCCTGGTCGACGAGATGGAGATGCTCACCGATCTGCTGCCGGAGCGCTCGGCGGTGCTGGTGTGCGATCCCGAGCGAGTACGGGCCCGTGCCCACGACCTGGTCGCGACCAGCGCCGAGTTTCTGCAGGCGTCGTGGGCTGCCGCGGCGACCGGCGGCGAGGCGCCGATTGACCTGGGCGCGGCCGCGTACCATCCGCTGGCCGACATACGGCTCAGCGCCCTCGCGGCTGGCCATCTCTGGTGGAGCACGTCGCCGTTTGGATTGGACCCTGCGGCCGAGACACCGGCGGTGCCCCTGCGTACCGAGACCGGTGAGATCGTCGAAATCGACGTCGACACGACGGTGGGCGCCGTCGAGACCCGCGCGTTGCCGTTCGAGGTCGCGCCGGCCTACCGCGGCGACACCGAGCAGGCCGTCGCCGACATTCGACGGTGGATGCGCGACGATCGCAGGGTCGTACTCGTGACCCCTGGACCTGGTCAGGCCGAGCGACTCGTCGAGGTCCTCGCCGAGCACGACATTGCCGCGCGGCATGAGAAGAACGCGGGCGTGACCGACGCGGACGCGACCGATGCCGGCGCGACCGATGCCGGCGCGACCGAGCCGACCAGCGACGTCGTCCACATCGTCACGGGAAGCCTCGGCCATGGCTTCGTATCCGAGCCGCTGCGGTTGGTCCTGCTGACCCACGACGACCTGGTCGGCCAGCGCACCACCGCGACGCGGGACGAGCGCCGGATGCCGTCGCGCCGCAAGCGCCAGATCGATCCGCTGGAGCTCAAGACGGGCGACTTCGTCGTGCACGAGCAGCACGGCGTCGGCCGCTACGTCGAGATGGCGCAGCGCACCGTACAGGGTGCGACGCGCGAATACCTCGTCCTCGAGTACGCGGCCGGCAAGCGCGGCCAGCCGCCGGACCGGCTGTACGCGCCGACCGACCAGCTCGACCAGGTCACCCGCTACATCGGCGGCGAGCACCCGTCGCTCGACCGGCTCGGCGGCGCCGACTGGGCCAAGCGCAAGGGCCGCGCTCGCAAGGCCGTCCGCCAGATCGCCGGCGAGCTGATCAAGCTCTACGCGGCCCGACAGGCAACCCAGGGCCATGCGTACGCGGCCGACTCGCCGTGGCAGCGCGAGCTTGAAGACGCCTTTCCGTACGTCGAAACCCCGGACCAGCTCACCACCGTCAACGAGGTCAAGCTCGACATGGAGCGTGCCGTGCCGATGGATCGGCTGGTATGCGGCGACGTCGGTTACGGCAAGACCGAGATCGCGGTACGCGCGGCGTTCAAGGCGATCCAAGACGGCAAGCAGGTCGCCGTACTCGTGCCGACGACTTTGCTCGTGCAGCAACACATGGTGACGTTCGCCGAGCGGCTCGCGCAGTTCCCGGTTACGGTGCGGGCGCTGAGCCGCTTCCAGACCGACGGCGAGGCGAAGGCCGTCGTCGCCGGGCTCGCCGACGGGTCGATCGACCTCGTCATCGGCACGCATCGGTTGCTGCAGCCGGAGGTCAAGGTGCCCAAGCTGGGCCTGGTGATCGTCGACGAGGAGCAGCGGTTCGGCGTCGAGCACAAGGAGGCGCTGAAGCATCTGCGGGTGGGCGTCGACGTGCTCAGCCTGTCGGCAACCCCGATCCCGCGAACCCTCGAGATGGCGGTCACCGGCATTCGCGAGATGTCGACGATCACGACGCCTCCTGAGGAGCGGCATCCGGTGCTGACGTTCGTCGGTGGCTACGAAGACCGCCAGGTGGTCGCCGCCATCCGGCGCGAGCTGCTGCGCGAGGGGCAGGTCTTCTACATCCACAACCGAGTGCAGAGCATCGGCCGGGTCGTCGAGCGGCTGCAGCGACTCGTGCCCGAGGCCCGGATCACCCATGCGCACGGGCAGATGGGCGAGCACCAGCTCGAGCAGGTGATGGTCGACTTCTGGGAGAAGAAGTACGACGTCCTCGTCTGCACCACGATCGTCGAGTCCGGGCTCGACATCGCCAACGCCAACACGCTGATCATCGAACGCGCCGACCTGCTCGGCCTGTCGCAGCTTCATCAGTTGCGCGGGCGCGTCGGCCGGGGGAGCGAGCGGGCGTACTCCTACTTCCTCTATCCGGCGGAGGCGCCGCTCACCGAGACGGCACACGACCGGCTGGCGACGATCGCGCAGCACTCCGAGCTCGGCGGCGGCACGGCGATCGCGATGAAGGACCTTGAGATCCGCGGCGCCGGCAACCTGCTGGGCGGCGAGCAGTCCGGCCACATCGCCGACGTCGGGTTCGATCTGTACGTGCGGCTGGTCGGCGAGGCCGTCGCGGAGTTTCGCGGCGAGGGCGAGGCCGAGGAGCCGGAGGTCAAGCTCGAGCTGCCGATCGACGCCCACCTGCCTCACGAGTACGTGCCGAGCGAGCGGCTCCGGCTCGAGATGTACAAGCGGCTGGCCGCGGTCCGTACCGAGTACGAGGTCGACGAGGTCCGAGCCGAGCTGGTCGACCGCTACGGCGAACCGCCGGAGGCCGTCGTCAGCCTGCTCGAGGTGGCCCGGCTGCGCGCCCGGGCACGGCAGGCTGGGCTCACCGACATCACGGTGGCGGGCAACTTCGTTCGGTTCGGGCCGGTCGACCTGCCGGAGTCCGGTCAGATCCGACTGCAGCGGCTCTACCCCAAGAGCGTCGTCAAGCCGGCCGTACACACCGCCCTGATCCCGCGGCCGCGGACCGCCCGGGTCGGTGGGACGCCGCTGCGCGCCGAAGCGCTGCTGTCGTGGTGTCGCGAGGTGATCGACACTGCCCTGGATCGAGCGTCGGTGGCTGTCGCGTCGGCCTGAGGCTCAATCGGTAGGGTGCTCCCATGCGCAGACGTCTCCTCGTGGCGGTCACCGCCGGCGCCTCCGCTGTCGTACTCGCGGGCTGCGGCAACATGCATCCAGGCGCCGCGGTCGATATCGACGACGGCGATTACCGCGTGTCGATGGACGAGCTCGACGACCTCACATCGGCAGTGTGCGACGCGACCCGGCTCTCGGCCGAGACCAGCGGACAGCCGCGCCAGACTTCCGAGGGCATCGACGCCCGCCAGTACGTCACCGGCCTGCTGATCCAGTCGTACCTCACGCAGCAAGCCGCCGAAAAGACCGGCGCGGCCGAGCCGCCGCCCGACGCCATCGCAGTCTCGCCAGGCGAATTCACTGAGATCACCGATGAGATGGACGAAGATCAGGTCGGCAACTTCATGCGGGTGCTCGAGCTCAGCAGGGAGCTGGCGGCCTGGCAGACCAGCATCGGCCAGACGCTGGCGACCACCTCGCAGGGCGCCAACCCGGCGCAGGCGGGGCAGAAGTACGTGCTCGACTCCGTCGACCAATACGACATCGACGTCGATCCGCGACTCGGTATCGACGGCGACGACCTGCTCGCCAAGGACCCGCCGCGCTCCGGCTCACTGTCGATCGCCCAGTCGAGCCAGGCCACTGACCGCGAGGATGACTCGAAGAGCCAGGACGTGGTCGAGTCGTTGCCGGAGGACCAGACCTGCGGGTGAACGGATCCGCAGGCGCTGGGTCTGCGGGGTTGGGCGATGTTCGGCGCGCCCGAAACCAGCCTCGCTCGTTCCTCGCTTCGGCGGCCAGGCCCATCCACACGGGCGCGCCGA
>JBKOYM010000084.1:0-5391 GCA_046725375.1 Actinomycetota bacterium
GAGGTGGACCCGGCCGGCGTGCCGTGCCAGGAACAGGGCGGCCTGGCCGGCCGAGTTGGCGCCACCGACGATGACGGCGTTCTGGCCGGCCACCACCTTGGCCTCGAGCTCGCTCGCGGCATAGTAGACGCCACGTCCCTCAAGTTCGGCTAGGCCGGGTACGTCGAGGCGCCGGTATCGGGCGCCGCTTGCGACGACCACGGCGCACGCCTCGATGTCGTGCTCGTCGTCGATCCGGACTCGGAAGCCGCCGGACACCGGCGACAGCCCCGTGACGGAGCGGGGGGACACGAGCTTCGTCGCGAACTTGACCGCCTGCAGCATCGCGGCCCGCGCCAGCTCGGCCCCGGAAACACCTCGGGGAAAGCCGAGGTAGTTCTCGATCCGCGACGAGCTGCCGGCCTGACCCCCGATGGCGACGTCCTCGACGACGACCACGTCCAGCCCCTCAGAGGCTCCGTAGACGGCGGCCGCCAGCCCCGCAGGTCCGGCGCCGACCACGAGCAGGTCACATCGAGAGTCGTCGGAAAGGCACCACAGGTCGATCCCGAGTGCGGTCGCCAGGTCGCGCGTCGTCGGTGCCGTCATCACCCGTCGCTCTCCGGTCACCACAACCGTGCCCGCCTCTGGTAGTTCGATGCCTTTCGCCAGCTCTGACCAGGCCGCCACGTCCGAACGCAGCACCGTCCGGTACCGCAGCTGGTTGCGCTCGGCGAACTCCTGGAGCCGGTGCAGGTCGCGGTCGTCGTCGCCAGCGAGGACGAGACCGCCTTCGCCCATTCGCGCCAGCATCCGCCGCCGGGCGTCGAACGCGGAGAGCAGCACATCGCTCAGCTCCCCCGAGATCTCCACGAGCCGGCGAAGCTCCTCGACCGGCACCCGGAGCACCGAGGTGCCCTCCATGGCCACACCGGGGAGAAAGGCCCGCTGCCCCATCAACATGCCCAACTCGCCGACGAAATCGCCCTCCTCGACGACAAAGACCACCCGATCGTCCCGACGGTCGACAAGAAGTACGCCGCCAGCCAGGACGAGGTACAAGTCGTAGGGGTCACCCGCGTCCCACAACAGCTCACCGGGCGCGGGATGCAACACCTCACCGGCCGACCGCAGCAGGTCGAGCGCGTGTTCACTGAACACCGGCCACGCCAGCGCATCGACATCGTCATCATGCCGCCGGGACGAGTACTGGGTCTGCTCGTCAGGCACAGGAATGCTGCCCATGCGCCTCCTCCACCTGGCAAACGGATCGATCCAACACTCTCATGGGCATCAGGGTCAGACCCGTCGTCCCGCGCAAACAGCCCCCTGCGTCGGCTCACCGGCTGCTCCGTGCGCGCCGCCGGGCCCGGACGCGGTGAAAAGTCGCATCTCGGGGGCGACCCGCATTGGCGCCGGATGGATACAGTGTGATGCGCCGGCGGCGCATTATCACTCATCTGGTGTGATGGCCCGGGCTGCGGCGGTGCGGTGGGCAGCGGCGGATCGGCGGTAAGCGCCCGGCGTGGTGCCGGTGAATCTGGTGAATGCTGCGGACAGTGCTGACTCGGATCCGTAGCCGACCTGACCGGCGATTGCGGCGACGGTGAGGCGCTTGTCGCGGAGGAGGGATTGGGCGTGCCGCATCCGGCAGACGAGTGTGTACTCCATTGGCGGTTGCCCGACCAGTGCGGTGAACCGTGCGGCGAACGCGGTGCGGGACTGTCCGGCCTCTCGGGCGAGGCTGGCCACCGTCCAGGGTCGGGCGAGGTCGTCGTGCAGGGCCGTCAGGGCACGTGAGATGGAGGGGTCGCGAAGTCCGTGCAGCCAGCCCGGCTCGTCGGCGTTCTCGAGGTGGTAGCGGAGGGCGCGGGTGACGAGTGCGTCGGAGAGGCGGGCCAGGACCACGTCGCTGCCCGGTCCGCGTTCGAGTGCCTCGGCCACCACCGCGTCACCGAGCCCTCGGAGCCAGTCGGCGCGCAGCGCGTCCGCGGGCACGTGGATGCACCGCGGGAGCCCGGCCACGGCGGGATGGCTGTCGTCGGCGAAGAAGAACACGCCGCAGACGATCCGGGTCTGTTCACCGGTCTGCCCGAAGGTCACCTCCACGTCGGGTGAGCTGTCGGCGAGCGCCAGTGAGGAGTACGTCGGCCCCTGGGGGGTGGCGCTGGAGCTGAGCGTGTGCGCGTCCGCTCTGGGGAGTACGACGAGGTCGCCCGGTCCGAGCGACCGCTGCGTGCCGTCGTCGAGGGCGAGGTGCGGGTGCCCCGACACGACGATGTGGACTCCGCGCAGGGCACCGTCGAACCGGAGCCGCCACTGCCCGCGCAGGACGAGTGCCCGGAAGGTCGCGCTGCTCATTCGCGACTCGCTCAGCACTTGGCTCAGCAGGTCGCGAGGGCCGTCCGGGGGCTTCCGGACGGACGATGGAGTACCGCGGACGCTCACGTATGGAGCATGCACCGCGGATTTCCTAACGTCCACAGAGTGACCACACACATGACCACAGACATAGAGCTGACCGACGGGACGAGAGACAGCGGGATCCGCGGCATCGTTCAGGCGACGGTGCCGGTCAGCGACCTGGCCCGCAGCGCCGCGTTCTACTGCGACCTGCTCGGGCTCACCTATGTCCGCGAGTTCGGCGACGGCCAGACGGTGACCGGCTGCGCGCTGGCCGACTGGCAGGCGCGCTACCTGATCGCGCTACGCAGACGCGACACCCTCGAAGGGGGCCGAGCCGACCTCAGGGGCGAGCACCCAGTCATCGTCGAGGCCGAAAGCCCCGCCGCCGCGGCGCGGATCCAGGCCCGCGCGGCCAAGCTCGGCATCGGATCGACGGCGGGCACCCACGCGGACGGCTCGTGGATCGAGTTCTTCGACCCAGATGGGATCGCGATCCGCGTCGTACACACTGCCACCGCGACCGAGACCTTCCTCGGCGTCACCTTCGGCACCGACGGCAAGCAAACCTTCTACGACACACCGCGACTGCCCATCCCCGAACGGGACACGCGTACGACCTGCCCGGCCCGCACCTGACCCTCTCGAGACCCCCCTGGCGCCCTCCAGGACGGTCGGCCAGGGCATCCGATCGGCCGTAGGCCGCAGGTCCCAGGCGCCGGGCGTCCTCACGCCTGCCGCAACCTCGATGACGTGCCACCAGCTACGCCCGGCGATAGCCGCCCGCGTCGCGTCACTCATCGGGTCATCGTGCCACCGCTGCCACGGGCGAGACACAGGCGCGGGCCCCGGCCCACGCCGCCGGGACATCCCGCCGCCACCCGTTCTCGGCCCGGCAACCCGGACAAGGCGGGCGAGCCTCAGCTCGCCCCGCACCCGGACGCTGCATCCACGACCACATCGGCGTTTGGCTCGCGGGCTACAGCTGACGCGGCGCTAAGACGCGCTCCGCCACTTGCATCCACCACGATTCCGCGAAGGCGTGGGCTCAGCTTGCGGAGGTGCCGGCTGGTGATGCGCGGGTCCCGGACCTGGAACCATGTTTCAAGAGGGGAAGCCGGGCCCGTGCGAGGGTCGCGGCACCATACGTCCTCGAGTGGATCGTGACGGCTTGCCGCTACACCGTTTGGGCGTAGCCGGGCTGGTTGGTGAGGTCCTTGGCGTCGTCACCTGCGCTGTACAGGCGGACGGTCAGCCCGTCCGGGTCGTAGACGTCGACCACCCAGCCGCGAGACGCACGCCTGATCTCGGAGTGGCGAACGCCGAGCGCGTCGAAATGCGCGGTCCACGCCTCGGCAGCAGCCCGGTCGGCAATCGCAAAGCTCACCGGGTCGAAGCCGGCGGTGCCGGCCGCGGCGTCCACGTTTTGTCGCAGCGCTACCGGAACCCCTGCACCGGGCAGCTGGCCGCCGACGCCGCGGACCACGCCGTCGTCGTCGGGAAACTCCCGGTCGACGGTGTAGCCGAGGACCCGTTCGTACCACTCGCGGCTGCGGGCGAGGTCGCTGACCGGCAGCTTGAGGTGATGGATGCCGGTGAACGTCACGCTTGCCATCGCTTTCCCCATCACCTCCGTTGGATCCGAACGCCCGAACCCCACGCGTCGAGCTGAGCAACGCCTCTCGGATGGAACCGACCCCTTGACCGTAGCAAGAGCCGCGCCCGGGTGCTCGCTCATGGCGGAGACCGCTCAACCCGGCCGCTCCATGTTCAGGCCGGTGGACGGGCGACGAATACGGCGGCGAGGTGACGGGGGGGAGTAGTCGGCGTTGGGCCTCCCGCATCTGTTCGGAACGCATCGCCGCGCGGAGGGAGGTCAACCGGTCACTGATCCGCCTGACGGCAAGCCGTTCGCACCGTGTCGATGACTTCAGTCTCCCGTCACGTCGCCATCGCATGGGTCCTTCTGGTCACGCTCCGGGCACGGCTGCAGGTAGCCCACGCACATTTCTTGCCAGCCCTCGGACGCTGGATGGACAATGCCGCATCGCCGTCGTCCTCACACTGACCGGTGCCCCGAGAGTCAGGAGCAGTTCAACGTCCTCGACGATCGCGACGGACAGGCCATGATGGCGCCCCGGGGCCTGCCGGCCGGCCTCATGTCTCACGTTGAGTACCCGAACTCCAGCGGCCGAGTTACCCGGGTACAGCTGCGCTTCAGTGGGTGTCCATTCATGGACCGCCGAGCCCAGCTCGGCGCGTCCGACAAACATCCGCTCCGGGGCGCCCAGATAGATGAGGACATGGTCGCCGGGTGCTAGCTCGTCACGGTGGGACTCGTCGGCACCCACTCCCCACATCCCCACTCTTAGGAACTCGGCGGCCGGCTCGCGCGGCGCTGACCCGTTCGCTGCGTACCCCTCGACGTAGTTGAACAGGTAGTGCGCCACTCCGCGAGCGTACTGCGGGGATCGCAGAGCAACGTCGACAGATCCGCGCGTTCACAACGCCAATTCCCTCAGGCGGCGAAAGGCACTAATCGTGGGTGTACTGGGAGTTTTGCGCCGGTCTAATCTGAGGCGCTGAACGACCCGCTGGCTGTCACGTCTAATCGGGCGCGTAGGACTGTCCGGTGTCAGTGGTGTTCGCTGTCGCCGAGACCTGCTTCCCGGGCCTTGACGATCGCGGCCGACCGGTCGGACACCTGCAGCTTGGTGAAGATGTGCGAGACGTGGTTGCGCACCGTTTTGAGGCTGATCATCAGCTGGTGTGCGATGGTCGCGTTGCCCTTGCCAGCAGCGACCATCTCGAGCACCTCGCGTTCGCGGTCGGTCAGCGACGGGAACGTGGCCGCGGTCGACCCGGCGCCGCCGCTCGCGAAGTGCGCGATCACGCGTTGGGCGATCTCGGGACCGAAGATCGCCTCGCCCGAGGCGGCGGCGCGGACCGAGCGGACGATCTCGTCCTGCTCGGCGCCCTTGAGGAGGTAGCCCCGCGCACCGGCCCGCA
>JBKOYM010000110.1:0-14074 GCA_046725375.1 Actinomycetota bacterium
TCGCTACCCACGCTGAACGTTCGCGACCGTCGCGTGAGTCGCAAGTCAACGACACTCGGTCGAGCCAGCGCGGCATCGCATCTTGATTGCAACGAAAACGCGCGTCATGATGTCGGTATGCGAACCACCTTGACGCTCGACCCGGACGTCGTTCGACTTGTCGAGGACGCCGTGCATCAAGAGCGGCGACCGATGAAGCAGGTCATCAACGACGCGCTGCGCCGAGCACTCGCGCCGCAGGTGTCTGGACGATCCGGGCCCTATCGGTTGGTTCCGCACGAGTCGGAAGCGCGGCCCGGACTCGACCCGGCGGGCTTCAACCGGATGGCCGACGAGCTCGCGGACGAGCAGTTCGTGACCCAGACCCGATCTGCATCGTGATCGTCGTCGACATCAATCTGCTCCTCTACGCCGTCATCACCGGATTCCCGCAGCATCAGAAGGCTCGCGCCTGGTGGGAGCAGATCCTGAACAGCTCGACGCAGGTCGGTCTCGCCCCACCTGCTGTGTTCGGTTTCCTGCGCCTTGTCACGAACCCACGCGTGCTCGTTTCACCACTGCCTGTCGAGGCAGCCATCGGTTATGTCTCCGAGTGGTTGGCACAGCCCAACGTCCGTTTCCTGCAGCCCGGTGGTCGGCATCTCGACATCGCCTTCGGCCTGCTGCGTGACCTGGGCACAGCCGGCAACCTCACGACGGACGTCCAGCTGGCCGCACTGGCCCTCGAGCACCACGCCGAGGTGTACTCCAACGACACCGACTTCGGTCGCTTCGCCGATCTGGCGTGGGTGAACCCACTGCGCTGACCGCCGCATCGGCCACTGCAGTCCTGACGCCGGCTCCGGGTCGGGTCAGACCTCCGGCACGACCACGGCGATCGGCCGGACCGTGATCGATAGGATCAGCCCGGCCCTTGCGTACGGATCCTCGTGCACCATC
This sequence comes from Actinomycetota bacterium, assembly GCA_046725375.1. Classification (GTDB taxonomy): domain Bacteria; phylum Actinomycetota; class Actinomycetes; order Propionibacteriales; family Nocardioidaceae; genus DATFRX01. The sequence continues at coordinate 940 of JBKOYM010000110.1, forward strand.
GCGTACGCCGCGTGCTCCGACTCGGCGCGTACCACCAGCCACCCGGTGTCGACCGGATCCGTCAGCGCCCCGGCCAGCACGAGGCGCCCCTGTTCGGCGGCCGCCCGCAAGAACGCGATGTGGTCGGCCCGATGCGGGTCACGCCGGGTCTGCATGTCGGGCACGTACTCGTAGCGCACGGCGAAAGTCTGATCGGCCATGGAGCAAGGCTCTCGCACCGGCCAACTGCGACGGTTCACCGGGCCAACCGCGACGGACCACCCGCCCAACCGCGACGGACCACCCGCCCAACCGCGACGGATCGCCGGGCCTGGGGCTTGCCCCGGAGGGTGGACGAGGGCAGGCTGAGCCTGACCACCACTGCTGTGCCCGCCCCAAGCTGGTGAGCCGATGACGGATCTGCTGGATGCGCTCGTCGTCGATGACGAGCGTCCGGTGCTCGATGAGCTGGACTTCCTCCTGCGACGCGATCATCGGATCGGTGACGTGCACACCGCGACCTCGGGGGCGTCGGCGCTGCGGCTGCTGGAGGCGCATCGGCCCGATGTCGTCTTTCTCGACGTCGTGATGCCGGCGCTGTCCGGACTCGATCTGGCGCATGTGCTGACCCGGTTCAAGGATCCGCCGAGGATCGTCTTCGTCACCGCACACGAGGCCCATGCCGTCGACGCGTTCGAGCTCAACGCGGTCGACTACCTCCTCAAGCCCGTACGTGAGGAGCGGCTGCGCGAGGCGATCCGACGCGTCGTCGAGTCCCACGCCGACACCGAGCCGGCCGATGAGGAGACGATTCCGGTCGAACGTGGTGGCGTCACGCGATTCATCCGACGGGCCGAGGTGCGCTATGTCGAGGCGCACGGCGACTATGCCCGACTCCACACCGGCACCGGCAGCCATCTGATCCGGGTACCGCTGACCACGCTGGAGTCGGAGTGGGCCGATGCCGGATTTGTCCGCATCCATCGCAGTTTGCTCGTGTCGACTCATCACCTACTCGAAGTGCGCAACGACAGCGGGAGTTGCAGCGTGGTCGTCGATCTCGGTGACGGCGCGACGGCGACGTTACGGGTCGCGCGGCGCCACACCCGCGAGCTGCGTGACCTTCTCGTACGCCAGAGCCCTCACCGCCATCGGACCGCGTCGCCGTGACTCAAGACGGCACCAAGCGAGTCCGGATCTCGAGTCCGCGTACGACCGCGGGCCGGCCGCGACGGGTCGTCGTCACCGAAGAGATCGACGCCCAGACCGCCCTCGGCGAGGTCTACCTGCGCTCGCTGATGCGATCGCAACTGCGACTCGCCGTCGGCATCCTCGGCCTGGTCGGAGTCGGACTGGGCGGGCTGCCACTGCTGTTCGCGACGGCGCCGGAGTCGAGACACTGGGATCTGTTCGGGATTCCCTTTCCCTGGGTGGCCCTCGGCGTCCTCGTCTATCCGGCCCTGATCGGTGCCGGCTGGATGTACGTCCGGCAGGCCGAGCGGACTGAGACCAGGTTCGCCGAGCTGGCCGACGAATGAACCCCACGTACGGCAGTGTCGCAGTCATCGTCGTCGCCGTGGCCACCGTCGCGGTCGGGGCCTTCGGCCTGCGGATCAGCCGGACCACGTCGGACTTCTACGTCGCCTCGCGGTCGGTCGGCCCGGTGCTCAACGCGTCGGCCATCGGCGGCGAGTATCTGTCGGCGGCGTCCTACCTCGGCGCCGCGGGCCTGATCCTCGCATTCGGCGCCGACATGCTGTGGTACCCGGTCGGCTGGACAGCCGGCTACCTCGTACTCCTCGTGCTCATCGCCGCGCCATTGCGTCGGTCCGGCGCGTACACCATTCCCGACTTCGCCGAGATCCGTCTCGAGTCGATCCGGGTTCGCCAGTCGGCCACGGTGCTCGTCGTCCTCATCGGGTGGCTCTATCTCCTGCCGCAGGTCCAAGGCGCCGGCCTCACCCTCCGCACGGTGACGGGCGCGCCGCTGTGGGTCGGCGAGGTGGTCGTCGCGGTGGTCGTGCTGGTCAATGTCGTGTCCGGCGGCATGCGCAGCATCACGTTCGTGCAGGCTTTCCAGTACTGGCTGAAGCTCACGGCGTTGCTCGTGCCGATCGCGTTCCTCCTGATCGCATGGCACGGCGACGGATCGCCAACACCATCCGGCGATTGGGTCCTCCCGCTCAGCGGCGCGACCGAGCACGACCTCTATCGCACGTACTCACTCATCCTCGCGACATTCCTCGGCACGATGGGCCTGCCGCATGTCTTGGTGCGCTTCTACACCAACCCCGACGGCCACGCGGCCCGGCGAACGACGCTCCTGGTGCTGTGTCTGCTCGGCCTCTTCTACGTGCTGCCAGCGGCCTACGGCGTCCTCGGTCGGGTGTACGCGTCGGACCTCATCGACGAGCATCGCACCGACGCGGTCGTACTCGAGCTCCCGGAGCGAATCCTCGACGGCACCGCGGGCGACCTGCTCGGGGCCCTGCTCGCCGCCGGGGCATTCGCGGCCTTCATGTCGACCTCGTCCGGGCTGACCGTCTCAGTCGCTGGGGTCGTCAGCCAAGACGTGGTCGGTCGCCGGCTGCCGGGCGTCGTAAGCTTCCGGATCGCGACGGTCGTCGCCGTGGCGGTGCCCTTGGGGCTCGCCCTCGCGGCGCAGCGACTGCCGGTCGCCAGCTCCGTCGCACTGGCCTTCGCGGTTGCGGCGTCCACCCTGTGTCCGCTTCTCGTGCTCGGGATCTGGTGGCCGCGCTTGACCGATGCCGGAGCGATCGCTGGAATGCTGGCCGGCGGCCTCGCTTCGGGTACCGCGGTGACGGCCACCATCGTCGACAGCGATCGCGCCGGATGGGTCGGAGCGCTGCTCAGTCAGCCGGCGGCGTGGACCGTGCCGATCGGATTCGCGGTCATGATCATGGTGTCGCTGACGACACCGCATCGGATGGCACCCGGCGTTGTCCGCACGATGGTCCGGCTCCACGCGCCCGAGCAACTCGACCTCGACCGCGGGCCGTGGCGCCCGTACCGCTCCCACTGACCCCGCCCATCCGCGAGTCCCGACCCGCCCATCCGCGAGTTCCGACCCGCCCATCCGCGAGTTCCGACCCGCCCATCCGCGAGTTCCGACCCGCCCGTCCGCGAGTTCCGACCCGCCCATCCGCAGGTTCCGACCCTCCACCCCTGTGCCCCGGCGCGTTCGCTGCTTACCCTCGAAATCTGGAGGTGGATGATCATGCGAGCAGAGGTCGGCGAGCGCTTGCGCATCCACGGCCGAACCGTGGGCGAGCAAGAGAAGGTTGGCGAAATCATCGAGGTACGCGGGGCAGAGGGAGAGCCACCCTATGTCGTGCGCTTCGAGGACGGGCACGAGAAGCTGGTGTTCCCGGGGCCCGACGCGGAGGTCGAGCACGAGTCGGCGGACTAAGACGCGTCCGCGACGCCTAAGCGGCGTCGGTGATGCAGAACTCGTTGCCGGCTGGATCCTGGAGCACCGACCAGGAGAAGCCGCTCGGCACCGAGTGGTCGGCGATCACCGAGGCGCCCGCCGCCGTGAGGCGTTCGATGGCGGCTGCCCGATCATCGACAGCGAAGTCGATGTGCACCCGGTTTTTCCCGATCTTGTCCTCCGGGACCTTCTGGAAACCCAGGTTGAGCGGCTCCGACTGCACGAGTACGAATGCGCCGGGATCGACGGCTTGCACCGTACCTCCGACAGCGTCCGCCCACCAGGATGCGAGCGCATCCGGTTCGGCGCAGTCGAGCGTCACCGTGAGGGGCGTCATCTGCATGGGGGAATCGTAGCCGCGCCGGCCGACAAGGCCAGCCGACCGCTGATCGCAGCGAGTCGACCGTTCGTCGCACCGTCCGGCGACGGCGAGCGGTCGCCGATCGAACGGCGGCGCCAAACCACTCCCGCGGCCGAGAGCAGATCCGTAGCGTGACCGGCGCCACATCGTCCGCGCGATGGGAGTGCCCGCCATGGTCGAAGAGACAACAGCCCAGCAGCATGCGGCGTACGAAAGAATCCACGCCAGCCGAGAGTTCCAGGAGCTGAAGCGACGCTACATCAGGTTCGCCTTCCCGATGACGGTCGCGTTCCTGGTCTGGTACCTGCTCTATGTCGTGGCGTCCAACTGGGCGAACGACTTCATGGAGACCCAGGTGATCGGCAACATCAACATCGCGTTGGTGTTCGGTCTCTTGCAGTTCGTCTCCACGTTCCTCATCGCCTGGCTCTACGCCCGGCACGCCGGCCGCTCGCTCGACCCGATCTCCGAGCGGCTTCGAGCCCAGTACGACGAGGAGGCCAACCGATGAGCACCTCGAACACGCTGATCCAGGCCGCCGGCGACACCTCACATCGGCCAGTCACGGTGAGCCTGTTCGTCCTGGTCGTCCTGGTCACGATCGGCATCACGATCTGGGCCAACCGGCAGACCCGGACGGCCACCGACTACTACGCTGGCGGGCGCTCGTTCACCGGCGTACAGAATGGCTTCGCGGTGGCCGGCGACTACATGTCGGCCGCGTCGTTCCTGGGCATCTCGGGCGCCATCGCGCTCAGTGGGTACGACGGCTTCCTCTACTCGATCGGCTTCCTGGTCGCCTGGCTGGTCGCACTGCTCCTCGTAGCCGAACTGCTCCGCAACTCCGGTCGCTACACGATGGCCGACCAACTCGCGTTCCGGATGCGGCAGCGCCCCGTACGTACCGCCGCGTCGGTATCCACCGTCGTGGTCTCGATCTTCTACCTGCTCGCTCAGATGGTCGGCGCCGGCGTGCTGGTCTCGCTGCTGCTCGAGCTGGACAGCGACGCCGCCAAGAACCTCACCGTCGTGTTCGTCGGCGCGCTGATGATCTTCTACGTCACGGTCGGCGGCATGAAGGGCACAACCTGGGTGCAGATCGTCAAAGCCGTGCTGCTGATGAGTGGCACGATCCTGATCACGATCCTGGTGCTGGCCGAGTTCAACTTCAATATCTCCGACATGCTCGGCGGTGCTGCGGAAAACTCCGGCGCGGGTCAGGCGTTCCTCGAACCCGGGCTGACATACGGCGCGGACACGACAACCAAGATCGACTTCTTGTCGCTCGGCATCGCGCTCGTGCTCGGTACCGCCGGACTGCCGCACATCTTGATCCGGTTCTACACCGTCCCGACGGCCAAGCAGGCCCGCTCGTCGGTGATGTGGGCGATCGGCCTGATCGGCGCCTTCTACCTGATGACGCTCGTGCTCGGCTTCGGTGCGGCTGCGTTGCTGTCCGAGGGAGCGTACGGTCAGGTCGCCGACAGCGCCGGCAACCTCGCGTCACCGCTGCTCGCCGAGGAAGTCGGAGGTGGCCCCGGATCCAGCGGCGGCGCCATACTCCTGGCGTTGATCGCGGCCGTCGCGTTCGCGACCATCCTCGCGGTTGTGGCCGGACTCACCCTGACATCGGCGTCGTCAGTGGCCCACGACATCTACGCCAATGTCGTCCGCAAGGGCAAGGCGACCGAGCGCGACGAGGTACGGGTGGCGCGAGGGGCGGCGGTCTGCATCGGGGCGGTCGCGATCGCCCTGGCGATCCCGGCCAAGAGCCTCAACATCGCGTTCCTGGTCGCGCTCGCGTTCGCCGTGGCCGCGTCAGCGAACGTGCCCGCGCTGGTCTACAACCTGTTCTGGAAGCGCTTCAACACCCGCGGCGCGCTGTGGGCAATCTACGGCGGGCTGACCTCCGCGGTTGTGTTGGTGTTCTTCTCGCCGGTCGTGTCGGGCAAGGGCGTCGACGCCAGCGGCAAGAACCTGTCGCTGTTCCCGGCCGACGTCGACTTCCACTGGTTCCCGCTCGACAACCCGGGCATCGTGTCGATCCCGCTCGGCTTCCTATTCGGGTTCATCGGCACGATGACGGCGCGCGACCGTAGCGCCGAGGAGAAGTACGACGAGCTCGACGTCCGAGCGCTCACGGGCGCCGGCGCCGAGCGTGCGGTCAGCGAGAGCCCGGCTCCCACCCACGCCCAGTAACGGCGGGGCCGTTTGAGTTCCGAGTTGTGGTCGATCCAGGCCAGGCCGCACCGACCACAACTCGGAACCCGAGCAAGACGCCACGATCGACGCGGATCCCGCTGTCCGCCACCGGGTGCCCGATGAGTGGGGTTGGCGCCTTGGCGTTACATTCCCCACTCGGCCCGGCGACCGACCCGCAGTCCGTTACTCGGCTCCGAAGGCCTTGATCTCGGCCTCCTCCTCGGCCGTCAGCTTGCGCGGGACCTCGTCCATGTCTACCTTCTCGCTCTGGACGTGGTGGCGTATCTCCTCGACGATCTCGGGATTCGCCAGCGTGGTGACGTCTCCGACGTCCGCGAAGTTGGAGACCGAGGCGATGACCCGACGCATGATCTTGCCTGAGCGAGTCTTGGGCATGTCGGGAACGATCCACACGTGCTTGGGTCGAGCGATCTTGCCGATCTCGCGTTCGATCGCCAGCCGGACCTTGTCGGCGATCGCCTCGCTTGGCTCAAAGCCTGGCTTCAACGCGACGTACATCTCCACGATCCGGCCGCGCAGCTCGTCGATCACGGGCACCGCGGCCGCCTCGGCGATCTCCTCGACCGTCAGGCTCGCCGACTCAAGCTCCTTGGTGCCAAGGCGATGGCCGGCCACATTGATCACGTCGTCGACCCGTCCGAGGATCCGGAAGTAGCCGTCCGCGGCCTGCACCGCACCATCACCGGCGAAGTACGGCCAGTCGTGCCAGTCCTTGCTCTCCGGATCCCGGTTGTACTTCGCGTAGTAGGTGTTGACGAACCGCTCCGGCTGGCCCCAGATGGTCTGGAAGATGCCCGGCCATGGGTTGCGAATGCAGATGTTGCCGGCCTTGCCGCTGCCGGCCTCGACCTCGTTTCCCAGCTCGTCGTAGATCACCGGATAGATGCCGAGCACACCCGGGCCACAGCTGCCGGGCTTCATCGACTCCAGGCCGGGGAGCGTGCTCCCGAGGAAGCCGCCGTTCTCGGTCTGCCACCAGGTGTCGACGATCGCGGCCTCGCCCTTGCCGACCGAGTTGTAGTACCACCGCCACACCTCCGGCTCGATCGGCTCACCGACCGTCGTCATGTGCTTGAAGTGGTAGTCGTACTTCGCCGGCTCGTCCGGACCGGCCTTGCGCAGCATCCGGATCGTCGTCGGCGCCGTGTGGAAGATGTTCACGCCGAGCCGCTCGGCGATCCGCCAGCAACGGCCGGCGTCGGGCACCGTCGGCGCCCCCTCGAAGATCACGCTCGTCGTGCCGAGAGCGAGCGGACCGTAGACGATGTACGAGTGCCCGGTGATCCATCCGATGTCGGCGGCGCACCAGTACGTGTCCTCCGGGTGGATGTCCTGGTAGAACTTCGACGTCCCGGCGACGTACGAGAGATAGCCGCCCGTGCTGTGCTGGCATCCCTTCGGCTTGCCGGTCGTGCCGCTGGTGTACATGAGGAACAGCGGCGCCTCGGCCGGCATCGACACCGGCTCGACGGTCTTGCCCTTGTAGTCGGCGAGCAGCTCGTCGACGAAGAAGTCGCGGCCATCGACCATCGGGGTCTTCGACAGGTACTCACCGGGATTGCGGCGCCACACCAGCACCCTGTCGACTTCGTGGCCCTCGTCGCGAGCCCGCTCGACCGCCTCGTCGGCCTTGGCCTTGTGATCCGACAGGTTGCCGCCCCGGTAGTAGCCGTCCATGGTCACCAGGATGTGGCTTTGCGAGTCGGCGATTCGGTCGCCGCACGCCGCCCCGCTGAAGCCACCGAACACCTGGGAGTGAATGACGCCCAGGCGGGCGCAGGCGAACATCGAGATCGGCAGCTCCAAGACCATCGGCATGTGGAAAGTGACCCGATCGCCGGTCTTGACTCCCAGCCCCTGGAGCAGGGCGGCGAACTCGTTGACCCGCTTGTAGAGCTCCTGGTACGTGAGGTACTGGGTGGCCTCCTCCTCCGGCTCCGGCACCCAGATGAAAGCGGCCTTGTTACGACTCGTTGGGAGGTGCCGGTCGATGCAGTTGTACGACGCGTTCAGCCGGCCGCCGACGAACCACTTCCAGAACGGCGGGTTGCTGGTGTCCAGGATCGTGTCCCATCGCCGATCCCACGTCAGCAGGTCGGCGTACTCGGTGAAGCAGTCCGGGAAGTTCTCCTCGGCGAATCGCTCGCGGATCGCCGGATCGGCCGCGTTCGCCTGGGCGACGAACGACTCCGGCGGAGGGTAGTACTCCTCCTCGCGCCAGTGAACGGCGATCTGGTTCTCGGAAACCTGCGCATCAGACTCTGTCGTCATTGCTCAACCTCCCGGCCGAAGTCGTCGTGGCGAGTGGGTCGGTGTATGTCCGCATCGAGAATCACTCCACCAGGATGGCGTGCTCGTCGCAAGAGGGATCAACCGGGCGGTCGACACACGGCGCGACCGACGCGACGACCGGTCGCAGGCATAAACCGCGGCAAAAGCGGGTAGGACGGCAGCACAACTCCATGCGACCCGCCGCATGGGCCGCAACCCCGCCATCGGGGGTCGTCCGAAAGGGTCAACCATGTCCACTACCCATCGGGCCCGACGGGGCCGACTAGCCGCCCTCCTGCTCTCCGCCGGTGCGATCGTCGCGGGAGGACTGGTGCCGGGAGGCGGCAGCGCGAACGCATTCGACGACGGCCGATCGCCCAAACCGCGATTGCAGCAGTACATCAAGACCTACGACCATCCGATGGGGTCGCAGATCCGCAAGCACGAGGGCACCGCGGACATGCCGATGGTGATCCACCAAAACGCCGACGGCCTGGCCGCAGCGGTGTACGGCATCGACGTCAGCGGCCACCAAGGCAACGTCGACTGGGCGTACTACTGGGGCCAAGGCAAGCGGTTCGCCTGGGTGAAGGCGACCGAGGGCACCTACTACACCAACCCGTACTTCGCCCAGCAGTACAACGGGTCGTACAACCAGGGCTTCATTCGCGGCGCGTACCACTTCGCCACGCCGAACATGAGCAGCGGAGCCGATCAGGCCAACTACTTCAGCGACCACGGAGGTGGCTGGTCGGCCGACGGCAAGACGCTGCCGGGCGCGCTCGACATGGAGTACAACCCGTACGGCGACACCTGCTACGGCCTGAGCCCGTCGGAGATGACCGCATGGATCAAGGACTTCAGCGACACGTACCGCGCGCTGGGACAAGTGGCCGGCGATCTACACGTCGACGAGTTGGTGGAGCCAGTGCGTCAACGGTGACTTCAGCAGCACCAACCCGCTGTGGGTCGCGCGCTACTCGTCGAGCCCGGGCACGCTGCCATGCTGCTGGGGCTTCTACACCGTCTGGCAATACAGCGCCGACCCGATCGACCAGGACGTCTTCAACGGCAGCTACACCCAGCTCCAAACGTTCGCGACCAACCACGACTGACTAGGTCGGCCGCCGGCGGACTGGGGCACGCGGAGTCGCCCGGACCCGACTATTGCCGGGAGATTGCAGGGTTTCGAGCGACGAAGCTGCAAACTCCCGGCAATAGTTGGCCGGGCGCGGGCGCCGGCCGCCGGCGGACTGGGGTCAGCCACCGGGAGTACGCCAACATCCTCCACCTGGCGGATGTAACGACCCGTGAAGTACGGGAATCTCGGGGGCATGAGCGCGACGAAGACCGCCACCCTCAGTCGGCCCGCCAGACGACCCTGGAGGCTGTCGACCGGGGCTCGAAAGCTCACCCTGACGATTCACATCATCACGGCGCTCGGCTGGATCGGCGTCGACCTCGTGCTGTTCGTCTTCGCGCTGACCGGCATGCTGACCGACGACCCGACAACGCTCGCGACGTGCTACCTCGCGATCGACATGTTCGCCGTTGTGCTGCTGCTTCCGCTCGGGCTGCTGAGCCTCGCGACCGGGCTGCTGCTCGGCTGCGGCACGAAGTACGGCATCTTCCGCTACCACTGGGTGCTGTGGAAGCTGATCCTCAACACGGTCTTGACGACGCTGGTGCTCGTGCTGCTCCGGCCCGGTGTGACCGAGGCGGCGGACGCCGTCGACGGACCGGCCGCGACCCTTCCGGACCGGCTGTCGGAGGCCCAGTCGAATCTGATCTTCCCGCCGACCGTGTCGATCACGGCTCTGACGTTCGCGACCGTCCTCGCCGTCTACAAGCCATGGGGGCGGACCAAGTACGGCCGCCGCCGACTCGAGGCGGAGCGTAGACCGACACCGGTGGACTAAAAGGCGCATAAAAGGGTAGAACGGCGGTAACATGAAGGCGGCCGTCCTGGCGGCCGCTCGTCCCTCGGGGGGTTGTCTGAAAGGGGGGACATGCCATGCGGTCCTCAACCCGTCGCGCCCAACGGGGCCGTTTCGTCATCGCCATCACCCTGTTCGCCACCACCGTCGCCGCCACGGCACTGCTGCCGGTAGACGGATCGGCCGCCACCTCCGGCCCGTCCGCCAAGGAGCGGTTGCGTCAGTACATCGTCACGCACGACCACGCCATGGGGTCACAGATCCGCAAGCACGAGGGCACCGCCGACATGCCGATGACGGTCCGAGCCCTCGACACCAGCGCGCGGTCGGTCGTGCGCGGCATCGACGTGAGCGGCTGGCAGGGCAACGTCAACTGGTCGTACTGGTGGAACCACGGCAAGCGATTCGTGTGGGTCAAGGCGACCGAGGGCACCGGCTACACCAACCCGTACTACGGGCAGCAGTACAACGGGTCGTACCGTCAGGGCTTCATCCGTGGCGCGTACCACTTCGCCCTGCCCGACCGGTCGAGCGGCGCCACTCAGGCGAAGTTCTTCTCCAACCATGGAGGTGGGTGGACAAGCGACGGCAAGACGCTGCCCGGCGTGGTCGATATGGAGTGGAACCCGTACGGCGGGGCCTGCTACGGCAAGACCAAGGCCGGCATGACGAAGTGGATCAGGAGCTTCAGCGCCACCTACCACTCCCGGTGGGACAAGTGGCCGGCGATCTACACGTCGAACAGTTGGTGGAGCAAGTGCGTGAGCGGTGACCTCAGCGGTACGAACCCACTGTGGGTCGCTCGCTACTCGTCGAGCCCAGGCACGCTGCCGTGCTGCTGGAGCACCTACACCGCGTGGCAGTACAGCTCCGACCCGATCGACCAGGACGTCTTCAACGGCGGCTACAAGCGGCTCAAGGCGTTCGCGACCAACCACGACTGAACCGAGCGGCCGGTCGGCACGGCGCCCCGGGTCCTGCGTGAGTTCCGACTTGTGGTCGGCGTGGATCCATCCACACCGACGCTAAGTCGGAACTCACGCAGCCCAACTCGTAAGGTTCGAGGCATGGAGACCGACCGCTGGGAGTTCTGGATCGATCGCGGCGGCACGTTCACCGACGTCGTCGCGCGGCGACCGAGCGGCTCCCTCGTCGCCCGCAAGCTGCTGTCGGACAACCCCGAGCGGTACGCCGACGCCGCCGTCGAGGGCATCCGGCAACTGCTGGCGGCCGGGCCGGGCGAGCCGATCCCCACCGATCGGATCGACGCGGTCAAGATGGGCACGACGGTCGCGACCAACGCCCTGCTCGAACGCACCGGCGAGCCGACCGTCCTCGTCATCACCGAGGGATTCGGCGACGCGCTGCGCATCGCGTACCAAAACCGCCCTCGCATCTTCGCCCGCGAGATCGTGCTACCCGAACTGGTCTACTCGGAGGTCATCGAGGCTGCCGAGCGTGTCGACGCCGACGGTACGGTCGTCCGGCCGCTCGACGAGGACGCGGTCGCCCGAGACCTGCAGCGGGCCTACGACGACGGCTACCGCTCGGTCGCGATCGTGTGCATGCACGGCTATCGCTATCCGAAGCACGAGGCGACGATCGGCGACATCGCTCGACGGGTCGGCTTCACCCAGGTCTCGGAGTCGCACGAGGCGAGCCCCCTGATGAAGCTGGTCTCCCGCGGCGACACGACCGTCGTGGACGCGTACCTCTCTCCGATCCTGCGCCGGTACGTCGACCACGTCGCGGCTGAGCTGGGCGACACGCGCCTCATGTTCATGCAGTCCAACGGCGGACTCACCGAGGCGCACTCGTTCCGTGGCAAGGACGCGATCCTGTCCGGCCCGGCCGGCGGCGTCGTCGGCATGGCGCGCACCGCCGAGGCCGCCGGGTACGGCAAGGTCATCGGCTTCGACATGGGCGGTACGTCGACCGACGTCTCGCACTACGCGGGCGCGTTCGAGCGGGCTCTCGAAACGCAGGTCGCAGGCGTACGCATGCGCGCGCCGATGATGAGCATCCACACCGTGGCCGCTGGCGGCGGGTCGATCCTGCAGTTCGACGGCAGCCGCTATCGGGTCGGTCCTGCCTCGGCCGGAGCCGATCCGGGGCCGGCGTCGTACCGTCGGGGCGGGCCGTTGACGGTCACCGACGCCAACGTGATGCTCGGCCGGATCCATCCGGAGTTTTTCCCGCATGTATTCGGGGCCGACGGCGCGCAGCCACTCGACTCCGACGTCGTGCGAGACGAGTTCGCCGCACTGGCCGAGCGCATCAGCGACGAGACCGGCGACGATCGCTCCCCCGAGGAGGTGGCCGCCGGGTTCGCCGAGATCGCCGTCGCCAACATGGCCAACGCGATCAACAAGATCTCGGTCCAGCGCGGCTACGACGTCACCGAATACACGCTGGTCAGCTTCGGCGGCGCCGGTGGACAGCACGCCTGCGCAGTCGCGGACGCCCTCGGCATGTCGACAGTACTGATCCATCCGCTGGCCGGCGTGCTATCCGCCTATGGCATGGGCCTAGCCGACGTGACAGCAATGCGCCAGAAGGCCCTCGAAGCACCATTGACGGACGAGACGACCCTCGACCGAGTTGCCGAGCTGGTCGACTCGCTCGAATCCGATGCCCGACAAGAGCTGTCGGCCGAGGGCATCCCGGCCGACCGAATTCAGTCGGTACCCCGAGCCCTTCTCCGCTATGACGGCACGGACACGACCGTTGCCGTAGAGATCGGTTCGGTCGACAACATGATCGCCGAGTTCGAATCGGCCTACCGCCGCCAGTTCTCGTTCCTGATGCGAGACAAGCCGATCGTCGTCGAGGCGGTCTCGGTCGAGATGCTCGGCGCGGCGGACTCGCGGGAAGGGTCGGCAGATCCCGCGCCGTTCGTGGATGGGCCTGGCC
>JBKOYM010000120.1:0-15215 GCA_046725375.1 Actinomycetota bacterium
GAGACAGCACCAGGTCAGGGATCCGACGGGCCCTAACCGGTGGGTGGGCCGACCGCGTAGGTGAGGTGGGCGAACTGCCCGCCCTGCCGGACGCCGGTCAGCCGGAGCCGCGACGCGCTGATCCGGCGCGGCAGCAAGGGAGCGCCGGCGCCGAGCGTGACCGGCGCCATGCCGAGGATGATCTCGTCGAGCAGACCCTGATCGGCGAATGCGCCGATCAGCTCGCCGCCGCCGACCAGCCAGACGTTCTTTCCGGTCGCCGCCGCGGTCATCTGCTGGTGGACAGGTCCGACGTCACCGCTGACAAACCTCAGGTCGGCTCCCGGGACGACGGGCAGGTCGCGATGGGTGAACACCCAGGTCGGAGTCTGGTCGTACCACTCCGTCCACTTGGACGGGTTGTCGAGCAGCTTCTCGTGCTCGATGACCCATTCGTACGTCGTGGCGCCCATCGCCATCGCGCCGACGTCGGAGAAGAACTCGGCGAACTCCGTCTCGTGACTCGGCACGTCGGGATCGGGCGGATCGCCGGCGCCCACCTCGAAGAGCCAGTCGAGCGAGTTGTGCTGGTCGGCGATGTATCCGTCGATGCTGGTCGCGGTGTAGTACTGCGTCTTGGGCATGTCCGGCACCTTGCCAGTCGCAACTGACAGCCGGTCAGTCTCGCCTAGCCGACGTCGGGCAGCAGGTACGGTGGCGGGCCGCCGGTGTCGTCAGCGGTCCCGTTCGCCAGCGGCTCGGCCGCGGCGCAGTCGCCGGTGTAGAGCTCGCAGCGCAGCAGCGACGTTTGGTCGCCCTGTTCAGCCCGGATCAGCAGGCTGTCGTCGTCCTCGAACACGGCGTCGTAGAAGTCGACGGTCCGCCGCTGAGACGCCTCATATCGCCGGACAAGCTCGCCGGTCTCCGCGTCCAGGATCGCGACCGACGTGGCGGCATAGCCCTCGGTGTACGCCGGGAACGCCCATACGTACTCACCGTCCGGGCTGAAGCCGCCAATCTGATACTTACAGGTCCGCCACAGCACATCGCCGGTCTCCCGATCGACCATGGCGCTGCAGGAGCCGAAGTCGACGACCTTGGTGAGATTGGCGACGAGCCGACCGTCGGGTGAGACGGCGGTGGCATCGAGGTCGCCGGCCACCGGCTGCGGGCTCGGGTCGCCACCCTCCCAGGTCTGGAGCGGGATGCGCCGACCGGTTCTGAACTCGTCGTAGGTGAAGTAGACCGTGCCGTCGACGATCGCGTGGATCTCCACCTCGTACGGATCGGCATCGGGCAGCCGCACCGTCGAGGTGTCGCCGGTCTCGTCGTCGACCAGGACCAGCGTCGGCGTGCCGGCCGGATTGCCGAACTCGTCGGTCTCGCCCGTGAGGTAGGTGACCCACCGGCCGTCCGCCGACGCCACCGGTGTGCCGACGACCGGGCCGATCTGCTCGGCACTGCCGTCGGCGGCGTACCGGGTCAGCTGCCACGCAGGGACGCCGTCACCGATGGTGACGTACACCCCGTCGGAGACCGGCGCGATGCGCTCGATCGGGGCCCTCCCCGGCACGTCGATGTCGATGCCGTCGCCGACGACCGTGCGGCCGTCCAGATGCGGCAGCGAAGGCGTGTCGTCGCTCGGCAGCGCACTCAGGTCGAGATTGACCCGGGTGGGCCCGATCGGGGTCGGCGGCTCGACCGGCTCCTGGCCCTTGGAGAGGCTGTCGCCGACCCACAGTCCCAACGGCAGCGCGATCGCGACCAGGACAGCGGCCGCGACGCCGCCGGCGATTCGGCGACGATGGCGGATGCCGCGGGCCCGGGCGATCGCGCCGTGCGTGAGGTCAGGGCGCCGCGGGATCCGGCCGGCCTGGTGGTGCAGGGAGCGCCGTAGCTCATTGTCGAGCGAGTCGTTCATGCCGCACCTCCGTTCGTCGAGTGGGTCTCGTCGGCCATTCGGTCGCGAAGCGTCGCGAGGGCCCGGCTGGTCTGGCTCTTGACCGTCCCGACCGAGCAGCCGAGTACTCGAGCGGTCTCCGCCTCGGACAGATCCTCGTAGTAACGCAGCACGACGGCCGCTCGCTGCTTCGGAGCTAGCGTCTGGACCAGCGCCCACATGGCGTCTTGCCGCTCGAAGTCGGTCGGGTCGTCACGGACCGTCGGTGTCTCCGGCAGCTCGTCGGTGCTGCGTTCGTTGCGTCGCCAGGCCCGACGCCACCAGCTGGTGTGCTCGTTGACCATGATCTTGCGTACGTACGCCTCGGCCGCCCGTGGATCGCGCAGCCGGTCCCACGCGAGATAGGCCTTGGCCAGCGACGTCTGCACGAGGTCCTCCGCGAGGTGCAGCTCGCTGGTGAGCAGGTACGCCGTGCGCAGCAGCGCCTACTGCCGTGCCGCGACGAACTCGGAGAAGCGCGCCTCGGCCTCCGGATTCACCGGCCGTCCTTCGTCACACTCCCAAGATGCATCGAGCGTCGGTGATGGTTGCATCTCCGGCCGTCGGATTTGCGCACGAGACGTTGGTGTACGCGTCGCGCAACCAACCGGGAGCGCGCAAAACCGCATCGGGGGGCGACTACCCTCGTCGCGTGCTCAGCGCGCTGATCCTGCTCGCGACGGGGGCCGGACTGCTCGTCGCCGGCACGGAGGCGTTCGCCGAGCACATCGTGCCGGCCGCCCAGACGGTTCGGATCAGTGCCTTCGGTCTCGCCGCGCTGGTCGCCGGCGCCGAGCCGGAGGAGGCGTGGACCGCGAGCGTCGCGTCCTGGCGAGACCGACCCGACCTCGCGATCGGCGATGCCCTCGGCGCCAACCTAGTGATCGCCACGGTCACTCTCGGCCTGCTCATCGTCGTCGCGCCGATCACGCTGACACCGACGGTACGCCGGTATGCGGTCGTGGCGGGTGGGGCCGCCGTCATCGCGTTCTTCGTCGTCCTCGGTGGCACGGTCTCCCGGCCCGAGGGCATCGGCCTTGTCGTGCTCTATCTGATCCTGATCGGGCTGCTCTGGCGAATCGAGCGGCGACCACCGCCGATCGGTGAGCTCGCCGAGGCGTACGAGGATGACGACGATGCTCCCGGCTGGCGGCCGCTGCTGTGGGTCGCCGCCGGATTCGTCGCGATGATCGCCGGCGGCATCGTCGTCGTCGACGGCGCCGAGCGGTTGGTCGACGCGACCGGCCGCAGCGACTCGGCGATCGGGCTTACCCTCCTGGCGCTCGCGACCAGTGCCGAGATGCTGGCCCTGGTGTGGTCGGCCCGGCGGCGCGGCGTACCCGAGGTGGCGGTCGCCGGGACTCTCGGTGCGATCGCGTACAACGCCACGGTGTCCCTCGGCGTCGCGGCGGTTGTGCGTCCGCTCGACGTCGGCGACGAGACCGCCGCGCTCGTGGTCGGCGGGCTGGTGATCGCGGCGATGGCGGCACTCGCGTTGCTGCGTTCGGTCCCGCGCTGGTCGGGCGGGATCCTGGTCACCGCCTACGTCGTCACGGTCGCCTGGCTGCTGCGCTGACGGCTCGGTCGTATGCGAGTCTGGAGAAGATGACCACCGGAAGGCGACGCCTTGGGGCCACGATCGCACTGCTCGGCCTGCTCGCGGCCAGCGCCTGCGACAACAGCTCCGATGGCTCCGATGACAGCGCTTCGAACGTGCGCCGGCCGGCTGACATCGAGAGCCCGAGCCCGTCACCGAGCCCGCCCGTCGATTCGGTCAGGCCGACCGGGTGGGGTCCGACGGAGGGTGAGCTGGCCGAGGCAAAACGCGCCGTCGCCGACCTGAGCCTGCGCGAGCTCGCCGGCCAGGTGATCGTCGCGGCCTACACCGGCACCGGATCGCCGACCGGGTTCGTCGAGCGGCATCACCTCGGCGGCGTCATCGTGTTCACCGAAAACGTCGCGTCGACCGAGGCTGCCGCCGACGCGATGCGGACGCTACAGAACGAAACCGACCGTGACTGGCCGCTCTGGATCAGCGTCGACCAGGAGGGCGGGATCGTCGAGCGGCTGGGCGAGCCGATGACGCAGTTCCCGGCGTACATGACGGCCGGTGCTGCGCACAACGAACACCTGACCGAGGCGGCGGCCAAGGCGGCGGGTGGCGAGCTGGTCGACGCCGGATTCACCGTGGTCTACGCCCCAGATGCCGACGTGACGGTCGGCCCGAGTGACCCGACGATCGGGAGCCGATCGGCCGGTAGCAGTCCGGGCCTGGTCAGCAAGACCGTGAGGGCCTCGCTCGAGGGGTACGAGAGGTCCGGGATCATCCCGGTGGTCAAGCACTTCCCGGGCCACGGCAGCGTCCCGGCCGACAGCCACGACGTACTGCCGGTGCAGGATGCGTCGCTCGCGGAGCTGAAGCATCGCGACCTGCGACCGTTCGCCGCCGCGATCGAGGCGAACGCGCCGGCCGTCATGATCAGCCACATCGCTGTCAGGAGCGTCGACCGCGGCGTACCGTCGTCGCTATCGCGCCCGGTCGTCACCGGCCTCCTGCGGCATCGGATGGGCTTCGACGGTGTCGCGATCACCGATGCGCTCAACATGGGGGCGATCGTCAACACGTACGGAGCCGGTGGCGCGGCGGTCAAGGCGCTGAAGGCCGGCGATGACGTCCTGCTCATGCCGGCAAGCGTGCCGAAGGCCATCGGCGCGATCGTCTCGGCGGTCCGCGACGGACGGCTGCTCCGCGCGCGGCTGGAGCAGGCGGCGACCCGGATGGTCGCGTTGCTGCTGCATCAGCAGGCCGCGGGCACCGACGGCAGATCGCTCGGCTCGTCGACGAAGCAGTCGCTCGCGCTGTCGCGCGCCGGCATCACCGTCGTCGACGGGCCGTGTCAGGGGCCGATGGTCCGCGGTGCGGTCGAGCCGACCGGCGACCCCGACGCGGTCGCGGCCTTCACCGAGGCGGCGGAGTCGGCGGGTCTCCGGGTCGGATCCGGTACGAAGGTCGACTTCACCGGATATGCCGAAGGCCCCGGATCCGGCGACATCGTCGTCTCGACGGACACGCCGTACGTCTTGGGACACAGCGATGCGACGCTGGCGCGGATCGCGCTCTATGGCGACACGCCGGAGGCGATGCGGGCGCTGGTCGAGGTGCTCACCGGTGACCGAACCGCACCGGGGCGGCTGCCCGTCCGGGTCAACGGCGTCGTGCGCGACGGCTGCTGACGGCGGCCGTCGGTTTCCCATGAGCTCATGGGAAACCGCACGCCTCACGGTCTGCAGCCCATGAGGAGTGACAACAAGCCGTGGGGAGTGGCCCGTAGCCCGCCGCCACGTCACACCGGCTCGACCAGGAACGCCCGGGCCGCCCCGGAGACTCGGGTCAGGATCAGCGTCGCCTCCCGGTCGCCACGCAGCCCGAGTCGCGGTCGCAGTTGCTCCGGCACGACGTCGACGCCGCGCTTCTTGATGGCGAGCGTCCCGATGTCACGGGCCCGGAGCGCCAAGCGCAGCCGCTTCTCCCGGTACGGCACCTCCTCGACGAGGCGGAACGCGCGGGCGAACGGCGTGTCGACGTGCCGGTCGGCGACGATGTACGCGATGTGCCGATCGATGAGGTGTCCGCCGACGGCGTCTGCTACCGCGCCGACCAGTCCGGCTCGGATCACGGCCGGGTCGGGCTCGTACCACCATCCGGCCGGCTCGCCGATCGACACCGCAACCGGCTCGTCGTCGGTCGTGAGGGTGGCGCCGCCGGGCAGCAGCGTGGCCCGCCGGGCGGCCGCGGCGAATCGTCGCCCCCATAGCGTTGCCTCGACCAGGTCACCCATGTCGCTGACGAACTCCGCCTCGACGCCTTCGGGCACCAGGCGATGCGGGATGCCCGGCGCCGTCTTCGCCACGCCGACGCCGCCGAGCAGCCCGGTGACGACGTCCCAGCTCGGCGACTGTCGACGCGGGTCGAACACGCGTCCCCGGTCGTCCCGCCGCGCTGGATCGACGAAGACCGCGTCGAATCCGGCGGGGTCGTAGCCCTCCGCATCGGCGACGTCGACGCTGCCGGTGAGGCCGAGCGCGTCCAGATTGGCGCGGGCCATCGCGGCCCGGAGGTGATCCCGCTCGACACCGGTGACGACCAGGCCGGCCCGAGCGTACGCCGTCAGATCGGCCCCGATGCCGCAACCGAAGTCGAGGACGGTGCGTACGCCGGCGGCCCGAAGTCGCTCGGCCCGATGCGCCGCGACGGTACGGCGGCTGGCCTGTTCGAGTGCTTCGGTGGTGAGCCACAGCCGCTCGGCGTCGGCGCCGAACTTCGCTTCGGCCCGTCGCCGCAGCACGACCTGGCCGATCGCGGCGGCGACCAGGTCGGGTGCGTGCTCGCGGCGCAGTCGGCTGCCCACGGCCAGCTCGTCATCGGTCGCGAGCAGGTCGCTCGCGGCGTCGATGAGGGCTCGGCCGGCCGGCGTCAGCAGCGCTTCGAACGTCGCGACATCCACGGTCGGCGATTGTCCCGCACCCGTTCCGGGCCCGGACGTTGGCGCAGGGGTCCCCAGCGCCAATAGGTTCGTCGCAGGGGTCCCCAGCGCCAATACCCGGACCCGCCGCTTGGCACTCAGGTTGACCGAGTGCTAACGACCGCATAGATTCGGACTTGGCACTCTCGCCCTGAGGGTGCCAACGGTGTCGAACGTACGATCCCCGCGACGGCGTACGTGATGGCGCCACATCCATTACGTAGCAATCACCGCTCCCAGCTGTGCGAAAGGGGAGGTCGGCAACAGTGTCGGTCACCATCAAGCCGCTCGAGGATCGGATCGTCGTCAAGGCGGTCGAGGCCGAGCAAACCACCGCGTCGGGTCTGGTCATTCCGGACACCGCGAAGGAGAAGCCGCAGGAGGGCGAGGTCCTCTTCGTCGGGCCCGGACGGGTCGACGACAGCGGCAACCGCATTCCCGTGGACGTGTCGGTAGGCGACATCGTCATCTTCAGCAAGTACGGCGGCACCGAGGTCAAGTACGGCGGCGAAGAGCTGCTGATCCTCTCGGCTCGCGACGTACTCGCTGTCGTCCAGAAGTGAGCTAGATGTGACTGCCCCGGTCCCGCCGCTGCGGGTGCCGGGGCACTCTCATCTGAGGCGCGCAATCTGATCGTCTCGCGTCCCCAGGGGCTGTCTCAAGCCTGTGTTGTGAAGGGAAGACAAAGCAATGCCGAAGATTTTGGAGTTCGACGAAAACGCCCGGCGGTCGCTGGAGCGTGGTGTCGACCAGTTGGCGAACACCGTCAAGGTGACCCTAGGCCCCAAGGGACGCTACGTGGTGCTCGACAAGAAGTGGGGCGCGCCCACGATGACCAACGACGGTGTCACGGTCGCTCGCGAGGTCGAGCTCGACGACCCGTTCGAAAATCTGGGTGCCCAGCTGGCCAAGGAAGTGGCCACCAAGACCAACGACATCGCCGGCGACGGTACGACCACCGCGACCGTACTCGCCCAAGCGATGGTGCACGAGGGCCTGCGCGCGGTCGCGGCCGGTGCCAACCCGATGAGCCTCAAGCGCGGCATCGACGCCGCCGTCGACGCGCTCAGCGAGCGCCTCGGCAAGCTCGCCCGCGAGGTCGAGACCAAGGAAGACATGGCGCACGTCGCGACCATCTCGGCTCGTGACACCCACATCGGTGAGCTGATCGCCGAGGCCTTCGACAAGGTCGGCAAGGACGGCGTGATCACGGTCGAGGAGTCCAACACCCTTGGCACCGACCTCGAGTTCACCGAGGGCATGCAGTTCGACAAGGGCTACATCTCGCCCTACATGGTGACCGACACCGAGCGCATGGAGACCGTGCTCGAGGACACGTACGTGCTCCTCCACCAGGGCAAGATCTCCGCGGTCAACGACCTGCTGCCGCTGCTCGAGAAGGTCATCGGCGCCGGCAAGAAGCTGTTCGTCCTCGCCGAGGACGTCGACGGCGAGGCGTTGTCGACGCTGGTCGTCAACAAGATCCGCGGGACGTTCGTCTCGGCCGCGGTCAAGGCGCCGGCGTTCGGTGACCGCCGCAAGGCCATGCTGCAAGACATCGCCGTGCTCACCGGCGGCCAGGTCGTCTCGCCCGACATCGGCCTCAAGCTCGACCAGGTCGGCCTCGAGGTGCTCGGCGAGGCCCGTCGCGTGGTGATCACGAAGGACACGACGACGATCATCGACGGCGGCGGCAAGCAGGATGATGTCGACGCCCGCGTCGCCCAGATCAAGGCCGAGATCGACAACACCGACTCCGATTGGGACCGCGAGAAGCTGCAGGAGCGGCTCGCCAAGCTGGCCGGCGGTGTGTGCGTGATCCGAGTCGGCGCCGCCACCGAGGTGGAGCTCAAGGAGAAGAAGCACCGCATCGAGGACGCCGTGTCGGCGACCCGGGCTGCGATCGAAGAGGGCATCGTCGCCGGCGGCGGCTCGGCCCTCGTTCACGCGGTGTCGGTGTTGGACGACAGCCTCGGACTCGGCAGCGACGAGGCGGCCGGAGTACGCATCGTCCGGATCGCCGCCGACGAGCCGCTGCGGTGGATCGCCGAGAACGGCGGCGACCGCGGTCACGTCGTCGTATCCAAAGTGCGCGAAGCCGGCGAGGGCAACGGATTCAACGCCGAGACCGGCGAGTACGGCGACCTGGTGGCCCAGGGCGTGCTCGACCCGGTCAAGGTGACGCGGGCGGCGCTCGCAAACGCGGCCTCGATCGCCGGCATGCTGCTGACCACCGAGACGCTCGTGGTCGACAAGCCCGAAGAGGACGAGGAGCCGGAGGCCGCCGGACACGGGCACATGCACTAGGCCTCGGGCCACGGCGCGTTTGGCGCGGGGGTCCCCTACGCCGATAGGTTTGGCGCTGGGGACCCCTGCGCCAACGGCCGATTGGCCCGATCTTCCCCAGTCGGGACGATCGCTCTGTCCGCCCCGTCCCGTTTACCCTGTTAGCCGATAACCTGTTTGGTCGAAATCAGCCAGGTCAGGACCTTAGACCGAGTGACGGTGAGGTCGCGGCCTGGCAAACTTGCTCGGAATCATGCTGCCGGGAGAGGAGGCGAGGCGGTGCTGACGCGTTCGAAGCACGCATCACCATCGCAGGCCACCGACCCCGGTCACCTCGCCGGCCTCGCGAAGGTCGCAGCGGCCGGCGACGAACGGGCGATCAACGATCTCATGACCGAGGTCCATTCGGTCGCGCATCGCTACTGCCGCGCTCGGCTCGGGTCGTACTCCGGCGGCCGTCAGCTCGCCGACGACATCGCGCAGGAGGTTTGCATCGCCGTCCTGCGCGGGCTGCCGCGCTACGAGCATCGCGGCCTGCCGTTCGAGGCGTGGGTCTACTCCATCGCGCACCGGAAGGTCGCCGACGCACAGCGCAGCATGCACCGCTCGCGGGACATCACGTACGGCGAATTCCCGGAGATGACCGACGAAAGCCTCACCCCGGAGCAGTCGGCGATCCGCGATGCCGAGGTCGTATGGGCCAATGATCTCCTCGACCGGCTGCCCGAAAAGCTTCGCGAGGTGCTGATCCTGCGGATCGCAGCCGGCATGAGCGCCGAGACGACCGGTCGCACCCTCGGCATGTCCGCCGGTGCCGTACGGGTCGCTCAGCACCGTGCGCTCGCCCGCTTGCGGGCCCTCGCCGCTGAATCACTGATCGGAGAGGTGGTGTGAGGCATGGGCACGCGTGACGCGCTTCCGGGCGAGCCGGAGTCCGTCGGAGCCATCTGGGCCTCCGACCACTTCATCGAGCAGCTCCAGGCCAACGGCACCTACGAGCCGGCCTCGCGGACCGATGCAGCGCTGGCCGCGGCGTTGCTGGCGTGGCGTGACGAGGTACGCGAGGACCCGATCTCTGCACCGCCGCGCGCCGACGATGTCTTCATCGATCCGCCTCCGATGATCCAGCCGCACCGGATTGCGCGTCGTGCGGTCGCCGTCGCGGGGGTGCTCCTCGCGATGTCGTCGGCGATGGCGACCGCGCTCGACGCCGACCCGCTGAAGCCGGTTCGCTACCTGGTCGACCTCGGTGTGACCGTCGGCGAGCGCATCAGCGACCCGGACAACGACCCGTCGGCCGACGAGGCACCGTCGCCGTCGATCGACGACGAGAGCGTCGGCTACGGCGGGAGCAATCTCAACGGCGTGCCACCGTCCATGGCACAGGAGTTCGGCGACTCTCGGTACCCGGACTCCGATAACGAGCCGTCGGGTCCGGGCGAGTCGCGCGCGACCGACGGCGAGGCTGAGGAGCTCCCTTCGACGACGGATCCGACGGCCGAGCCGACCGATGGAAGCAGTGGGACCGACACCGACCCGGACGCCTCGGCCAGCGATCCTTCGGAGGAGCCGACCGAAACGGACGCGACCGAGGAGCCACCGTCGTCGGACCCGACCATTGACCCGACGCCGGACCCGACCGATGATCCGGCGACGGATCCGACGGGTACCGCGCCGCCGCCCGCCGAAGCCGACGGCGAGGGTAACGGCGATACGAGCGCTGACGACGGCTCGAGTGGCGACGACGCGAACCCGCAGGACCAGCCGGCCGCCACGCCCGATGGGCTAAACCCGGGGCTGCTCGACGGGGGCAGCGCCAACGGGTTCGCCGAACGCAGCGGCACGTCCGACGAGGCCAGCGGTGGCGAGGTGTACCGCGAGTACACCTACAGCGAACCCAAGGACGACTCCTCCGGCCTGTACGGCGACGACCAGGGCTACGGAGACGGTGAGGTCTACCGGGAGTCCGACGGCGGCGGCAGCGCGTTCGGTGACGGCGACTCCCAAGCTGACGATGGCTACGGGCCGCTCGGCCCGAGCCCGTTGCCCAACTTAGGCCTGCCGCTCGACGCCAACCAATGGCCCGGGTTGTTCCGCCACGGGTACGCGACACTCGGTCAGGGACACGGCTACCTCAGCGGTACGATGGGAGGGCCGGCCGAATCCCATCCGCATCGAGGGGATGCATGGAAGTCCCAAGTCTTGATGTACCTGACGCGTTTGCCCCGCTCGGACTGACCTACGACGACGTTCTTCTCCTTCCCGGAGCAACCGATCTCGTCCCCAGCGAGATCGAGACCAGTTCCCGGCTGACCCGAGAGATCAGCATCAAGGTGCCCTTGGTGTCCAGCGCCATGGACACGGTCACCGAGGCCCGGATGGCGATCGCGATGGCCCGCCAAGGCGGCATCGGAGTGCTCCATCGCAACCTGTCGATCGACGACCAGGCCAGCCAGGTCGACCTGGTGAAGCGCTCCGAGTCCGGCATGATCACCAACCCGGTGACGATCGGACCCGACGCGACCCTCGAAGAGCTCGACGAGCTGTGCGGCAGATATCGCGTCTCCGGGCTGCCCGTCGTCGACGCCGAACGGATCCTGCTCGGCATCATCACCAACCGCGATCTCCGGTTCGTCGCGACGGCCGACTGGTCGACCCGCACCGTGCGCGAGGTCATGACGCCGATGCCGCTGGTGACGGCGCCCGCGGGGATCGAGTCCGACGACGCCGCCGCGTTGCTCGCCAAGCACAAGGTCGAGAAGCTGCCGCTGATCGACGACGCCGGTCGGCTGAGCGGCCTCATCACGGTCAAGGACTTCGTCAAGTCCGAGCAATACCCGCTGGCCAGCAAGGACGGTGAGGGCCGGCTGATGGTCGGCGCCGCGATCGGCTACTTCGGCGACGCCTGGGAGCGGGCGATGACGCTGGTCGACACGGGCGTCGACGTGCTCGTCCCCGACACGGCCCACGGACACGTACGCGTGATGCTCGATCTGGTCAGGCGGCTCAAGTCCGACCCGTCGAGCCGCCACGTTCAGGTGATCGGCGGCAACGTCGCGACCCGCGAGGGGGCCCAGGCGTTCGTCGACGCGGGCGCCGACGCGGTGAAGGTCGGCGTCGGCCCGGCGTCCATCTGCACGACGCGCATCGTCACCGGCGTCGGGGCGCCGCAGGTGTCGGCGATCTACAACGCCGCGCTGGCCTGCAAGCCGGCTGGTGTCCCGGTGATCGGCGACGGCGGTCTGCAATACTCCGGCGACATCGCGAAGGCCCTGGTCGCCGGCGCCGAAACGGTGATGCTGGGCTCGCTGCTCGCCGGCTGCGAGGAGAGCCCCGGTGAGCTGATCTTCATCAACGGCAAGCAGTACAAGAACTACCGCGGCATGGGGTCGCTCGGCGCCATGTCATCGCGCGGCAAGAAGTCGTACTCCAAGGACCGCTACTTTCAGGCCGAGGTCACCGGCGACGACGAGCTCGTCCCGGAGGGTGTGGAGGGTCGCGTTCCCTACCGCGGCCCACTGTCGGCGGTCGTACACCAGCTCGTCGGTGGCCTGCACCAGTCGATGTTCTACGTCGGCGCCCGCACCATCGCGGAGCTGAAGGAGAAGGGCCGCTTCACCCGCATCACCGGTGCCGGCGTACGCGAAAACCATCCGCATGACATCCAGATGACCGTCGAGGCGCCCAACTACTCGGCGGGACCTTGATGCCGAACCGCCCCTGATCGATTGGCGTCGCGGACGCTGGAGCTGGATAACCTGTGCGGGTGACCGACATCGACATCGGGCGGGCCAAGCACGGCCGCCGGGCGTACTCATTCGACGACATCGCGATCGTGCCGAGTCGGCGCACTCGCGACCCTGAAGAGGTGTCGGTCGCCTGGCAGATCGACGCCTATCGGTTCGAGATACCGGTCGTCGCGGCGCCGATGGATTCGGTCATGTCGCCGGCCACCGCGATCGCGCTCGGCAAGCACGGCGGCCTCGGCGTACTCGACCTGGAGGGGCTGTGGACCCGGTACGAGAATCCGGAGCCGCTGTTGGAGGAGGTCGCCGGACTGCGCGGTCGCGACGCCACCCGACGGCTGCAGCAGATCTACACGGCCCCGATAAGCCCGAAGCTTCTCGCCGATCGACTACATGAAATGCGCGACGCCGGAGTGACGGTCGCGGGCGCATTGTCGCCGCAGCGGACCAAGCAGTTCGCCCAGACCGTCGTCGATGCCGGCGTCGACATCTTCGTCATCCGGGGTACGACCGTGTCGGCCGAGCACGTGTCCGGCAACACCGAGCCGTTGAACCTCAAGGAGTTCATCTACGAGCTCGACGTGCCGGTCATCGTCGGCGGCTGTGCGACGTACCAGGCGGCGCTGCACCTGATGCGCACCGGCGCCGCCGGCGTCCTCGTCGGCTTCGGTGGCGGTGCGGCCCACACGACGCGGTCGGTGCTCGGCGTCGCGGTGCCGATGGCGACGGCGGTGGCCGACGTGGCATCGGCGCGGCGCGACTACCTCGACGAGTCCGGGGGCCGTTACGTTCACGTCATCGCCGACGGCTCGGTCGGGCGCAGCGGCGACGTCGCGAAGGCGATCGCGTGCGGCGCGGACGCGCTGATGGTGGGCTCGCCGTTCGCGCGGGCCGAGGAGGCGCCGGGTCGCGGCTACCACTGGGGCGCCGAGGCGTGGCATCCGGAGTTGCCCCGCGGCGAGCGCGTCGAGATCGGCACAGTGGGCACGCTGGAGCAGGTGCTGTTCGGCCCGTCCCGCGTGTCCGACGGCACGATGAACCTGATCGGCGCCTTGCGACGGGCGATGGCGACGACCGGATACACCGAGCTCAAGGAGTTTCAGCGAGTCGAGGTCGTGGTCCATTGACGCCGCTCGACCTGCCGCCGCTGACGGTCGCCGCCGCCCAGGGTGAGGCGATCTCAGGCGACGTCGCCGCCAACGTACGGACCGCCGCCGACCTCGTACGGGACGCCGCGACCGAGGGCGCTCGGGTCGTCGTGCTGCCGGAGCTGTTCGTGCCCGGGTACGATCTGGCGATGCTGGCGGCCGAGCCGGAACGGTACGACATCGTCGATCCGGTCGGCGACCCGCGGCTCGAGCCGTTGCGGTCGGCTTGCCGCGAGACCCAGACGGTCGCGGTCGTCGGCGCGAGTGTGCGTCGGGGCGGGCGGCGTACGATCGGCGTCCTCGTCGCCGAGCCGAGCGGCCTGGTGCGACACGCGTACGACAAGCAGCATCTGCTCTCGGCCGAGGCCAAGATCTTCGAACCCGGATCCGACCGGGCGATCGTGACCGTCGACGGCTGGCCGCTCGCCCTGGCGGTCTGCTATGACGGCTGCTTCCCCGAGCATGCCCGCGCGTACGCCGACGACGGCGCCCTCGTCTACCTCGCACCGGCGGCCTATGTCGTCGGCAGCGAGCACCGGCGCGACGTCTACTACGCGGCGCGTGCGCTCGACAACGGGAGCTATGTCGTCTTCACCGATCTGACCGGGCCGTGCGGTGCCGAGACGTTCAGCGGCGGCAGCGCGATCTACGACCCCGAAGGTCAGCCGATGGTCCGTGCCGGCGTCGGGCGGGAGATCGTCGTCGCGACCCTCGACCTTCAGCGGCTGATCCGCGTACGCACCGATCACGGCATGGGATCGGACCGTCGGGACAGCCTGGGCGAGGTACAGCATCTGACGCTTTGACGCGGTTGCATGCCCAACTGTCGTCAATAGGTCCCGTGTCCGGCGGGACTTTCGGCCCTAGGGGGGTCACGAACCCGGCTGCTGAACTCTCGTCCGCGGGCGGCTCATTCGATCCGGTTCGCTTGGGAGCATTCGGCAGGGTGAGGGCGAAGCGACAGTGGATCGGATCGAGTTCGAGGGACACCCTCTGTGGGCGGCCGTCGACGAGTTACGGGATCTGCTGGTTCGGGCCGACGAGGTGGCCGAATCAGTGCATTATCGGACCCTTGACCAACTGAGATACGAGCAGCTTCGTTACGTCATCCGGCGGATCAGGTCGCGCCGGCCGCCTCCCGAAGCGACGGAAGCGGCGAGGACGAAGCTCAACCGCCTCCATGGCCACGTACAGGCGGCGTCCGCCGAACTGTCAGCGTTCTTGTCGGACGGGGGCGGTGCGCATCTCACGATCGCGGTCGGGCTCGTTGACTGGGCCTTGCTCGACCTAGGGGTCCGGGGGAGGGCATCGCGGCCGTTCACCGACCCGCGTCGGGCCGCGTCGAAGCCGAGGCCCGTGCGCCGGCCGCAGCCGGAGCCGGAACCGCAGCCGAGATCGGGTCCCGCGACCAGCGGAGCCGGTCCCGAGGCCGGCAGGCCTGCGTACGCAGCCGATTCCACGCCGACGGTCCGGCTGCGTCGCGCACGGCATGCCCGGCGTGCGTACGAGCGATCGCTGGTCTCGGGGATCGGCATCGTGGCGGTGCTCGCGGCGGCCATCGGCTCGGTATTCGCGTCGGGCAGTGCCGGCGGGA
>JBKOYM010000022.1:0-10055 GCA_046725375.1 Actinomycetota bacterium
CTCGAGCGGTCTACCAGCGGCCAGCTCGTCCCGTCGCTGCTCCGTCAGCTGCCGCGGCAGACGTACGTCGCGCAGCGGATCGTCGAGCTCCTCGGCGCCGGCTGAGTCGGCGCGTGCGGTCGGTCAGCCGGCGGTGAGCACCGCGACGCCGCGAGGCGTGAGAGGGACCGTGTCGGCTGGCTGCCCGGCGGTGAGGGCGTTGCGCATCGGTGACGGCAGCGGCACCGTGACCCCGCTCTGCCCGTGGTTGAGCACGATCGTGTACGCGACGCCGTCGGCCGTCTCGCGGACCCGGGCGTATACCCGGTCCGGAAGGTTCGGCAGCACCGGATCGACACCGGCCTTCATACGCGCCCGATTGACCAGGCGCCGCATCGTCAGCGCATCCGGACGGGTGCCGGCGTAGTAGGCCGTGCCTTCGCCGTACTCGTGCCGCGTCACCGCGGGCCGGCCGGCGAGCTCCCCGGTCGCGAAGCTCGCCATGACCTCGGCGCCTTCGAGCCGGATGTCCTCGGTCCACGTGGCGGCGTCGCCGCTCAGATCACCGGCGAGCCGCACCGATTCGCCTTCGGCCAGCGGCCAAAACTCCTCGACGGACAGCCCGAGCAGCGATCGGAACGGTGCCGGATAGCCACCGAGATGCACCCGATCGGAGCCGTCGACGATCCCGGAGAAGCACGACATCAGCAGGGTGCCGCCGGCCTCGACGTACGAGGAGATGCCGACCGCGGCGGCCTCGTCGACGAGGTAGAGATTGGGCACGACGACGAGCCGGTAGTCCGAGAGGTCGGCCGTCGGGCGTACGAAGTCGCAGGCAACCCCCGCGTCGTACAGCGGCGCGTAGTGCGCGTGGACCACGTCGATCAGGCGCTCGGTCGAGCATGGATGCGAGTCGAGCTCGAACGCCCACCAGTTCGACCAGTCGAAGACGATCGCCACCTCGGCCCGGCGGGGCGTCGATCCGATGAGCTCCGGCGCCGCCTTGAGCGACCGACCGAGCTCTCGTACCTCGCGAAAGACCCGCGTGTCCTCGCCGGCATGCGGCACCATCCCGGAGTGGAACTTCTCGGCGCCGCCACGCGACTGACGCCACTGGAAGAACATGACGGCATCGGCGCCATGAGCGACCGCCTGCCAGCTCCACAGCGGCATGAGACCGGGCGATTTCGGGCCGTTGACCGGCCGCCAGTTGACCGCGCTCGGCGCCTGCTCCATCAGCAGCCACGGCTCACCGTCGCGCACCCCGCGGATCGCGTCGTAGCCGAGCGCAGCCCACACGTCGGCCTCCGGGTCGTGCGGATCGGGATACGAGTCGTAGCTGACGACATCGAGATGCGGCGCCCACGCGAACAGGTCGAGCGACTTGCCCGGCGGCTCGAACAGCGGCACGAAGTTCGTCGTCACCGGCACATCCGGGGTGAGTCGCCGGAGCACCTCCTTCTCGGCCCGGTAGCAGTCGAGCAGCTCGTCGGAGCTGAACCGGGCGTAGTCGAGCCGCTGTGCCGGGTTCGGAAACGCCGGCGCCGTCCGCGGCGGCTGTACCTCGTCGAACGAGCCGTAGCGCTGCGACCAGAACGACGTCGACCACGCGTCGTTGAGCTGGTCTATGTCGCCGTAGCGGTCGCGCAGCCAGCGCCGGAACGCCTCAGCCGACACGTCGCAGTAGCAGTCGGCCACGTGGCAGCCGTACTCGTTGCCGACGTGCCACAGCGCCAGCGCCGGATGATCGCCGAAGCGACTGGCGATCTCCTCGACGAGCCGGACGGCGTGGTCGCGATAGATCGGGCTCGACGGGCAATAGTGCTGCCGGCCGCCGGGCCACAGCCGAGTGCCGTCGGCCCGCATCGGCAGCGTCTCGGGGTGCCGGGCCGCGAGCCAGGGCGGTGGCGAGGCGGTCATCGTCGCGAGGCACGCCGACACTCCGGCGCCATGGAGCAGGTCGAGCACCTTGTCGAACTCCGTGAAGTCGTACGCCTTCGGCTCCGGCTCCACGAGTGCCCAGCCAAAGATGCCGACGCTGACCATCGACACCCCCGCCGTGCGCATGAGCCGGACGTCGTCGGACCACACGTCCTCCGGCCACTGCTCCGGGTTGTAGTCGCCGCCGTAGCCGATCCGGCCCAGCCGCTGCCGCAAGCGTTCGATCCGTTCGTCGGTCACCCTTTGACGCTCCCTTCGGTCAGTCCCATCCGGAGAAATCGTTGCAGCACCACCCTGGCAATCATCACCGGGACGACCGAAACGAGCGCACCACCGACCGTCAGCTGATACAGCACCGGCCGTCGGCTCGTGATTGCGAACCGCGTCGACCGTTGCTCCGTGAGACCATGCGGGGAATCGCCCCCGGATCGATGCCGTCCGGCCGCGGGCCGAGAATGAGGGGTGGAGGTGGACGGGTGAGCCGCAAGCCGATCTTCCGCGAGGCGCAGGTCCGGTTGCGCGACTTCATTCGGGCCGAAGGCCTCGGGCCGGGCGACCGGCTGCCGCCGGAGGCGACGCTCGCCGCCGAGCTCGGAGTCAGCCGGATGTCGCTGCGCGAGGCGACTCGGAGCCTCCAGACGCTCGGAGTGATCGAAGCCCGGCACGGTAACGGCCTCTACGTCTCGGAGTTTTCGTTTCGCCCGGTCGTCGAGCAACTGCCGTACGGTCTCGCCTCGCCCGGACTCGCCCTCGACGAAGTACTGACCGCGCGGGAAGCGATCGAGGTCGGCCTGATGCCGGCGGTGGCGCGACTCGACGTACGCGACGACCTGGCGGTCTGCGCCGAGCTCGCCCACGAGATGACGATCCTCGAGGACGCCGGTGAGTCGATCGTCGACGTCGACCGGCGGTTTCATCTACAGCTCTACAAGGGCCTCGGCAACGCGCTGGTCGACAACCTCATCGAGCTGTTCTGGGAGCTGTTCGTCCGGCTCGGCGACGCCCTGCCAGACCCGGTCGAGGGCGGACGCGGTGCGCGACATCTGGCGATCGTGACGGCGCTCCAAGCCGGCGACGCGGCGGCCAGCATCCAGGCTATGCGTGAGCACTTCGACGACGTACGGGCGCGGGCCGCCACGCTTCGGGTCGAGGGCTGAGCCACGATCCGTGGGCGAATCGTCGCCTCTGGTGCACAATGGGGCGGTGAGCGAGGGGTCTAGCCCGGACCAGTCGCCGTCGGGCCTGCAATCGATCGGCCTGTGGCTGATGGCCGTTGGCCTGCTGCTCGTCGGCTACAGCGTCTGGGAGACGTGGGGCACCGACCTGCTCGCCAAGTATCAGCAAGACGAGACCGTCGACGATCTCCTCGACGCCTGGCGCGACCCGGCCAACCCGGCCAACCCGGTGCCGGACGGCGCCATCGCCCTGATGCGGATCCCCGAGTTGGGCCACGGCTTCGTCGTGCCCGTGATCGACGGCATCGACGCGGACGATCTCTCGCGCGGCGTGGGGCACTATCCGCAGACCGCGGGCCCGGGTGAGGTCGGCAACTTCGCCGTGGCGGGACACCGGGTGACGCATGGCGAGCCGTTCCGGCAATTCCCGCGGCTCGAGCCCGGCGACATCGTCGAGGTCGAGACGGCGGACGCGATCTACACGTACGCGCTCGACAACGACGCCGGTCACCTTGTCGTGCAGCCGTACGACGGATGGGTGCTCAAACCGGTGCCGCCCGGCACGCGCTACGACGAGGGCGAGGACGAGCCGACACAGCCGATCATCACCCTGACGACCTGCGGTGCTCTGGTGCACACCAGCGACCGGATGGTCGCCTTCGGCCACCTCGTCAACACCGACTACAAGTAGCGCCGCCGGGAGCCCGGGCTAGCCCTCGGAGCCGGTGGCGCGGCGGCGGAGGGCGAGGTAGCTGCCCAGGCCCAACGCGACCAGTCCGACGAGCCCGGCGCGGGCCGGCCACGCCGAGGCGCCGGTATCGGCCAGCGGCGGCGCGGTGGCGTCGTTGCCCTGCGGCGTTTCGCCCGGCGGCGGGTTGTTGTGGTCATGGTTGGGCGGCGGCCGATTGATCGGCAGGTTGACGACCTTCTGCGAGCAGGCGGCGTTGGCCAGCGTGATCGAACCGCTCAGCTCCAGCAGCGAATTGAGGTCGGGCAGCCGGCCGGTCGGGACGTTAGGCAGGACGTCGTCGAGTGCGTCGTAGAGCTGCTGTCCGGTGAGCGACGGGATCTGGTCGGTCGGAAGGCCGACGTTCTTGCCGGCCTTGTTGAGGTCCATGAGCACCTGCTGGACGACGTTTTCGAACGCCGCCATCGCCTCGGGGATGTCTCGCAGCACGTCCGCGTCGAGGTTGGTCTGCAGGTCGATCACCAGGTTGGAGACCTCGCCGTACGTCGCGCTGTCGCTGACCTGGTCGTTCCAGGTGATGGTGCCGACGCCCGGGACCGGGGTCGCCGTATTGGGCTCGATGTCGATCTGACCTTGCAGCGGCGTTTGGCCACCGGCGGTAGAGAGCGGTGCCATGAGGCTGATGTCGTCGCCGTTGCCGGAGCAGCGCGCGACGATGTTGTCCAGCGTGAGCGCGCCGCTGCCTATGTCGAGGTGCCCGATCTCGGCCTCGCTGACGACGCGAGTGCCGACCTTGGTCGACGAGGCGAGCAGCATGCCGCCGCTGAGCAGCGGGTTGGATGGGAGCGCGCCCATCTCGTCGGAGCCGCGGTATTCGGCGTGGCCCGCCTGCGTGGGCACTCCGAGCGCGGCCGGCGTCAGGTTGATCGTCGTCTCCTCTGGCCGCGGGATGTCGCTGAACTGCGGCGGGAGCTTCTGATCGGCGGGGAAGAGCGTGAGACTCAGGCCCGATGTCGTGAGCGCCGTGGCTTCGCCGTCGTACTCCGTCTTGGTGCTTGGCGAGTCGGCCGTCGCCGGGACGGCGGCAACGAGCATCACGACGCTGATGGCAGCTAACGACCGCATTCCCACGCGACCCCAACGGCATGTCATGGCTCTTGTCCTCCCAGCTGCCGCCTCACGCCCGAAAACGATGACGGACCCCCGAAGGTTACGCCCTAGTAAGCATATCGGCCTATATCCGGTCTCGGCCGGGTTGTCTGTGCCTCGGGGACCGGTGAGACTGCGATGCCATGACCGACGAACCGACGATGTCCTGGTTCAACGGGCTGTCCGGCGCCGAGGCGGTACTCGCGCTGCGTGGCTGCTGCGATTCGGCGCGCTGGGCCGAGCGGGTCGCCGCGGGCCGGCCGTACTCGACGGCCGACGACCTGTACACAGCGGCCGACGCGACGCTGGCCGACCTGGCGGAGGCCGACATCGACGAGGCGCTCGCCGCCCATGCCCGAATCGGCGACCGCCCGACCGGCGCGGATTCGCGCCGCGAGCAGGCCGCTGTCGCGGGAGCGTCCGAGCAAACTCTGGCGGACCTCGCCGAGGCCAACCGGGCGTACGAGGCGCGTTTCGGCCACATCTACCTGGTCTGCGCCACCGGCAAGAGCGCCGACGAGCTGCTCGCGATCGCCCGGTCGCGGCTGTCCAACGACCCGGCGACCGAGCGCCGCGTACTGCGCGACGAGCTAGGCAAGATCAACTACGTCCGCCTTCGGCGGCTGCTACACACGACGGACGGCCGAACCGAGGCGGAATCATGAGCACCATTTCGACCCACATTCTCGACAGCGCCCGAGGCCGGCCCGCATCGGGCGTCGACGTCCGGTTGGAGTCGGCCGACGGCACCGAGCTCGCGGCCGGGCGTACCGACGCCGACGGGCGGATCGCCGACTTCGGGCCGTCTGATCTGACCGGCGGGACGTACCGCCTCGTCTTCAACACAGGCGGCTACTTCGCGGTCACTGGACAGCCGGTGTTCTACCCCGAAGTCGTCATCGCGTTCGCGATCGGCGATCCGTTCGCGCACTATCACGTGCCGCTGCTGCTCGCGCCGTTCGCGTACTCCACCTATCGAGGGAGCTGAGTCATGGGAATCGTGTTGGGCCGCAACCAGTACGGCAAAGCCGAGTGCCGCGTGGTCCGGGTGGTGCGCGACGGGGCGCGGCACGAGCTGCGTGACGTCAACGTGTCGACCTGCCTGTGGGGCGACTTCGACGCGGCGTACACCGATGGTGACCAGGCCCGGGTGCTGCCGACCGACTCGCAGAAGAACACCTGCTACGCGTACGCCAAGGAGCACGGCATCGACGAGATCGAGGACTACGCGCTCGCATTGGGCCGGCACTTCGTCAACGATGTCGACTCCGTCGCCGGCGCCCGGATCTGGGTGGAGGAGTATGCCTGGGACCGGGTCGTCGTCGACGGTCGCGAGCACGACCACACCTGGACCAGGCGGGGCGACGAGGTCCGGACGGCCGTCGCGACGGTCATCGGGGACGCCGAATGGGTGGTGTCCGGGCTCCATGACCTGGTGGTGCTCAAGTCGACTGGGTCGGAGTTCGCCGGATTCCTGCGCGACCGCTACACGACACTTGCGGAGACCCGCGACCGCGTCCTCGCAACCTCGCTGACGGCCCGATGGCGCTGGGAGGCTGCCGTGGCGGACTGGGGTGAGGTGTACGACGGGGTCCGGAAGATCCTGGTGGAGCGGTTCGCGGACGTTCACTCACTGGCGCTGCAGCAGAGCCTATGGGAGATGGGCCGGGCCGTCCTGGAGTCGTACGACGGCGTCGCCGAGATCCGGCTGTCGGCGCCCAACAAGCATCATTTCGTGGTCGACCTGGAGCCGTTCGGGCTGGACAACCCGGGCGAGGTGTTTCACGCCGACGACCGGCCGTACGGGCTCATCCAAGCGTCGGTGACCCGCGACGACGCCTCGGATGCGGGGCCGGCGTGGGAGGCCTCGACGGCGTTCGCGTAGGGCTTGGTCGCGGCCCGGCCGGTTTCTGGGCCGGGGTGGCCCC
Source organism: Actinomycetota bacterium (assembly GCA_046725375.1). Classification (GTDB taxonomy): domain Bacteria; phylum Actinomycetota; class Actinomycetes; order Propionibacteriales; family Nocardioidaceae; genus DATFRX01. Next base: position 6,861 of record JBKOYM010000022.1, read on the forward strand.
CGGGCCAATAGGTTCGTACCGGGCCACCCCGGGCCAAAGCGACTGCGGCGTCGGCGTACGTCTCCCCGCCTCCATGCCGCCGGCCGGCACCTGCGTACCGGCATCGGGGACATCGACGTGGTCGAAGACGAGCAGCTCGGTTCGCCCCGCGCGGTCCCGAGTGACATGGCGGACGACGCGTCCCCTGGGCACCCGCCAAGTCTGTCCTGTCGGCCGCGCGCCGCGGATGAATTTGTGCGCAATTCGTTGGTCTTGACGTGCCGGCTCAACGATTCGCGCACGAAACCGTCGAGAGCGCGATCGCTGCACGATGGATACTGAACGGATGGAGTTTCTGCGCCCGGCCACGTGGCCGGATGCCCTCGCCGCGAAGGCGGAGTATCCGGACGCGGTGCCGATCGCCGGTGGCACCGACGTCATGGTCGAGCTCAACTTCGACCAGCGCCGTCTGGCCGCCCTGCTCGACCTGACCGGCGTACGGGAGCTCGCCGAATGGGGCTGGGCCGACGGCTGGGTACGGCTCGGGGCCGGTGTGTCGTACACCCGCGTGATCACCGAGCTCGGCGACCGACTGCCCGGGCTCGCGATGGCGTCGCGTACCGTCGGCTCGCCGCAGATTCGCAATCGCGGCACGGTCGGAGGCAATCTCGGGTCGGCGTCTCCGGCCGGTGACGCGCATCCGGCGCTGCTCGCGGCGCGGGCCGAGGTCGAGGTCGCGTCGACGAGCGGGAGCCGCCGGATCGCGATCGACGACTTCTTCACCGGCGTCAAGCAGCATGCCCTTCGCCCCGATGAGCTGATCGCCGCGGTATGGATCAGGCCGCCGTCGGGGCCACAGCAGTTCAGCAAGATCGGCACCCGCAACGCGATGGTCATCGCCGTCTGCGCCTTCGGCCTCGCGCTGCATCCGGATCGACGGGCGGTCGGCACCGGCATCGGCTCGGCCGCGCCGACTCCGATCCGGGCCGGCGACGCCGAATGGTTCCTCGCGACCGCGCTCGAGACGGAGAGGTTGTGGGACTCTCGACGCGACCTGACCGGCGAGCTGGTCGATGCGTTCGCCGACCGCGTATCCGACGCGGCCGCGCCGATCGACGACGTCCGGGGGAGCGCGGCGTACCGGCGGCATGCCCTGCACGTCATGGCGCGGCGCACCCTCACCTGGGCCTGGACCGACTATCAGAAGCAGGGGGACTGAATGCGGATCACGATGACCGTCAACGGCGAGGGCCGCGAGGTCGACGATGTCTGGCCGGGCGAGAGCCTGCTGTACGTGTTGCGCGAGCGGCTCGGACTGCCGGGGTCCAAGAACGCCTGTGAACAAGGCGAATGCGGATCGTGCTCGGTCTACATCGACGGGACGCTCGCGTGCGCCTGTCTCGTCGCCGCCGGCCAAGCCGAGGGACGGGACGTCGTGACCGTGGAGGGTCTGGCCGACGGCGACGCGCTGCATCCGGTGCAGCAGGCGTTCGTCGAGTCCGGCGCCGTGCAATGTGGCTTCTGCACGCCGGGTCTGATCGTGGCGACCCACGACCTGCTGGCCCGGCGGCCCAATCCCACCGACCCGGAGATCCGCGAGGCGCTGGCCGGCAACCTCTGTCGCTGCACCGGATACGAGAAGATCCTCGACGCGGTACGGCTGGCGGCGGCACGTACCGGCTCCCGCGAATCTTGAGGGGTTGGGGTAGTCATGGCGACCCGAACCCCGCAAGATTCGTCGGCCCGGACGGTCATCGACGGCTGTCACGTCGTCACGATGGACGACGACCGTGCCGAATACGGGTCGGGACATGTCGTCGTCGAGGGCAATCGGATCGTCGCCGTCGGCGATGGGCCGGCTCCGGAGCGGCCCGATGCCCGCGTGGTCGACGGCACCGGCTGCCTCCTGACCCCGGGCTTGGTCAACACGCATCACCACCTCTACCAGTGGGTGACGCGCGGGCAGGCTGTCGACGGGACTTTGTTCGAGTGGCTCACAACGCTCTATCCGGTGTGGGCACGTATAGACGAACGGTCAGTGGGTGTGTCAGCGCAAGCGGCACTGGCGTGGCTCGCCCGGACTGGCTGCACGACGAGCAGCGATCATCACTACGTCTTCCCGCGCGAGGGCGGTGATCTCCTCGCGGCCGAGATCGAAGCGGCTGGGACCGTCGGGCTGCGGTTTCACCCGTGCCGAGGCTCGATGGACCTCGGCGAGAGCGCTGGTGGGCTGCCGCCGGATAGCGTCGTCGAGGACCGGGACGCGGCGCTGGCCGCGACGGAGTCGGCGATCGACCGGTGGCACGATCCGGCGCCGGACGCGATGGTCCGGATCGCGGTCGCGCCGTGCTCACCGTTTACGGTGACGCCCGAGCTGATGCGGGAGGCGGCCGACCTGGCTCGGCGTCGCGGCGTACTCCTGCACACGCATCTCGCCGAGACGACCGACGAGGAGGCGTACTGCCGCGAACGATTCGGCCGATCGTCGCTGGACTACGCCGCCGATCTCGATTGGCTCGGCGACGACGTGTGGTTCGCGCACGCGATCCACCTCGACGACGCGGGCGTCAAGCGGGTCGGAGCGAGCCGGACCGGCATGGCGCACTGCCCGAGCTCCAACGCCCGACTCGGCGCCGGCATCGCCCGTACTCGCGACCTGAAGGACGCCGGCGCTCGCGTCGGGCTCGGCGTCGACGGCGCCGCGAGCAACGAGGCGGCCAGCCTGCTCGAAGAGGTGCGCCACGCCGTGCTGTTCGCGCGGGCTCGCGGCGGGCCGCAGGCGCTGACGGTGCGGGACGGACTCGAGATGGCGACCCGAGGCGGGGCTGCCGTGCTCGGTCGGCTCGGCGACATCGGCTCCATCGAGGCTGGCAAGCTGGCCGACCTCGCACTCTGGCGGCTCGACACGCTGCCGCATACGGGCATCGACGACCCGGTCGCGGCGCTGGTGCTCGGCGCACCGCCTCCGTTGGAGCTCCTGCTGGTCAACGGTCATCGGGTCGTTGAGCGCGATCGGGTCGCCACGGTCGACGAAGCGGAGCTGGCCGGTCAGGTCGCCGCGGTCAGCGCTGCCCTGCTGCGCTCGAGTTCCTAGTCGAGCGACCCCTGCCCGTCCTCGCGGTTTTGCGCCCATACGCACCGTTGGAGCGTCTCCGGACGGTGCGTATGGGCTGTCTCTTATACACATCTCCGAGCCCACGAGACAGCGCTGTGTAT
>JBKOYM010000006.1:0-61716 GCA_046725375.1 Actinomycetota bacterium
GTCCAAGACGTATGATCTCGATGAAACTGGACAAGCAGCGTTCGAGGTACACCGCAATAAACATCAGGGCAAGGTAGGAGTACTGTGTCTGGCACCGGAGCGGGGCCTCGGGGTGCGCAATGATGAGTTGCGTGCCAGACACTCAGGGGCGATTAACCGCTTCCGAGGTTCCTGAGCCCCTACCGGGCGCCTGCACGACCCAAAACAGTGAGGATGGCGGATGGCCGACCAGCAGGGATTGTCCATCTTCGACCCGACCAAGACGACGACCGAGGCAGCCGGCCTGTTCCCGATCGTTCGTCGTAGCGGTTACGACCGCGAGGCGGTGGACACCTGGGCCCAAGAGCAAAAAGACAAGCTGAGCAAGTCCTCGAACGAGCTCTCCACGGCGCAAAAACGCGTCCGGGAGCTCGAGTCGCAGGTCGATTCGCTCAACCAACAACTCGCCGAGGCTGAGACGCCGAGCTATGCGGGACTCGGCGGCAAGGCTGCCGAAATGCTCGCGCTGGCGGAGCAGCAGGCCGAGGAGGTAGTGAGTCGGGCACGGGCCCAGGCCGACGAACTTCGTAGCCAGGCCGAGCGCGACGCGGCGGCGACCCGAGCGGCGGCCGCCAAGGAGGCCGACGACGTCCGAGTCGTGCAGCTCGCCGAGATCGAGGACGAGCGGGCCCGCCTGCTGGCCTCGGCCGACGAGGAGCGCGCGCTGGCCAAGGCCGAGGCAGCCGACCTGGTCGAGGCCGCCCGGCGAGAGGCGGACCAGCTCCGCTTGGCGGCCGAGCAGGAGGCCAACTCCAAGCTGACGTCGGCCCGGCGTGAAGCCGAGCAGATCCAGTCGACGGCTGACCGCGAGCTCACCGAGGCTCGCCGGCTGCTTGCCGTGGAGCGGGAACGGCTGTCGAAGGAGGCCTCGGACAACCACGCGGCCGCCACCGCCGAGACCGACCGTCTCGTCAAGGAAGCCGAGATGCGGGCCGCCAACGCCGAGGATCGGGCGCGGACCGCGATGGCCCAGGCGACCAAGCACCGCGAAGAGGCCGCGACCGAGGCCGAGCGTCAGGTGTCGCGCGCCCGCCGCGAGTCGGAGCAGATCGTGTCGACGGCCAAGAAGCAGGCCGAGCACGCGGTCGCGCAGGCGCGGGCCGACATGGAGCGCCAGACGATCAACGCGCGGGCCGACCTCGAGAAGGTCGAGCGGCGTCGCGACGCGATCGTGTCGCAGCTGGCTCAGCTCAAGGAGATCGTCTCGCAGTTCGGCGGCCTCGAGCTTCCGGCCGCCCCCGAGTTGGACGACTCCGACTCCAAGAAGAAGTCGGACTCCGACAAGTCGTGACGTGGTGTGCGGTTTCCTGTGACTTCATGGGAAACCGCGCTCCTCACGGGGCTGGCCGGTAGGCCGTCTCGACATGCCCTGAGCCGCATCCGCGGGTTCGCCCCCGCTGCGGATAGGCTCCCGGCGTGAGCGAGTCTGCAAGTCCCCAGCGGGCGCCGTCTGAAGCGGCGGCCGACGCGCGCGACACGGACGCGCGTGACGCCGACCCGCGCGACGCCGACGGCCATGACGCCGACGGCACCGCGGCCGAGCGGTCGCGATTCGGAATGCCTGGCGCGCCCTTTCAGCGGCACTCGCCATTCTACCTCGGCTTCTTCGGCGCGCTGGGTGCGCTGGTGGCCATCACACTCGTCGAGGCCATCCAGGCGACGAGCGGGATCCTCGTCCTCATCGTCGTCTCCTTCTTCCTCGCCGTCGGCCTCGATCCGCTGGTCCGCGTCCTGACCCGGCGCGGCTTGCGGCGCGGGGTCGCGGTCGCGATCGTTGCGCTCGGGCTGCTCGGCGCGTTGGCGCTGTTCGTCGTGGCGCTGGTCCCGGTCGTCAGTGACCAGATCCAAGCCTTGATCGACAACGTGCCGGAGTGGATCGACGAAGCGCGGCGCAACCAGACGCTTCTGGACCTCGACGAGAAGTACGACGTCTTCGACCGGGTCGAATCGACGCTGACCAGCTCCGACCTGGCTAACCAGGCCTTCGGCGGCGCGCTTGGGGTCGGAGCATTCGTCCTCAACGCTTTGTTCAACGCCTTCGTCATCTTCGTGCTGACGTTGTACTTCCTGGTCAGCCTGCCGATGATCCGCAACTCCTTCCTGCAACTCGCCCCGGAGTCGCGTCGGGAACGAGTCGCGCACCTCACCGACGCGGTCTTGGACCAGACCGGCGGCTACGTGATCGGGGCCGTCGGGATCGCCACCTGCGCCGCGATCAGTACGGCGATCTTCCTGACCATCGCCGGTCTCAGTGAGTACGCCATCGCCCTCGCGCTGGTCGTCGGGCTTCTCGACTTCATTCCATTGATCGGCGCAACGATCGGCGCGGTCATCGTCAGCATCATCGGGTTCGCGACGTCGCTGGGCATCGGGATCGCGTGCGTGATCTTCTTCGTGATCTACCAGCAGGTCGAAAACTACCTCGTCTATCCGCGTATCATGTCGCGGTCGATGTCGGTCCCCGCGGTCGTCACGATCGTCGCGGCCCTGCTCGGCGGTTCGCTGCTGGGTGTGCCCGGCGCGCTTCTCGCCATCCCGGTCGCCGCAGCGGTTTTGTTCATCATCCGCGAGGTCGTCGTCCCGAGACAGGCGCAGCTCTGACCTGTCGTCAGCCGTCCTCGTCGCCGCCCGCGGACTCCCGATCGGGCCGCGACGGCAGCGGTACGTCGGCGAAGGCGGCGACCGTACGGTCGGCGTAGGCCGAACTGTCGGCCGTCTCCATCGGCCCGTCCCACTCGCGCGGCAGCGGCACGCGGACCTCGGGAGCGACTCGTGCGACGATCTCGTCGAGAACCCGCTCGGCGTGGCCAACCCACAGATGTTTGGCCCCGTCGACCCCGATCACCTCGGCCTGCGGCACGACGCCGAACCGCTCCCGCGCCTCGGCCGGACGTAGGTAGTCGTCGAGCTCGGGCACCAGGGCGTGCATCGGGAGGCCGGCCTCGGCCCAGCGTTCGAGAACGGCCCGATCTGCGTACCGCAGCGGCGGCGACAGCAGGATGGCGCCCTGAATCACCGGGTCGAGCCCGTACATCAGGGCGAGATCGGTCCCGAACGACCAGCCGATCAGCCAGATCCGGGGCAGCTCGGCGAACTCCGCGTACTCGAGCGCGGCGGCGACGTCGAACCGCTCACCGGCGGCGTTGTCGAACGTGCCCGTGCTGGTCCCCTGGACGCTGCTCGTGCCGCGAGTGTTGAACCGCAGGACCGCGAGACCCGCCAACGCCGGCAGCCGATACGACGCCTTACGAATCAGGTGGCTGTCCATCATGCCGCCATGCGTCGGCAGCGGATGCAGCCAGACGAGCGTCGCGATCGGGTCGGACTCGGCCGGCAGAGCCAGCTCGCCGACCAGCTCCAGGCCGTCGGCGGTGTGCAGCGTCACCGGCTCCCTCCGGGCCGGGAGAACCGACGTGCCGCGGATCGGCCGCATCGTCACGGCGAGGTGTGGTCGCGGAAACCCCGACCGGCCTTCAGCCCGAGGTATCCGGCCGTCACGAGGTGCTCGAGCAGCGGTGCCGGCGCGAAGCCGGGCTCGCGAAACTCCAGATACAGCGTGCGCTGGATCGCGAGCGAGACGTCCAGACCGACGACGTCGAGCAGCTCGAACGGCCCCATCGGAAGGGCGCACCCCTCCTTCATCGCGGTGTCGATGTCGTCGGCGTTGGCATAGTGCGCTTCGAGCATCTTGACCGCGTCGTTGAGGTACGGGAACAGCAGCGCGTTGACGATGAAGCCGGCGCGGTCGCCGCACGAGACCGGGTGCTTGCCGATCGCGACGCACAGCGCGCGTACGGTCGACGCCACCTCGTCCGAGGTCGACACGGTCGAGACCACCTCGACGAGCTTCATGATCTGGGCCGGGTTGAAGAAGTGCATGCCCACCACGCGACCGGGCCGTCTGGTCACCGCGGCGCACTCGATGACCGACAACGAGGACGTCGTCGTCGCGAGGATCGTCGAGGGCTGGCAGATCTCGTCGAGGTTTTCGAACATCGCCTGCTTGACCGACAGCTCTTCTGCGATCGCCTCGATCACGATGTCGGCGCTCGCGAGATCCTCCAGCCGGGTCGTGCCGGTCAGATGCCCGAGGGCTTCGTCCCTGGCCGACTCTTCGAGCTTGCCGCGCTGGATCGCCTTGTCGAGCGAGCGGGTGATCGTGTCGCGGACCTGCGTCACCTTGTCGTCGCCGCGCGCCACGTACACGACGTCGTAGCCCGCCTTGGCGAACACCTCGACGATGCCGGTCGCCATCGTTCCTGAGCCGACGACGCCCACGGTCTTGATCGACGCGGGCGGCTCGACGCTCTTGTCAGACGGAGGAGTATCAGCGTCGTCGACGACCACCGGGGAGTCGGCCTCGGCGTACGTGTAGAAACCACGACCCGTCTTGCGGCCGAGGAGCCCGGCGGTGACCATCTGCTTCAGGATCGGCGCCGGCGCGTGCAGGCGGTTGCGGCCCTGCCGGTACATCGTGTCGAGAATCTCGTACGCGGTGTCAAGACCGATCAGGTCGAGCAGCGCCAGCGGCCCCATCGGATAGCCGCAGCCGAGCCGCATGGCCGCGTCGATGTCCTCACGCGTCGCGTATCTCGCCTCGTACTTCGACGCGGCGTGGTTCAGATAACCGAACAGCAGGGCGTTCGCGATGAACCCCGCCTTGTCGCCGGCCACGACCGGGTTCTTGCCCAGCCGACTCGCGAGGTCGAGCACGTCGTCGATCACGTCCGGCGCGGTCACGACGGTCCGGATCACCTCGACGAACGCCTGTACCGGCGCCGGGTTGAAGAAGTGCATGCCGACGACGCGATCGGGATGGGCGGTCGCCGCCGAGATCTCGGTGACCGAGAGCGACGAGGTGTTGGTGGCGAGGATAGTGTCGTCGCCGACGATCTCGTCCAGGCTCGCGAAGACCCGCCGCTTGAGGTCGAGGTGTTCGACAACGGCCTCGACGACCAGGTCGCAGCTCTTCACGTCGTCGAGAGTGGTCGTGAACGTGACCCGATCGAACAGTGCCTGCTGGTCGTCGGGGCTCAGCTTGGATCGCTTGACCGCGCGGTTGGTCGAGTGCTGGATGTGTCCGCGACCTCGCTCGAGCGACTCGTCGTCGCGCTCCACCCCCACGACATCGAAGCCATTGCGGGCGAAGACCTCCACGATGCCCGCGCCCATGGTTCCCAGGCCGACGACGCCCACGCTGCTGATGTCACGAGTCATGAGCGCATGATGTCACGGCACCGTGGGGGAGCGGCCGTGAGCCTGCCCACGCCCGGCGGCAAGCGTCGGACACCCCAACTCTTGCGGGGAACCGACAGGTTCGGCGCGCCGATGGCTGCGGTTTCCCGGCAACAGTCGCTCCCGTGGACGCCGCCCGTGGATGCCTTGGAGCAGGGGCTACGGTAGGTCATCGTGCGTCTCGTGATTGCTCGCTGCGAAGTCGACTACGCGGGCCGGCTCAGCGCCCACCTACCATCCGCGACCCGGCTCATCCTCGTCAAATCCGACGGTTCGGTGTCCATCCACAGCGACGACCGGGCGTACAAGCCGTTGAACTGGATGAGCCCGCCCTGCACACTCCGCGAGGAAGAGCGGGACGGTGTCGTCGAGTGGACCGTCAGCGCGATGAAGTCCGACGACGTGCTGCGAATCCGGATCGACGACGTGCTGCACGACTCCGACCACGACATCGGGGCCGAGCCGGGCCTGGTCAAGGACGGCGTCGAGCGCCACCTCCAGGAGCTGCTCGCCGAGCATCCGGCGGCGCTCGGCGACGGCATGACCCTCGTGCGCCGCGAATACCCGACTGCTATCGGGCCGGTCGACCTGCTGTGCCGGTCGCTCGACGGCGTCAGCGTCGCGGTCGAGATCAAGCGACGCGGCGAGATCGACGGCGTCGAGCAGCTGACCCGCTACCTCGAACTGCTCAACCGCGATCCACTCCTCGCGCCGGTACGCGGCATCTTCGCCGCCCAGGAGATCAAGCCGCAGGCACGCGTACTCGCTGAGGACCGGGGCATCTCGTGCGTCACGGTTGACTACGACGCCCTACGCGGTGTCGACGACGACCGGCTGCGGCTGTTCTAGGAAGCGCGGCTTCAGGCGCCGGCGGGGGCGGCCCGTAGCGGCCTGGCGTTGGCGATGCGCACCATCAACGGATTGGGTTCGCGACCCTGATCCTCGGCCAGCTGAATGGCAAGCTTGGCGGCTGCGACTTGGTAAGGCTTGACATAGACGACCTTTTCATCAGCCATCGGTCGGATCCTCCTCACCGTCTTCGCTGACAACAATCTCAGCGTCTACAGGATACCCCTCACCCTCAGCCGCCACGACCGCCACAGCCTCGGCGATCTCCTCCACGAGAAGCTCGTCCTCGGGCTGGAGAAGCTCGGCATGACGCAACGCGGCGAGGGCCGACACGCCGACCGGGCGAAGCGATTCGTCCTCGGCGAGAGCGTGGTCGGCGGCCCAGCGCACCATCCGCATCGTCTCCTCCCGCCGACGCCAGCGATCCAGTGCGACGTCGGCGGCTCGGGCCCGACGGTAGCCGAGGTAGGCGCCGGCGAACGAGAATGCGGGGGCGAGAACGATCGTCAACGCCGTGTATGTCCAGGAGTCCACTAGCTGCCCTCCACGATCTCCTCGACCAGCCGAGACACCTCGTCGGCGCACCCCCACGAGAGCGTGACGCCAGCTCCGCCGTGACCATAACAGTGCACAATGCCACCCGCGCCGGACCGACGCTCGATCTCGAGGCGAACAGTGTCGCGGCATGGGCGCAGGCCGACCCGGTGACCGAGCACCTGGGCACCGGCGAGATCCGGTACCAGACGGGTCGCCCGCGCGACGATCCGGTCGGCGGCCTCCGGATCGGGACGCCGGTCCCACCCGCCGACGTCGTCGGTGCCGCCGAGCACGATGTCGTGCGACCGCGGCACCACGTACGTGATCTCGTCGCCGGCGGCGTCCAGCCACACCCGATCGACTCCGACTTGGCGCAGCAGCACGACCTGCCCTCGCACCGGATAGAGCTTGTCGTCTCCGACCAGCGACCGATTGGCCAAGCCGGCGCAATTGACGACGACGGCGTCGCGCGTTGCCGGCAGCCCGCCGAGTGCCATCCGTGTCAGGGTGCCACCGGCGGTCGTCAGGCGGGCTGCCAGATGCCGCAGGTACACGGGCATCTCGGCCACCGGCGACACGAACGTCCAGCCGTCCGCGTATCCCGGCGGTGGGTTCTGGACGCGTGTGAGCTCCGGCACCGCGTCGGCCCACCAGGGGTCGGGCTGCGGTGAGCGAAATACCTCGGTGCTCGGCCGCAGTACGACGCCGGTGTCGGGTTGCCGCGCGAGGTCGTCGAAGGCCGAGTACGACTGGGTGGCCCACGACGCGACGCGATCCTGCGGCGCGGCGCGATAGGGGTACCACCACGCCGCCGCCACGGCCGACGTCGTCTCCAAGGGCAGGTCGCGGGCGAGCACATGGACATCGCGCCCGGACTCCGCGAGGCGTACGGCGCAGGTGAGCCCCACCACACCGGCGCCGACGACCAGGATCCGCATCGGCGGACCTCCGTACGTCTACGCCGAGCCTGCGACCGGCGGCGCGGTCGGGTCGTCCTCATACGGGCTGGCTTCCCGGGCGACCCACTCCTCGATCGATTCGATGTCGTCCCTGGAGCGCGTCACGACGGCCAGCAGCGAGCTCATCCGCGCGACCTCCTCGACCTGCTCTTTGATGAACCACTGCATGAATTGGTCCGAGGCGTAGTCGTGGTCCTGGCGAGCAATGGAGGTGAGCTGGTTGACCTGCTCGGTAACCCGCTTCTCCTGGTCCAACGCCAGCTGGACCGGCGCGACGACGTCCTCGAATCGGCTCTGCGGCGCCTCCTCGACACCGGGGATGGTCACCTCTGCATCGGCGTCCAGGAGGTATTGCACCATCATCATCGCGTGGTCGCGTTCCTCGACCGCCTGGCGATAGAAGAACCGAGCCATCTGCGGCATGGTCAACGCGTCGTAGTGGACCGCGCAGGCGACGTACTGCTGGTGCGCGGCGAACTCGTGCCCAATCTGTACGTTGAGCTGATCGACGAATCGCGGCGATGCCATCGGCAGAAATCCTCCACATCGGGTCGGCTGTCCACATCGTACGCACGTCAACCCGACGAGGTTAGGCTTACCTAACCTCGTCGGGTTAGACTCGGCGCCGTGTCTGCCAAGCCAAAGAAGCGGCGCCCCAAGAAGACGTGCTGCGTCTCGAAGTCCCGCTGCAAGCGCTGCCCGATCCGCATGCTCAAGGCCGGCACGCTACCCGCCGGATACACGGTGAAGAAGCGCAAGCTCGTCAAGATCGGCTAGCGCGACGTCCGGAAGGGGCGCGCTCACTGACCACTGTTCTGGAACTCGTCGGGGTCGATGCCGCACTCGTCCTTGGCGTGGTCCACGATCGTCTGACTGATCGCGCTCAGGTCGAGCTCACCCAGTTCGCCGTTGAGGTCGTCGCCTGCCTGAAGCACCTCGTCGGGCAAGTCGCCCGGATCCGTGTGGGCGGCTTCGTCCCACGTGATGCCGGCGTCGTCTAGGGCCTGTGTGACGTCCTGGAACGGGTCGTCGATCTTCGCCCAGTCGTCCTCGACCTCTTCCGGAGCTGCCTCTCGGAGCTCGTGAAGGGTGCCGACGAAGTCTTCGATCTGCCCCGGACTGGCGGGGGGGCCGGTCGAGAGGTTGGCGAACATATCGGTGTTGTCCTCGAGCAGCGTGCAGTAGTCCTCTCCGGACTCGTCGTCATCGCCGCTGAAGACGAGGAAGTAGAGGAGCAGGCCGCCACCGATCACTACGACGGCGGCGCCGATACCACCCAGGATCCAGGGGAGCTTGCTCTTGCCCGGAGGGCCGCCCGGACCAAACTGGTCCGGTCCGCCGGGTGGGCCGGCGGGGCCGCCCGGTCCAAAGCCACCGGGAGGCGGCGGCCCGGCGGGTCCGCCAGGAGGAGGTCCGCCAGGTCCATCCGGCGGAGGTCCACCCGGAGGAGGTCCACCCGGAGGAGGTCCACCCGGCGGAGGTCCACCCGGAGGAGGTCCACCCGGCGGAGGTCCACCCGGTGGAGGTCCACCCGGCGGAGGGCCAGGAGGTCCGCTCGGACCCTGGCCCGGCGGCGGTCCCGCGGGTGGCTGCTGCCAGGACCCCTGGCCAGGCGGCGGTTCGTTGCTCATGGGCTTCATCCTTCCGTACGAAGCGGTCACGGTCGGCGGCCACCCGCGCATCGGCCGCTGCTCCCTCGGTAGCCCGCTTCCCGCCTCAGTCGAGCCCGTTGGCAGACCGGATCACATCGACCATTCGGCCGATGATCTCGGTCAACCCAAAATCCTTCGGAGTGAACACTGCGGCCACTCCGCTGCTCACCAAGACGCGCGCATCGGACGACGGAATGATGCCACCCACGACAATCGGTACGTCACCCAGCCCTGCCTCCGCCATCCCATCAAGTACGGCCGGCACCAACTCGAGGTGCGAGCCGGACAGGATCGAAAGCCCGACGCAGTGCACGTCTTCGGCGACGGCGGCGGCCACAATCTGCGCCGGTGTCAGCCGAATGCCCTGGTATACGACCTCGAACCCGGCGTCCCGCGCCCGCACGGCAATCTGCTCGGCTCCGTTGGAGTGTCCGTCCAAGCCCGGCTTGCCGACGAGCAACCGGAGCCGACCGCCGAGCTCGTCAGCAGTCGCCCGGACCCGCTCTCGTACCGACGTCAGCTCCGCTCCCGCATCGGCGACGCCGAGCGAACCGGTGACGCCGGTCGGTGCACGGTATTCGCCGAACACCTCCCGCAGGGCGGCGGCCCACTCCCCCGTCGTGACACCGGCCCGAGCCGCCTCGAGGGTCGCCGGCATCAGGTTGGTCGTCGACTTGGCATCGGCCCGGAGCCGGTCGATCGCGGCCGCGACCGTGGCGTCGTCGCGGTTGCTCCGCCACCGTTGGACCGACTCGATCGCGGCCGCCTCCGCGGACGCATCGGGCGCCTGGATCGCCGCACTCAGATCGGCTGTCAGCGGCGACTCCTCGGTCTCGGTCCAGCGGTTGACGCCGACGACGACGTCCTCACCGGACTCGATACGGGCCCGCCGCGCCGCGTGGGAGGCGACCAACTGCTGCTTCATGTAACCGGACTCGACCGCGGCGATCGCCCCGCCCATCGCCTGCACCCGGTCGATCTCGTCCTTGGCGCCGCGTACGAGCTGGTCGACCTTCGCCTCGATGACGTGCGACCCGTCGAAGATGTCGTCGTACTCGAGGATGTCCGACTCGTACGCCAGCACCTGCTGCAGCCGCAGCGACCATTGCTGGTCCCAGGGCCGCGGCAGGCCGAGCGCCTCGTTCCAAGCGGGGAGCTGCACGGCACGCGCCCGCGCACTCTTCGACAGCGTTACGCCGAGCATCTCGAGCACGATGCGCTGGACGTTGTTTTCGGGCTGTGCCTCGGTGAGGCCGAGCGAGTTGACCTGGACGCCATAGCGGAAGCGCCGCAGCGTCGGGTCGGTGACGCCGTATCGGTCGCGGGCCAGCTCGTCCCACAACTCGGCGAACGCCCGCATCTTGCACAGCTCCTCGACGAATCGCACACCGGCGTTGACGAAGAACGACATCCGCCCGACGACCGCGTCGAACCGCTCCGGCGGGACCTGACCCGAGTCGCGGACGGAGTCGAGCACGGCGATCGCAGTACTCATCGCGTACGCCAGCTCCTGCACCGGTGTCGCGCCGGCCTCCTGCAGGTGGTAGCTACAGATGTTGATCGGGTTCCACCTGGGAATGTGGTTGACCGCGTACGCGATGGTGTCGGTCGTCAAGCGCAGCGAGTGCTCCGGGTCGAAGACGTACGTGCCGCGCGAGAGGTATTCCTTGACGATGTCGTTCTGCGTTGTGCCGGTCAGTTGCGCGGGCTCAACACCCGATTCCTCCGCCACGACAACGTAGAGCGCGAGCAGCCACATCGCGGTGGCGTTGATCGTCATCGACGTGTTCATCTCGTCGAGCGGGATGCCGTCGAAGAGGCGGCGCATCTCGCCCAGATGCGGCACGGGCACGCCGACCTTGCCGACCTCGCCGCGGGCCAACTCCGAGTCGGGGTCGTAACCGGTCTGGGTCGGGAGGTCGAAGGCCACCGAGAGTCCCGTCTGGCCCTTGGCCAGGTTGCGGCGATAGAGCGCGTTGGACTCGGTCGCCGAGCTGTGCCCGGCGTACGTACGAATCACCCACGGCTTGTCGCGCATGCTGACAGCGTAGGTGTAACGAACGACCGCGAATCCGACTCGTGAGCGGACTCACGCCGCCGACGCAGGCGCCACCTCGCGCTCGATCACCAGCACGCGACGCAGCCGAGTGACCGCCAGGGCGCGACGCATTTGCGGCGGACAGCCCCGAAGCACAAGCCGGCGATCCTGCCGGCGCAGACGCCAGTGTGCGTCCATGATCATCCCCAGACCCGTGACGTCGATCCACTCGACCCCCGTGACGTCGAGCACGACATCGGAATCCGCTGCGGCCATCGCCGCGTGAAGACGCTCTCGGGCTTCGGCGACCGATGTGCCATCCAGGCGTCCGGTCATGTGTAGCACTGTCTGTGGTACCCCTGTCCACCTGCTCACCATGACGCCCTCCGTGATCCGAGCCGCTGGGCCCTCGCGGCTCTGTACCTACAGACGCCTCCGGCCTCCGGATGGTTGTCGGGCCGAAAGTCACGACGCTGTTTCGTTCCTAGGAGGGACTCACATTCCCGGTTTGATACGCCAGGGGCTTTCGACCCTAGTCGTACCTAAAGAATCCTCGGCCCGTCTTGCGGCCCAGGTCGCCGGCATCGACCATCCGGGACAGGATCTCGGGCGGGTAGAACTTCGGGTCGGCGCACTCCTCCCAGATGTTCGTCGTGGCGTGCCGCAGCACGTCGATGCCGGTCAGATCGGTCGTGGCCAGCGGCCCCATCGCGTGGCCGAACCCCAGCTGGCAGGCGACATCGATGTCCTCGGCGCTGGCCACCCCGCTCTCGTACAGCTTGATCGCCTCGACGGCGAGGGCGCTGATCAGCCGGGTCGTGACGAACCCGGCGACGTCGCGGTTGACCACGATGCACGTCTTGCCGACGCCCTCGGCGTACGAGCGGGCGCGGGCGAGTGTCTCGTCGGTCGTCTTGTGACCGCGTACGAGCTCGCACAGCCGCATCATCGGCACCGGCGAGAAGAAGTGCGTGCCGACGACCATCTCGGGTCGCTGCGTCGCTGCGGCGATCTTGGTCACCGGGATCGCCGAGGTATTGGTGGCCAGCACGGCGTCGTCGCGGCAGATCCGGTCGAGGGACGCGAAGACCTCGCGCTTCAGCCCGACCTCCTCGAACACCGCCTCGACGACCAGGTCAGCGTCGGCGGCGGCGTCGAGTTCGGTTGTCGTCGTGATCCGTCCCAGGGCGGCGTCGCGGTCGTCCGGCGAGATCCTGTCCTTGTCGACGAACTTCGCCAGTGAGCTCTCGATGGCCCCGCGGGCACGATCGAGCGCGTCCGTCGTCACGTCGCGCAGCGTGACCTGCCAGCCGGCGGCCGCGGACACCTGGGCGATGCCCGACCCCATCAAGCCTGCGCCCACTACCGTCAGCTTGCCCGTGTCTGCCATCAGTCGTCGCCCTGTCTGTGAAGTCGGTCCGATGCCCGAGCCGGAGCCTATCGACCCCGCATCATGGCGACCGGCGGTAGACGCCGATCGCTACCGAGAGGGTGACCGCAACCGGCTCCGGCAGCAGTCGGACACGCTCCGCGGTCGCGTCGGGGTCGGCGTGCCAGGCGCTCGGGCCCATCCCGACGACGGCTTCGACCTCGTCGTGGGACAGCGACATCGTCGCCGTCACGGCTTGGCGGTCCATGAGCTCGAAGTAGGGATCCAACTGGTCGGCGAGACGCCTCGACTTGTGTTCGTCGACCGTGACGAGATCGAGGGCGGCCACGAGTTCGGCGAGATGAGCACCCGAGGGAGTGACCACCAACAGCCGACCGGAGGGACGGAGGACGCGCGCGAGTTCGGCGGCGTTGCGCGGCGCGAACACGTTCAGGACCACGGCCGCGACGCCGGTCGCCACCGGCAAGCCCTGCCAGATGTCGCAGCCAACGGCACCGGCTCGATCGTGTGCGCGAGCCGCCCGGCGAAGGGCGTACTTCGATACGTCCAGCCCCAATCCGACTCGATCGGGAAGCCGTTCGAGCACCGCGGCGAGGTAGTACCCGGTCCCGACGCCGGCATCGATGACGCACCCGGGGGTTTCGGCCGCCTGCTCAACGGCGAGGTCGGCGAGCTTGGAAGCCAGCGGAGCGAAGTGGCCGGTCGCCAGAAATCGCTCCCGGGCGCGCACGGGCCCGGCCATGTCGCCGGCCTCGCCACGCCAGCCGGCCGGCACCAGGCTGACATACCCCTGGCGAGCGATGTCGAACCTGTGACCTGCTCGGCACGACAGCGAGCGATCGATCTGCGACATCGACTCGCCGCAGTACGGGCATATCAACGACCCCACAACGCGCCCGATCACAACCGGATCCCTTGACCGCCCGGACTGTCGGGGTTGGGCGTCTGTGAAGTCAGTCCCATGTCCGGGCCCGAGCCTATCGACCGCGCATAGGGTGGACGCATGGTCAACCTCACGCGGATCTACACCCGTACCGGCGACAAGGGCAACACGCGTCTCGGCGACATGAGTCAGACCGCGAAGACCGATCTCCGGGTCCAGGCGTACGGCGACGTCAACGAGGCGAACGCTCATTTGGGCCACGCGCTCGCGGCCGGCGATCTCGACGCCGACGTCGTCGAGACACTGACGACGGTCCAGAACGACCTGTTCGACGTCGGCGCCGACCTGTGCATGCCGGTCGTGCCCGATCCGGAGTTTCCGCCGCTGCGGGTCACCCAGCCCTACATCGACCGGCTCGAGAGCTGGTGCGACCACTACAACGCCGACCTGCCCAAGCTCCGCTCGTTCATCCTGCCCGGCGGCACGACCGGGTCGGCGCTGCTGCAGATCGCGTGTACGACCGTCCGCCGGTCCGAACGGTCCGCATGGGCGGCGTACGAGGTGCACGGCGACGCCATGAACATGCTGGCGATCACGTACCTCAATCGCGCCTCCGACCTGCTGTTCATCTTGGCCCGCTACGCCAACCGCGAGCGCGGCGACGTCACGTGGGTACCGGGCGGCGAGCGCGCGACTCCTACGGCCTAAACGACGCGACGCGACTGGCGCCCCGGCGGCGCCGACTCCAGCCAGGCCAGCAGCGCCGTCAACGAGGGTTCGCTCATCGCGAGCTGGACCTGGCCATGGTTGGTCTCGAACTCGACGACGATGTGCCCGGAGTACAGGGCGTAGGCCTCCGGCCCCTTCGGCGTGCGGCGATCGATGACCTCCATGTCGCCGCGATGAAACTGCCGCTTGGGTCGCCACGACAGCGAGAAGAAGCGAAACCAGTCGAGCTGGTCGTCTTGGTAGCGGCCGAGGCCCAGCGTCCAACCGCGTGGGGTCGCGCCGGTCGACCGGGTGTTGACGCTGAGCTCGAACGCCGTGCCGCGACGCGAGATCCATCGCCGACGCAGGATCAGGCCGATCGGCAGGAGTAGCGCCAAGACGAGCGCCACCCCCACGACGTCGACCACCCAGTCCCACTGAAACATGGCCCCGTGTCCTTGCCCGAATGCTGCGGAGCCACCACCGTACCCGGCTTTGGTGTCGGTTCGAGCAGCGGATCAGGGTACGAGCGTGCCGAGGGCTCGCTGCGCCTCCCGGGGGGTCGTGGCCGGATCGACCCGCGTCGCTGGCCAGAACGCCTTCAGAATCGCCTGACTGATCTGGTCATCACTACCGAGCACCGGCCGCGGCACGCCATGCTCGAGGCTGTCCCGCAGCAGGTCAGCCATCGGATAGACCCGGCGCACGTGCGGATCGTTGTAGACCGAGGCCGTCGGCGCGAGGAAGCCGCCGCTCGACGTCACGAGCCTCGCTTGATGCTCCGGCGACGTGAGGCAGCGGGCCGCGTCGAACGCCAGCCCCGGATGCGTCGACGATGCGGGTACGGCCAGCGACACCCCGCCGACCGGTGGCGCCGCCGGACGGTTCGGCTCGGTCCGCGGATACATCGCCCAGCCGAGGTCGCGGTGCTTGTTTCGGGTCGCGCCGGACAGCGACCAGATGTACGGCCAATTGACCATGAACCCGGCCCGTCCGGCGAAGAACCGACGCTGCGACTCGAGCGCGGTCGTCTGGTTGAGCTTCGGGTCGGCCGCCCGCGACCTGGCGAACTGCCGGATGACACGGGCCGCGACCCGGCCGGCGCGGGAGTCGGGTCGCAGCAGGACGCCGTCGGCTCCGGCGATCAGCGCGTTGAGCCAGACCACATAGCCCTCGTACTTCTGAGCCTGCACCTGGACGGTGGTCTTGGCCGCCTCCGCCGCTGCGATGAGCCGAGCCCAGGTCACCGGCTTGGACAGATCGAGCTTGGCGCGCTTGGCAGCCGATCTGCTGTACCACAGGAGTTGGGTGGTGGCGTACATCGGAAACGCGACGACGTCGCCGTCCACCGTGTTGGCGGCCAACGGCCCGTCCAGCACACTGCCGCGCAGCCGACGCCGATCGGTCGACGACAGCGGGGCGAGCTGGCGCCGGTCGGCTAACTGCCCCAGGAGACTGACGTCGACGCTCATCAGGTCGACCGTGCCGTCTGCCGCCAGGGCTGCCTTGAGCCGTGCGTACTGGTCGGTGGAGCCAGCCGGAAGCCGCTTGACCTCGATCGAGTAGTCGCCCTTCGACGCCTTGACGCACTCCTTGAGGACGGCGGCCTGCGCCTCGTTGCCGGAGCCGGTGCTAGGAGAGGTGTACCACGTCAGCCGGACCGGCTCCTGCGGAGTCGGCGACGTCTCCGGGGTCGGATCGCCGGACCCCTCGTCCTTCTCGACCAGGTCCGCGGCGTCGCCGTCGGCGCAGCCGGACAGTCCGAGCGGGACCAGGAGACCGACGATGGCCGCGCTTGCCGCGCATCGCTTCCTCAAGGACATAACGGGGCCCCTCGCCGGTTTCGGATAGGTCAGCCGCCGACTCTACAGAACGACCGGGCGCTCGTCCGCCTCTCGGTTAGGACGCCTTCTCGAACGCGTGGATCCGGGCCTCGGCGCGACGGATCGCCGCCCGCTGCTCGGGACTGTCGCCCTCGCCCATCTCGTGGGCGCGCTCCAGGTCGTTGCGGGCCTGCTCGATGTCGATTTCGCTGGACATCTCGGCATGCTCGGCCAGGATCGACACCCGATCTTGCGCGACGGACAGGAATCCGGAGTCGGCGGCGGCGACGCAGTATTCGCCCTCCGGCGTCCGGATCTCGACCGTGCCGTCGACGAGCAGCGACATCACCGGCATGTGGCCCGGCAGGATGCCGATGTCGCCTTCGGTAGTACGGGCGATCACGATCGTCGCGTCGCCGGACCACACCGTACGGTGGGCCGCCACGAGTTCGACATGCAGCGTGTCAGCCACGGGGTCACAGCTCCTTCTGGATCTCCGACCACTTCCGGTCAACGTCGTCCAGCGTTCCGACGTTGAAGAACGCCTGCTCGGCGACGTTGTCGTACTCGCCGTCGGCGATCTTGGCGAAGCTCTCGACGGTGTCGGCCAGCTTGACGTACGAGCCCGCGACGCCGGTGAACTGCTCGGCCATGTAGGTGTTCTGCGACAGGAACTGCTGGATCCGACGGGCCCGGTTGACGATGATCTTGTCCTCTTCGGACAGCTCGTCGATGCCGAGGATCGCGATGATGTCCTGCAGCTCCCGGTTGCGCTGCAGGATCTGCTTCACCCGCGTCGCCGTCTCGTAGTGGTCCTTGCTGATGTAGAGCGGGTCGAGGATCCGCGACGTCGAGGCCAGCGGGTCGATCGCCGGGTAGAGACCACGGGCCGCGATCTCACGCGACAGCTCGGTCGTCGCGTCGAGATGCGCGAACGTGGTCGCCGGCGCCGGGTCGGTGTAGTCGTCGGCGGGCACGTAGATCGCCTGCATCGAGGTGATCGAGTGCCCCCGCGTCGAGGTGATCCGCTCCTGCAGGATGCCCATCTCGTCGGCCAGGTTGGGTTGGTAGCCGACGGCCGACGGCATCCGGCCGAGCAGCGTCGACACCTCCGAGCCGGCCTGGGTGAACCGGAAGATGTTGTCGATGAACAGCAGCACGTCCTGGTTTTGCACGTCGCGGAAGTACTCCGCCATCGTGAGTCCGGCCAGCGCCACCCGGAGCCGAGTGCCCGGCGGCTCGTCCATCTGGCCGAACACCAGCGCGGTCTGCTTGATGACGCCGGACTCGGTCATTTCGGTGATCAGGTCGTTGCCCTCACGCGTACGCTCGCCCACGCCGGCGAACACGGACACACCGGAGTGCTGGGTCGCGACCCGATAGATCATCTCTTGGATCAGCACCGTCTTGCCAACGCCTGCGCCACCGAACAGGCCGATCTTGCCGCCCTGCACGTACGGCGTCAGCAAGTCGATCGACTTGATGCCGGTCTCGAACATCTCGGTTTTGGACTCGAGCGAGTCGAACGCCGGCGCCTTGCGGTGGATCGGCCACCGCTCGGTGATCTCGAGCTGCTCGCCCTCCTTGAGGTTGAGGCAGTCGCCGATCGTGTTGAACACATGGCCCTTGGTCACGTCGCCGACCGGCACGGAGATCGCGGCGCCGGTGTCCGTGACCTCGACGCCACGCACCAGACCGTCGGTCGGCTGCATCGAGATCGCCCGAACCATGCCGTCGCCGATGTGCTGGGCGACCTCCATCGTCAGGGTGCGCGACTCGCCGCCGATCTCGACGTCGGCATGCAGCGCGTTGTACATGTCGGGCATCGCGTCGGTGGCGAACTCGACGTCGACGACGGGTCCGATGACCCGTGCGATGCGGCCGACGCCGCCGGAGGCCCCGGTGGCCTGCTCTTCGCTAACCGTGGCGGTCATATCTCTCACTCACTCCCGGCATTGGCGTCGGCGAGCGCGTTGGCGCTTCCGACGATCTCGCTGATTTCTTGGGTGATGCCGGCCTGTCGGGCCTGGTTGGCAATTCGGGTGTACTTCTCGATCAGGTCCTGCGCGTTGTCGGTCGCCGACTTCATCGCCCGCTGCCGGGCCGCCAGCTCCGAGGCCGCCGCCTGCAGGAGGCAAAAGAACAGCCGGCTCTGAACGTAGCGCGGCAGCAGCGCGTCGAGCACGTCCTCCGGTGACGGCTCGAACTCGTAGAGCGGCAGGACCTCCTCGCTCTCGGGAGGTTCCTCCTCCTCGACGACCTCGAGGGGGACCATGCGGATCACGTCCGGCTGCTGGACGAGCATCGTGCGGAATCGGGTGAAGACGACGTGGAGCTCGTCGATCGGTTCAACGGTGGCGTCGGTTTCGGCGTCACCCTCGGTATCCCATCCAGCCATGTACGACGCGATCACGGTGTCGGCGATGTCGCGCGCGTCGTCGTAGGTCGGGTTGTCGGAGAATCCCGCCCAGCTCTGTACGATCGGGCGCCGGCGGAAGCCGTAGTAGCCGATGCCCTTGCGGCCGGCGACGAAGAGCGCGACCTCCTTGCCCTCCCCGTGCAGCTTCTCCGTGAGCCGCTCCGCCTCCTTGATCACCGACGAGGAGTACGCACCGGCCAGACCGCGGTCGCTCGTGATCAGCAGGATGCCGGCCCGCGTGGGGTTTTCGGGCTCCGTCGTCAGCGGGTGGTCGACGCGGGAGTACGTCGCGAGCGCCGAGATCGCCCGGGTGAGCTCGCGAGCGTACGGCGTCGCCTCCGCCGCGCGCTGCTGCGCCTTGATGATCCGGGAGGCCGCGATCAGCTCCATCGCCCGGGTGATCTTCTTGGTCGCTTGTGTCGACCGGATCCGGGCCCGATATTCGCGCAGGGATGCTGCCATGCGTCAGCCCCGCTTCTGCTTCTTGATCTGCTCCTGCTCGACGTCCTCGTCGGGCAGCGCTTCGAAGTCCTCGGCACCGGCCTTGATCGACTTGCCCTCGCTCGTCTCGAACTGGTCGTTGAACGAGTCGACGGCGACCTCGATCGACTTGGCCGTGTCGTCGCTGAGCTCCTTGGTCTCCCGGATCGCATCCAGGATCCCGCCGTGCTCGCGGCGCACGTACTCCAGGAACTCCGACTCGTAGCGCAAGACGTCGGACACCGGCACCGGGTCGAGCTTGCCGTTGGTGCCGAGCCAGATCGATACGGCCTGTGCCTCCATGGAATAGGGCGAATACTGCGGCTGCCGCAGCAACTGCATGAGTCGCTGACCGCGCTCCAGCTGGCGCCGGGACGCCGCGTCGAGGTCGGAGGCGAACATCGCGAACGCCTCCATGTCGCGATACTGCGCCAGGTCGACCTTGAGCGTTCCGGTGACCTTCCGAAGCGCCTTGGTCTGCGCTGCGCCACCGACTCGCGACACCGAGAGACCCACGTCGATCGCCGGTCGCTGGTTGGCGTTGAACAGGTCGGACTGCAAGAAGATCTGGCCGTCGGTGATCGAGATGACGTTGGTCGGGATGTAGGCCGAGATGTCGTTGGCCTTGGTCTCGATGATCGGCAGGCCCGTCATCGAGCCGCCGCCCATGTCGTCGGACAGCTTCGCGCAGCGCTCCAGGAGCCGGCTGTGCAAGTAGAAGACGTCACCAGGGTAGGCCTCACGGCCAGGCGGACGACGCAGCAGCAGCGACACGGCGCGGTAGGCCTCGGCCTGCTTGGTGAGGTCGTCGAAGATGATCAGGACGTGCTTGCCCTGGTACATCCAGTGCTGGCCGATGGCCGAGCCGGTGTAGGGGGCGAGGTACTTGAAGCCCGCCGGGTCCGAGGCGGGGGCCGCGACGATTGTCGTGTACTCCAGCGCGCCGGCCTCTTCGAGGGAGCGGCGTACGCTGGCGATCGTCGAGCCCTTCTGGCCGATGCCGACGTAGATGCAGCGCACCTGCTGGGTCGCGTCGCCGGTCTCCCAGTACTCCTTCTGGTTGATGATCGTGTCGACCGCGATCGCCGTCTTGCCGGTCTGGCGGTCGCCGATGATCAGCTGCCGCTGGCCCCGGCCGATCGGCGTCATCGAGTCGATCGCCTTGAGCCCGGTCTGCAGCGGCTGGTTGACCGACTGCCGCTGGACGACCGACGGCGCCTGCAGCTCCAGGGCGCGCCGGCTCTCGGTCTCGATCTCGCCGAGGCCGTCGATCGGCTGGCCCAGCGGGTCGATGACCCGTCCGAGGTAGCCGTCGCCGACCGGCACGGAGAGCACCTCTCCGGTACGGCGCACCGGCTGGCCCTCTTCGATGCCGACGAACTCGCCGAGGATGACGACACCGATCTCACGGGTGTCGAGGTTCAACGCGAGGCCGAGGGTGCCGTCCTCGAACTCCAGCAGCTCGTTCGCCATGGCAGACGGCAGGCCCTCGACGTGGGCGATGCCGTCCATGGCGTCGGCCACGACTCCGACCTCTTCGCGGCTGACCGTCCCCGGCTTGTAGTCGGAGACGAAGCGCTGCAAAGCGTCCCGGATCTCGTCCGGACGGATGGTGAGCTCCGCCATTGTTAGTCCCTGCTCTCTCACATGGTCAGCCGGCGATCCGTCGCCGGGCGTCTTGCAATCGGATAGCCACCGTGCCGTCGATGACCTCGTCGCCGATGTCCACGCGGACACCGCCGAGTACCTCGGGATCGACGATCACATTGAGGTGGATCTCGCGTCCGTAGTTGCGGCTGATGGCGTCGGCCAGCCGCTGCCGTGTACTCTCGTCGATCGGCCGGGCCACCCGCGCCGTCGCGACCAGGCGCTCCCGGCGGGCGGCCGCCACCTTGCCGAACTCGGCGAGCGCGACACTGAACGACCGGAAGCGACCGGCCGCCGCCTGCGCCGCCAGATGCAGCGTCGCGTCGGTGACCTTGCCCTCGAGCAAGCTGCGTACGAGGGTGCGCTTGACCGACGTCGGAGCCAGCCGGTTGGTCAGGGCGTCGCGCAAGGCCGGATCACGATCGACGAGCCGACCGAACCGGAACAGCTCGTCTTCGGTGTCGTCGAGCTGACCGCGTCGCTCCGCATCGCCGGCCAGGGCCTCGACGCCGGCCCGCTCGAGGGCGTCGCCGAGGTCGCGCGGCCGCGACCAGCGCCGACCGACGGCCGTGAGGGCGACGCTCAGCGAGAGCGCGCCGACCTTGGACTCCAGGAGCTGGCGGGCGACATCGGCCTTCTGGTCCGACGACGCCGCCGGGTCGGTGAGGGCCCGACGCAGCTGAGGCGCACCGTCGAGCGCCGAGACGATGCCGAACAGGTCGTCGCCCAGACGCTGCAGATCGGCGCCGCCGCCGATGGCCTGCTCGACCTCGTCGAGCAGACCGGCCTGCGACTCGGCAGATACGCCACGCATCAGGTGACCTGCCGTGTCGAGGTATCGGCACTCTCGAGTTCGCTGATGAAGCGATCGACGACTCGTCGCTGGCGTTCGTCGTCGTCCAGCGACTCACCAACGATTCGGCTAGCCAGCTCCGTCGCGAGGGATCCGACCTCGCCACGGAGTTGGTTGACGACCTGCTGCCGCTCGGCTTCGAGTTGGGCCTTCGCGGTCTCGACGATGCGCTGCGCCTCGGCTTGGGCTTGCTCACGCATCTCGGTGGCGATCGCGGCGGCCTGCTCCCGGGCCTCCTCGCGGATCCGCGAGGCGTCGTGTCGCGCGTCGGCCATCTGAGCCCGCAGGTCCTCCTCGGCCTGCTTCGCGCTGGCGGTCGCCTCCTCCATCTCCTCGAACTGCCGACGGATCCGCTCCTGCCGCTCCGCCATCGCCTTGTTGACCGGCGGGATAATCCACTTCGCGATCACGTACAGGATGATCGCGAAGGCGATCAGCTCGAAGAAGAACGTCGCGTTCGGCACGAGGAAGTTCTCCTCGGCACTCGTGTTGTCCGCGAGGTTCATCGTGGCGATCCGCATGGTTCAGTCCTTTGTCGAATGTGCTGTAACTAGGCGAGAACGAAGACGAACATGGCCATGAAGGCCAGGTTGATGAAGTACATCGCCTCGACCAGGCCGACGGTCAGGAAGAAGATCGTGAACAGCCGGCTCTGGGCCTCCGGCTGCCGCGCGACTCCCGAGATCGTCGCGCTTCCGGCCAATCCGTCACCGATCGCGGCGCCGATGGCACCGCCGCCGAGGGCGAGTCCGCCTCCGACGAAAGCACCTGCGAGCTGAACGGCGTCATCTGATACTGCCATGTCACTCCTTGACTAACTTCTCCGCCGGACGGTCTGCCGACGGGCTGCTTGCACAACGCTGGTCTTGCCATCCCGTTCGGTAGGTCAGTGCGCCCCCTCGAGTTGGGGCTCAGGCTCCGCAGTCTCAGGCTCCGCGGCCGGCTCACCCTCTTCCGCGTCATCGGTCGCCGGCTCTTCGTGGTGCTCGTCGTCGTGCGTCTCACCAGCGATCCCGAAGTACAGGATGGTCAGCAGCGCGAAGATGAACGCCTGGATCAGCCCGATGAACATGTCGAAGAGCTTCCATAGCGCGTTGGGTCCCCACAGCAGGTACGACGGCAGGAGTCCGATCAGCAGCAACATGATGGCGCCCGAGAAGATGTTGCCGAACAGTCGAAGGGCCAGCGTGAACGGCTTGACGATCTCCTCGATCAGGTTGATCGGGAACAGCAGCCAGTGGGGCTGGAAGTAGTGCTTGACGTAGCCCTTGCCCCCTCGTCGCCGAACGCTGTGGATGTGCACTCCCACGATGACGAACAGACCCAGCGCGTACGTGAGGTTGACGTCGGCGGT
Source organism: Actinomycetota bacterium (assembly GCA_046725375.1). GTDB lineage: Bacteria > Actinomycetota > Actinomycetes > Propionibacteriales > Nocardioidaceae > DATFRX01. Next base: position 22,867 of record JBKOYM010000006.1, read on the forward strand.
CGGGGCCGGCACGTTGTGCTCGGTTGGAATGATCTCGAACCAGTTGGCGACCAGGATGAACACGAACAAGCAGATCGACAGGTGGATGACGTACGGATTGACCTGTCCGAGGCTGGCCTCGACCTGGCGGGTCACCGCGTCGGTGATCGACTCCCAGAAGATCTGGATCCTGCTCGGCACCTTGCTGGTGATCCTTGCCCGCATCCAGAAGCCGAGCCCGATCACGACGAGACCGGCGAGGACGGTCGCCCACATCGTGTCGGCGTTCCACGTCAGCCCGAGCCACTCGAACGTGATGTGTTCGCCCGGATTGATGTCGGTCGAGGCGACGACGATGTCAGCTCTCATGCCTGGCGCAACTCCTTCAGCAACGGCAGCGCGGTGAGAACCAGCGCGAGCAGATGGAACGCGGCGAGACCGCCGAGGACGGCACCGCCGTACGGCCAGAAGGCCACGGTCAGAGTCACGGCGATCAGCGAGATCGCGCTCAAACGCACCAGCGACGAGATCGCGAACTGCTTGCGCGACAGCATGTTGTCGCTCTCGGTCGCACGGAGCAGGAACGCGTCGGTGAAGACGCCGTTGGCCAGGCCGAGGGCGACACCGGCGGCGACGAAGATGCCGACCTGCCATTCGCCGAGGCCGACCGCGACCCACAAGCCCGCGAACGCGAGGACGCCGGCCAAGAGGAAGGCACGGCGCTGATTACGGATCGCCTGGCCCAGTGGCAATGACTCGTTCACCGCCTCAGCCTCTCTTCCCTCGTACGCTGTCGATTCGCCGCGTGGGAGCGGGAGTCAGTCGTCCATGATCGGTCTGATGCGACGCCAGGTACCCGCGACTCCGAGCCCGATTCCACCGACGAGTCCGACCATCAGCAGGGCTGGCGAGGTGCCGAGTTGACTGTCGATCAGCCATCCCACGCCCATTCCCACAAGCAGACACGCGACGTTGTAAGCGCCAATGCCGAGTAGCGTCCAAACGTCGAGGGTCGGCTTTGCACGATCGTCGTTCATCGCGCGAGTGGCTCCCGTCACCGGCGTCGATGCCAGGTTCACACTGCCTCGCAACGGGCGAGACGGCGCCGACGCTACCACAGCGATCTCTGGCTCCGATCGGCGCATAACGCCTCCGCAGGGCGCGGTTTCGCAGCCGCGGGTGCGGGTACCGGTTCTCGGTGTCGGTCGTCATATGGCGGCCGTCCTGGGTGCCGGACAACGGGCTCATCATGCGCCGTCGTCGGATCGATCGAGGTGCAAGTGACGCGTCCACGAGATCCCCGTCTCTGAGGATTCCCTGAACGCTTGTGAAAACTAGCACAAAGTCCGGCCCGCACTCAACTCGAGATTCCGGTCCCGGCCGGCGTCTGCCGCCAGCGCGGGAGGACGAAGGTCGCCACGATCGTGATGACGGCGAGCAGACCGACCCCGCCGACGGAGCGCCAGCCCGCGAAGAGACCCAGCCAGACCGTACCGAACGCGACGAAACCGGCGAGCATGTACATCACCAGCACCGCGCGTCGGTGCGAGTGACCGATCTCGAGCAGCCGGTGGTGTAGGTGCATCTTGTCCGGGCTGAACGGCGACCGGCCGGCCCGCGTACGCCGAATCACGGCGAGCAGCAGGTCGACGAACGGCACCATCACCATCGCCACCGGCAGGATCAGCGGCAGCAAGGTCGGCGTCAGGGTCGCTCGCGCGCCCGCGAGACCCTCGGAGACCGACGTCGCCGGAAACTGTCCGGTGAGGCTGATCGCGGAGCCGGCGAGCACCAAGCCGATCAGCATCGAGCCGGAGTCGCCCATGAACATCCGGGCCGGGAAGAAGTTGTGCGGCAAGAAGCCGGCACACGCGCCGGCCAGAGCCGCCGTGAGCAAGGCCGCCGTGATCGCCAGCGACTGAGCGTTTTCGCGGGCCAGCAGGTAGGCGAAGATGAAGAACGCCGCCGCGCCGATGCAGATGACGCCGGCGGCCAGGCCGTCGAGACCGTCGATGAAGTTGACCGCGTTGACCGTCACGACGATCAACAGCACGCTGAAGAACGCCGCCTGGAGCGGGTCCAGGACAAGCGTCCCGGTCAGGCCCGGCAGCGGCAGGTACAGAAACTGGACCCCCTGGGCGACGACGACGACGGCGGCCACGACCTGGCCGGCGAACTTGGTGAGCGCGTCGAGCTCGAAGACGTCGTCGACAACCCCCACGATGCAGATCAGCACCCCGCCGAGCAGGACGGCGCTGGCGTCGTCGAAGACAAAGTCGGCGGACATCGACAGGAAGGGGAGCTGCCGCATCATGACGTACGCGGCACCGAGACCGGCCAGGATGGCGATGCCCCCGAAGTACGGAATCGGAGTGGCGTGTACGTCGCGGTCGCGTACCTTCGCCACCGCATGAAGGCGCGTGGCGGCCTCGCGCGCGACGGCGGCCGTGACGTAGGTCGCCACCGCCGCCATCAGGAAGATCAGCAGATACTCGCGCATGCCCCGGGACCGTTCACGTGGCCAACTCCACGCGGTCGTCGAACTCCTTCAACCGGGCCAGCTCGATCGCACCCTCGCGCAGGACACGTGGCGTCTGCGTTGTCATGTCGAGAATCGTCGACGGGACGTCGGCGCTGGTCGGACCGGCGTCGAGGTAGATCTGGACCGCGGCGCCGAGCATCTCCTCGGCGTCGTCGATATTCGTCGCCGCCGGCTCGGTGGTGCGGTTGGCGCTGCTCACGGCGAGCGGGCCGGTCCGGCGCAGCAGCTCCAGCGCCACCTCGTTGTCGGGCATCCGGACCGCGACCGTCGAGCGGTTGTCGCCGAGGTCCCAGGTGAGCGACGGCTGCTGCCGGCAGATCAGCGTGAGCGGACCCGGCCAGAGCTCCTCGACGAGATCGCGAGCGAGCGCCGGCACCCTGGTGGCCAGGGCATCGAGGGTGGTCGCGGCCGCCACGAGTACGGGCGGCGGCTTGTCGCGTCCACGGCCCTTGACCCGAAGCAGCCGGCGAACCGCCGCCGGGTCGAAGGCGTCCGCGGCCAGGCCGTACACGGTGTCGGTCGGCATCACGACGAGCTTGCCCGAACGCAAGGCGGTGACCGCCGCCTCCATACCGCGACCGCGCTCCTCCTCATCAGCACAGGAAAACCGCTCACTCACGGGAGACATCGTGCCACCTGGCGTGTGGCTCCCTCAGCTGGGCCGCCGTGCGGTCGTAAAGCGCGGCCGATCCGCGAGATCACGATGGTCGTGCACGTCGGCCCAGCGCGCGCCGAAGATCCGAGGCACCGACTCGCCCTGCACATCGGCATGCTCGCATCCGACGACGCCGCCGGGTCGCAGCAGGCGGTGGGCGACCCGCTCGATGGTGCGCACCATATCGAGTCCGTCGTCGCCGGACCACAACGCAATCGCTGGGTCGTGCTCGCGGGCCTCGACGTCGACCGACTCGTACTCGCTCAGCGGGATGTACGGCGGGTTGGCCACCACAACGTCGACGCGGCCGTCCAGCTCGGGGAGACAGTCCGCGATGTCGTCGGCCCGGAGATCGACGCCGGTGCTCGCCAAATTGCGCCGGGCGTACGGCAGCGCCTGCTCGGAGAGCTCGACCGCGAACACCTGGGCCCGCGGCTGTTCGTCGGCCAGTGCCTTCGCGATCGCGCCGGAACCGGTGCACAGGTCGACCGCGATCGGCCGCTCGACACCGGCGGCGTGGCGGGCGGCGATCTGGTCCACCGCCCAGCCGGCCACCAGCTCGGTCTCCGGACGCGGGACGAAGACGCCCGGTCCGACCTCGACCTCGACATAGCGGAAGGCGGCCGTTCCGAGCAGATACTGCAGCGGTTCGCGACGAGCCCGACGGGCGAGCAGGTCGGCGAAGGTGTCGGCGGGCTCGGCCGCGACCTCCGCTCCGCCGTCGATCGTCAGGTGTGGCACGCCCAGGACGTGAGCGAGCAACAGCCGCGCGTCGAGTTCGGGCGACGGGACGCCGGCGGCGGCCAGCGTTGCCGTCGCCTCGGCGAGCACGCCGCGGGCGATCATGACCGTCCGGCTTCCGCCATGCGTTCGGCCTCGTCGGCGTTGACGCAGCTTGCGATCACGTCGTCCAGCGCGCCGTCGAGGACGGCGTCGAGGTTGTAGGCCTTGAATCCGACGCGGTGGTCGGAGATCCGGTTCTCGGGGAAGTTGTACGTGCGGATCCGCTCGGACCGGTCGACCGTGCGTACCTGCGACCGGCGCCGCTCGGCGGCCTCCGCGTCGGCCGCCTCCTGCGCCCGGGCGAGCAACCGGGAGCGCAGGATTCGCAGTGCCTGCTCGCGGTTTTGCAGCTGGCTCTTCTCGTTTTGGCAGCTGACGACGATCCCGGTCGGGAGATGTGTGATCCGGACCGCGGAGTCGGTCGTGTTGACGCTCTGCCCGCCGGGTCCCGACGAGCGGAAGACGTCGATGCGCAGGTCGGCGTCGTTGATCTCGACGTCGATCGGCTCGGCCTCGGGAAGCACGAGCACGCCAGCCGCCGACGTGTGGATGCGGCCCTGCGACTCGGTCACCGGCACCCGCTGGACCCGGTGCACGCCGCCCTCGTACTTGAGCAGCGCGTACGGGGCCTCCCCCGGCTCGGCCGCGCCCTTGGCCTGGACGGCCATGGTGATCGACCGGTAGCCGCCGAGCTCTGACTCGGTGACGTCGAGGATCTCGGTGCGCCAGCCGCGGCGCTCGGCGTAGCGGGTGTACATGCGGGCGAGATCGGCCGCGAACAGGGCCGACTCCTCTCCCCCGGCGCCGGCGTTGACCTCGAGGATCGCATCGCGGTCATCGGAGGGATCGCGCGGCAACAGGAGCCGTCGCAGCCGCTCTTCGAGCTCGGCTCGGGTGGCCTCGAGAGTGTCGGCCTCGGCGGCGAAGGCGGCGTCTTCCGCGCCCAGCTCACGTGCCGCCGCGGCGTCGTCACCGGCCTGCTGCCAGGCGTGGTAGGTCTCGACCACCGACCGAACGCGGGCGTAGTGCTGGCCGACCCGCTTGGCCCGCTGAGGGTCGGAGTGCAGGGCGGGGTCGGCCAGCTCGCGTTCGAGCTCCGCATGCTCGGCGACCCACGATTCGACCGCCTCGAACATCACGCCACCTCCTCCTTCTGACAAGTTTCCCCGTACGCACGACGACGGCGCCGCACCAGGTCGATGCCTGGACGGCGCCGTGCGTACGCGCTACTTGCCGGACCGAGCCTTGGCGTAGCGCTTCTCGAAGCGGGCGACCCGACCACCGGTGTCCAGAATCTTCTGCTTGCCGGTGTAGAACGGGTGGCAGTTGGAGCACACCTCGGCGTGCAGGACGCCATTGGCGGCGGTGCTCCGCGTGGTGAACGTGTTGCCGCAGCTGCACGTCACCTCGGTGACCCCATAGGCGGGGTGAATGTCCTTTTTCATGATGTCCTCTCGCGTGCGGCCGCCGGGTCGCCCGAACTGGAGCGTGAACCGGAACCGTCGGTGTGCAAGTGTGCCATCGGCTGCCCATCTAGGCCAAACCGTTCAACGCCCATTCGACGGCGTTCATTCCCGACCTACAGCAGCTCGTTGATGTCGTCAGCGATGTCCTCGGGTGCGGTGTTGGGCGCGTACCGACGCACCGGCTGACCGGACCGGTCGACCAGGAACTTCGTGAAGTTCCACTTGATCCGGCCGCCGAGTACGCCACGCTGCTCGGACTTGAGCCACTTGTAGAGCGGGTGCGCGTCGTCGCCGTTGACGTCGATCTTGGCGAACATCGGAAACGTCACGTCGTAGGTCGTCGAGCAGAACTCCTTGATCTCGGCCTCGTCGCCCGGCTCCTGGTGACCGAACTGGTCACACGGGAAGCCGAGCACCGCGAGCCCGGCGTCGGCGAACTCGCGATGGAGCTTCTCGAGCCCGGCGTACTGCGGGGTGAAACCGCACTTCGAGGCGACGTTGACGACGAGGAGCACCTTGCCCTCGTACGCCGAGAGCGCCTGCTCCTCGCCGTCGATCGTGGTCGCGGCGAAATCGTACGCGGCCGTCATCAGATGTCGTCGCGGTCGCGCCGGCCGTTGGGAGCGGTCGGCGTCGTCTTCTGCACTTCCATCAGGAACTCGATGTTGGTCTTGGTCTGCTTCAGCTTGTTGAGCAGCAACTCCAAGGCCTGCTGACCGTCGAGGGCCGAGAGCACGCGGCGGAGCTTCCAGACGATGGCGAGCTCGTCGCGCGACATCAGGAACTCCTCGCGTCGGGTACCGGAGGCGTCGACATCGATCGCCGGGAAGATTCGCTTGTCGGCGAACTCGCGCCGCAGCCGGACCTCCATGTTGCCGGTGCCCTTGAACTCCTCGAAGATCACCTCGTCCATCTTCGAGCCGGTCTCGATCAGGCCGGTGGCGAGGATCGTCAGCGAACCGCCGTCCTCGATGTTGCGGGCCGCGCCGAAGAACCGCTTCGGCGGATAGAGCGCGGACGAGTCGACGCCACCCGACATGATCCGGCCGCTCGCCGGCGCGGCCAGGTTGTAGGCCCGGCCGAGGCGAGTGATCGAGTCGAGCAGCACGACGACGTCGTGTCCGAGCTCGACCAGCCGCTTGGCCCGCTCGATGGCGAGCTCCGAGACCGTGGTGTGGTCGTCGGCCGGCCGGTCGAACGTCGAGGCGATGACCTCGCCCTTGACCGCCCGCTGCATGTCGGTGACCTCCTCCGGCCGCTCGTCGACGAGGACGACCATGAGGTGGCACTCGGGGTTGTTGGTGGTGATGGCGTTGGCGATCGCCTGCAGGATCAGCGTCTTACCGGCCTTGGACGGCGAGATGATCAGGCCGCGCTGGCCCTTGCCGATCGGGGCGACGATGTCGATGATCCGGGTCGTCAGCTGCTCCGGGTCGGTCTCGAGGCGCAGTCGCTCCTGCGGATAGAGCGGCGTCAGCTTGGAGAAGTCGATCCGCTGCTTGGCGGCCTCGATGTCCATGCCGTTGATCGAGTCGACGCGGACGAGCGGATTGAACTTCTCCCGCCGCTCGCCCTCGCGAGGCTGCCGCACCTGACCGGTGACGGCGTCACCCTTGCGCAGGCCGTACTTGCGCACCATCGACAGCGAGACGTAGACGTCGCCCGGGCCCGGCAGGTAGCCGCTCGTGCGGACGAAGGCGTAGTTGTCGAGGACGTCGAGGATGCCGGCGACCGGCAGCAGGACGTCGTCCTCGCTGATCTGCGGCTCGGCGTCGGGCCGATTGCGGTTGCGATCGCGGCCGCGGCGCCTCCGGCGACGGCTGCTGCCGCCACCGCCGTGGTCGTCTCCGCCGCCGCCACCCTGGCCGCCACCACCGCCGCTCTGGCGGTTCTGACGGTTTTGCTGCTGTTTGCCGGACTGATTCTGGCCCTGGCGGTCGCCCTGGCCCTGGCGGTCGGAGCGCTGGTCGCCGGACCCGGACTCGCTGGCGCTCTTGTCGTCGCCGCCGTCGCGGTCGTCGGACTCACTCTTCGCGTCGCTCGACTCCGCCTCGAACAGGGCGGGAGCGTCGTCCCTCGACGACTGCGACGCGGCGTCGGACGCCTGCTCGTTGCTGGCGTCCTTGGTCTTGATCGACTCGGCGGCCGTGGCGCCGGCCGAATCAGAAGACTCGGAGGTGCTCCCTTGGGCAGTCTGGATCGCTTCGATCAGCTGGCCCTTGCGCATCCGGCCGGCGCCCTTGATACCGAGACCGCTCGCAATCTGCTGCAGCTCGGCAAGCACCTTGCCGGACAGTCCCCCACCGCTCTTGCGGCGCGGCGCCGCCGAACCCGCTTCTGCGGTCGCGGCACCGGAATCACCGGCGACAGAGGTGATTGTGTTGGATTCCGTCACGTGAGGTCCTTCCCACGTCGGGGAGCCGAACGGCTCACCCTTGATCGATGCGGCCTGGGTCTTCCAGGATCCGCGCAAGCCCGCCCAATGCATCCGGCATGGGGGTAGTGCTCCCTTCGTCCAGGCCCCGAGCGACGTTCGCGCCGCTCGCGAGACGACCCCGAAGCCCTGGAGTGTGACCACGCACACCCGAGGACGGCTCGGATCGTGGTGATGGAAGCGACGACCGCGGTGGCCCCGTCGCAGCGACGATGGTCTCTGCGGGTCGTGCTCGATGAGCGTAGCATCCCGGGCCCGCGTGTCGTAACACACCACTCAACACGGGCGTGACGTCGTTCATTCCCGCAGGTGAGCGCCCTGAGCGTCGATCTCGAGGAGCCGGGAGCGCCAACCGTCCGGGACGCGGCCGCGCAGCGGCTCGGCATCGACGTCGGCCGGCAGCAGGGCCAGCACCGTTGGCCCCGCGCCCGAGATGATCGCCGCGATGCCGTCGGCGCGCAGCCGCTCGACCAGGGCATGCGAGTCGGGCATCGCGGGTGCGCGGTACGCCTGGTGCAGCCGGTCGTCGGTCCCGGCAAGAAGCACCTCGGGCCGCGTGGCCGACGTCAGTGTCGCGACGAGCAGCGCGGCACGTCCGGCGTTGCGGGCCGCGTCGACATGCGGCACCCGCTCCGGAAGCAGCCCGCGGGCCACCTCGGTCGACACCGGCTCCGGCGGTACCATCGCGACCGCCCGAACGTCGGTCGAGAGGGCCAGCGCCCGAGCCCCGGCGGCCTCGGTCCACGCGACCGTGAGGCCGCCGAGCAGACAGGCTGCCACGTTGTCAGGGTGTCCCTCGAGCTCGGCGGCCAGGCGCAGCGTCGCGCCCTCGTCGAGTCGCTCCGCCCCGTCCGGGACCAACGCCCGGGCCGCGACGACGCCGGTGACGATCGCGGCGGCGCTCGATCCGAGGCCGCGCCCGTGTGGGATCCGGTTGCGGCACCGAACGACGAGGCCGTCCGGCTGGCCGACGCCGATCGCGTCGAATGCCGACCGCATCGATCGGACGACCAGGTGAGTCTCGTCGCGGGCCACCGAGTCGGCGCCCTCACCCGATACGTCGACCGCGAGCTCCGAGCCGGTCACGCGGACCTCGACGTCGTCGTGCCAAGTCAGCGCGAGCCCGAGCGCGTCGAACCCCGGACCCAGGTTGGCGCTGGTCGCGGGGGCCCGAACGGCGACGGCTGTGTCGACGTACTCGCGGCTTCGCACGGCCGATCAGCCTAGGCTATGTCGCCAGATCGGCGACGCGTTCGCCAAGATGGGGCACCGTCGACGAGCCGCAGGAGGGACCACGGTGGACCACGTCACACGGTGGCCGGCCGCCGGTGCCCTTTGTCGCGGGGTCGACTGGCCCGACCGGCGGCCCGAGCTCGATCTCGTGGCGGTCGACACCGGCGCCGACCGGTCGTCGCCCTTGCTTCACAGCCGGCTGGGGCTTCGCATCGTGGCGGCCGGGCCGTTCTGCCTCGGGGCCACCCGCACCGTCGACGGTCGAATCGCCCACGTCCCCTGTCCGCGCCAGGCGCGAGCCGTGTCGGGTCGCCAATGCGAGGAGTGTGCCGCCCAGGACGAGTTCCGATTTGCGCACCATGTGCATCTCGGCGGGTACGTTCCGGACGCCCTCGCCCGCTATCTGGAGCAGCCGCACTGGGTGTATGTCGCGACGTTCGCCGACGCCACGAGCAAGGTGGGTACGGCATCCGGTCCGAGGAAGACCTCGCGGCTGGACGAACAGGGCGCCGTCCGGGCGACGTACGTCGCGTACACACCGGACGGCCGGATGGCCCGCGTGTTCGAGGACGCGATCACCGAGAGAGCCGGGATCGCGCAGACGAAACGCCGCATGACCAAGGCGACCGCGCTGGAGCGCCCGGCGCCTCCAGAGGCCCTCGACGCCGAGCATCGGGGAGCCGTCGAGCAGGCGATCGAGGTGCTGGCGGCGCGGTCGGACCTTCCAGGGGTCGAGCTTCACCGAGACCCCTGGGAGCCGCCGGCCGCGACGATCGGGTTCTTCGCCGACATCCCGATCGGCGGCTGGCTGCCGTACCCGCACAACCTGCTCGGCGGCGACCACGGTTTTCACATCGACGCGGTCGCGGGATCGACCGTCTTGGCTCGCCTGCGCGCGGACGACGACGTACGGTACGTCGTCGATCTCGGCTCCCTCGCGGGATGCCGGATCGCGCTCGGCGCGTACGCCTCCCCCGACACGCCCGTCCAGATGAGCTTGTTCTGACCGCCGTCAGGCCGAACGCTGCGACAACGCATCGACCGCCGCAGCCGCCTTGGCCCGCCGGTCGATCCGCTCGCGACGGGCCAGGACCAGCGCGGTCGGCACCGCCGCCAAGCTGAGCCAGAAGGCCCACCAGAACGTGGTCTCGAAGGCACCGGCCACCGGCCCGGTGTACTGGCCGAGGTCACCGCCGGAGCCGACCACCTCGGCCGCCGACACGCCCCCGGGCATCGCGCCGGAGATCTCGACGTTGAGGATGACCGCGAGCACGGCCGCGCCGATCGAGCCGCCGACCCGCTGCGTGACGTTCAGGCCGCTGGTGGCGCGCGGCACGTTCTCCGGCCGCATCGCCGCGTACGCCGCCGCGATCGCCGGCATCAGGCTGCCGCCGAGGCCGAACCCCCGGAAGGCGAGCGCCGCCATGACGAGCGGGTACGGGGTGTCCGCGTCGACTTGGGTGAGAAAGAACGTGCCGGTCGCCAGGAAGCACACGCCCACGATGACCACCGGCCCACCGCCGAATCGGTCGGTGAGCGGGCCGACGAACGGCATCGTGGCGGCCGACGCGATGCCCTGGGGAATCAGCAGCAGGCCGGTGGTCAGCGCCCCCTCGCCGCGCAGGACCTGGAAGTAGAGCGGGAGCACCAGCAGCGAGCCGAACAGCGCGACACCGAGCAGGAATGTCGTCGCGGTCGCCGCCGCCAACCGCACACCGGCGAAGAGTCGTACGTCGATGAGCGGATCGTCGAGGCGTCGGGCGTGCAGTACGAACGCGGTGAGCAGAACCCCACCGGCCGCCAGCGGACCGTAGACGATCGGCGCCCCGAGCCCGCCGTGGCTCGGTATCTCGCTCAGCCCGAACGTCAGCGCCGCGACGCCCGGCGACGCGAGCACGAGACCGAGCCAGTCGAGCCGGTGGGCGCCCTGCGTCCGGACCGGTGGCAGCAGCCGCCAGGCCAGCGCCAGGCCGAGCAGTCCGACCGGCACGTTCATGTAGAAGACCCAGGGCCAGCCGACATGCTCCACGAAGAGCCCGCCGAGCACCGGCCCGAACACGGGGCCGAGCAGCATCGGGACACCGATCACGCTCATCGCCCGGCCGACCCGATCCGGGCCGACCGTGCGGGCCAGGATGATCATTCCGACCGGCATGATCATGCCGCCGGCCAGACCCTGGAGTACGCGAAAGGCGATCAGGGACTCCAACGACCAGGCCTGGCCACACAGCAAAGACGCCGCCACGAAGGTCGAGCCGGTGGTCATCCAGAGCCGGCGAACAGCGAAACGCTCGGCCGCCCAGCCGGTCATCGGGATCACTGCCGCGAGCGCCAAGAGGTACGCGGTGACGACCCACTGCACCTGGTCGATGGACGCGCCGAACTCCTCGCCCAGCGACTCCACTGCGACATTGACGCTCGTCGTCGACAGGATCGACATGATCGCGCCGACCACGACGACGATCGCGACCGCCCAGGTCCGGCGGTCGAAGCCGGCCAACCCGTCGAGGCGCTCGCCGACCGCGTTTCGGATCCGGCCCCTCACAGCGCCTCCTCGCTACGCTCGTCGACCTGCGAGCGATTCGCTGCTGTGTTGAATCGGTCGCTCGCAAGCTCGCTCACAGTTGCTCGATGAGATCGGCCATGCCGCGCAGCAAGCGTTCGGAGTGCGCTCGTTCGGCGTCGGTGAGCGACTCGAAGAAGTCCCGCCGCCTCGCCGTCACGGCCGCTCGCTTCTTCGCCAGCAACTCTCGCCCGCGTGGCGTCAGCGACACGGTGACGACGCGGCGATCCTCCATCGACGCCTCTCGTCGGACGACACCGGCCCGCTCGAGCTGAGAAAGCATCCGGGTCGCGGTCGGCGGCGCGACCCCGGCGGCCAGCGCGACCTCACCGACCGGGAGTCGCGGCTGATGGTGCAATGCGGTCAGCAGGTTGTGCTGCGACAAGGTGAGCTCGCCCTCCCGCTCCCGGGCCGCTGCCCGGCCGCGAGCCCGTCGGATCGCCGCGAAGAAGTCATCCCAGGCTGCCTCGAAGTCGGTCAGCGTCGCGGTGGCGGCATCGGTACTCACGCCTCCCACGCTAGCAAATCCTTAGCTAGCTACAGATCCGGCGGCGGCTGGCCGGGCCGACCTGAGTATTGGCGCGAAATACAGGATTTGAGGGTGGCGGACGCTGTATTTCACGCCAATACTCGGGTCGCGTGGGTGCGGGTACGCGGGCGGGGCTAGCCGGACAGGCCGGCCGCGGCGGCGACCGCGTCGGCATCGGGGTCGACCACGAGCGGGTCGATGCTGCCGAGCCCTTCGATCGCTGTCTCGGTGTCCTTGAGGCCGTGTCCGGTGAGCGTCACGACGATCCGCGACCCCGCCGGGACACCGCCACGCGCGACAGTCGCGAGCAGCCCTGCCACCCCGGTCGCCGACGCCGGCTCGACGAAGACGCCGTCGCGGCGGGCGATGTCGCGCTGCGCCCGCAGGATGTCGGCGTCGATGACCGGCTCGAACCGGCCGCCGGACTCGTCACGGGCGGCGACGGCGAGCTGCCACGACGCCGGGTTGCCGATCCGGATCGCCGACGCCACCGACTGCGGATGCGGCACCGGAACCCCCTCGACGAGCGGCGCGGCGCCGGACGCCTGGAAGCCCCATATGGCCGGCTTGACACCGCAGCGACCGGCCTCGGCGTACTCGCGATATCCCTTCCAGTACGCGGAGATGTTCCCCGCATTGCCGACCGGCAGCGCGTGGATGTCAGGAGCCTCGCCGAGCTCGTCGACGATCTCGAACGCGGCCGTCTTTTGACCCTCGAGGCGCATCGGGTTGACCGAGTTGAGCAGCGCCACCGGATAGCGCTCGGCGAGCTCGCGGGCCAACACGAGGCAGGCGTCGAACCCCGATCGCACCCGGACGACGGTCGCCCCGTGCACCAGCGCCTGTGCCAGCTTGCCGGCGGCGACGCTGCCCTCGGGCACGAGCACGATCGCCGTGATGCCCGCGCGTGCCGCGTACGCCGCCATCGACGCCGACGTATTGCCGGTCGATGCGCAGACGCAGGCCTCGGCGCCCTCGGAGAGTGCAGCCGACAGCGCGACCGCCATGCCACGGTCCTTGAACGACCCCGTCGGATTGGCGCCCTCGACCTTCAGCCACACGCGTCCGTTGGTGCGCTCGGACAGCCAGCCCGACTCGAGCAGCGGCGTGTTGCCCTCGGTCAGGGATACGACCGGCGCGTCGGGTCCGATCGGCAGCCACTCGCGAAACTCCTCGACCACGCCGCGCCAGCTCATCGTCGCGAACCCCTCACTCGCCCTCGGCCTCGACCCGCATCACCGAGGTGACAGCGTGCACCATCGTCATCTCGCGCAGGCCGGCCACGGTCGCCGACAGCGCCGCGTCGGTCGCCCGATGCGTCACGATGACCAACTCCGCGTCGTCGCCGCGACCCTCCTGGCGAACGGTCTGGATCGACACGCCATGGGTGGCGAACTCGGTCGCCACGGCCGCCAGCACGCCGGCTCGGTCGTCGACGTCGATCGCCACGTGGTAACGGGTCTCGGTCTCTCCCATCGGCAGCACCTCGCACTGCGCGTGGGTCGACTCACCGACGCCGGTGACGCCCTCGAGCCGGTTGCGAGCCACCGTCACGAGATCGCCGAGCACCGCGGATGCGGTCGGCGCGCCACCCGCACCGGGTCCGTAGAACATCAACTGGCCCGCGGCCTGACTCTCGACGAAGACGGCGTTGTACGCCTCGCGCACGCTGGCCAACGGGTGCGTGTTCGGGATCATCGCCGGATGCACCCGGACCGACACGGCCGGACCGTTGCCGGTCGGACGCAGGTCGCAGATCGCCAGGGCCTTGACGACACAACCCATCTCGGCGGCCGACGTGACGTCGCGCGCGGTGACCTCGGTGATGCCCTCGCGGTAGACGTCCGCAGCCGTGACTCGGGTGTGAAACGCCAGCCCCGCAAGGATCGCGGCCTTCGCCGCCGCATCGAATCCCTCGACATCGGCGGTCGGATCGGCCTCGGCGTAGCCCAGCTCCTGGGCCTCCTCCAGCGCCTCACTGAACCCGGCGCCGCTGGACGTCATCTTGTCGAGGATGTAATTGGTCGTGCCGTTGACGATGCCGATGACCCGCTGTACTCGGTCGCCTGCGAGCGACTCCCGCAACGGACGCAGGATCGGGATCGCACCGGCGACCGCCGCCTCGAAATAGAGGTCGCGGCCGGCCTTGTCGGCGGCGGCGAACAGCGTCTCGGCGTCCTCGGCGAGCAGCGCCTTGTTGGCCGTCACGACCGACGACCCGCTGTCGAGGGCGGCGAGGATCAGGCTGCGAGCGGGTTCGATGCCGCCGATCACCTCGATGACGAGGTCGATGTCGTCGCGGGTGGCCAGACCGTGCGCATCGGTGGTGATCAGATCCGGATCGAGCTCGACGTCGCGGACCCGCCCGGGCCGGCGCACCGCCACACCGGCAAGCTCCAATCGCGCTCCGGCCCGGGCAGCGAGCTCGTCGCCCTCGCGGCGAAGGATACGGACCACCTCGGAGCCGACGTTGCCACAGCCGAGCAGAGCGACCCGCATCGTGGGCCGGCCGGTCATCCGAACAACCCCGGAGCCGGAGCGGATTTGCGCACATTGACGTCACCGGGGAGCCCCCTCATGACGCAGATGTGCGCAAAGACGGGTGCCCGGCTCATACGCCGACGTCCAGTCGGAGCAGGTCGTCCTCGGTCTCGCGGCGCACGACGAGCCGGGCCGTGCCGTCTCGTACGGCGACGACACCGGGCCGAGGGATGTGGTTGTAGTTGTGCGCCAGCGACCGGCAGTACGCCCCGGTGCCCGGCACGGCGAGCAGGTCGCCCGGCCCGATGTCGCTCGGCACGAACTCGTCCTTGACGACGATGTCGCCGGACTCGCAGTGCTTGCCGACGACGCGACCCAGGACCGGCACGCCGTCGGACCGCCGCGAGGCGAGTGTGCACGAGTAGTTGGCGTCGTACAGCGCGGTCCGGAGGTTGTCGCTCATGCCGCCGTCGACCGCGACGTACGTTCGGACCGCGCCGCCGTCCAGGGGCACGCGCTTGACCGTGCCGACCTCGTAGAGCGTGTGCATCGCGGGCCCGACGATGGCGCGCCCCGGCTCGACCGACAGTCGCGGCACGTCGACCCCGAGCGCCTTGCACTCGCGCTCGACAATGCCCAGGAGACCCTCGGCGAGCTCGGCCGCCGTCGATGGTGTGTCTTGTGTCGTGTACGCGATGCCGAAGCCGCCCCCGAGTCCGAGCTCCGGCAGCACCTCGCCGTCCTCGTCGCGGATCTGCGCGTGCAGGGCCAGCACCCGCCGGGCGGCGACCTCGAACCCCGACGTGTCGAAGACCTGCGAGCCGATATGGGAATGCAGGCCGACCAGCTCGATGCCAGGCGCGTCGAGGATGCGACGGACCGCCGCGATCGCGTCGCCCTCGGCGATCGAGAAGCCGAACTTCTGGTCCTCATGCGCGGTCGCGATGTATTCGTGCGTATGCGCCTCGACGCCCGTGGTGACCCGGACCGTGACACACGCGGGACGGTCGACCTCAGACGTCAGCTCGACGAGCCGATCGATCTCGTCGAACGAGTCAACGATGATCCGGCCGACGCCGACGTCGATGGCCCGCTGCAGCTCGACGCGGCTCTTGTTGTTGCCGTGAAACCCGATGTGCTCCGGCGGTACGCCAGCCGCGAGTGCGACAGCGAGCTCGCCGCCGGTGCACACGTCGAGCCGGAGTCCCTCCTCCATCGCCCACCGCAGCACCGTCGTACAGAGGAAGGCCTTGCCGGCGTAATAGACGTCGACGCCCTCGAACGCCTGCTGGAACGCCCGCGCCCGAGTACGGAAGTCCGCCTCGTCGAGCACGTACGTCGGGGTGCCGAACTCCTTGGCGACGTCGGTGACGCGTACTCCGCCGACCTCGAGCACGCCGTCGCCGGCCCGATCGGTCGTCAGCGACCACAGACCGGGAACGAGGGCGTTGACGTCGTCCGGCGCTTCGAGCCAGGCCGGGGCCCGATGGCCGACCTGCCCGTGCAGGGCTCCCGCTTCGTGCGTGTGCATGCCGAGTCGCCCTACATCCGATCCGGCGCGGCAACGCCGAGCAGTCCGAGACCGTTGGCGATGACCTGCCGGGTCGCCGCCACGAGCAGCAGCCGAGCGCGATGCAGTGGGGTCGGCTCCTCGTCGCCCACCGGCAGCACTCGGCACTCGTCGTAGAACTTGTGGAACGACGCGGCCGTGTCCTCGAGATAGCGGGCGATTCGATGCGGCTCGCGCAGCTCGGCCGCCTGCGACACGACGCGGGGGAAGTCCGCCAGCGCCCGAAGCAGGTCACCCTCGCGCGGATTGTCCAGCAGAGCCGGGTCGAAGTCGTCACCGGCCGGCGCCAGACCGAGATCGTCGGCGTTGCGCAGGATCGAGGCGAGCCGGGCGTGCGCGTACTGGACGTAGTAGACCGGGTTGTCCTGCGTCTGCCGAGCCCACAGGCCCAGGTCGAGATCGATCGTGGCGTCCATCGAATAACGCACAAGCGCGTAGCGGCCGGCGTCGATGCCGACCGCGTCGACGAGGTCTTGCATCGTGATGACGGTGCCGGCCCGCTTCGACATCCGGATCGGCTGCCCGTCGCGGACGAGGTTGACCATCTGGCCGATCAGGATCTCGAGGTTGACGTGCGGCTCGTCGCCGAACGCGGCGCACATCGCCATCATCCGGCCGACGTAGCCGTGGTGGTCGGCGCCGAGCAGGAGCACGCAGCGGTCGAAGCCGCGCTCCCGCTTGTTGAGGTAGTAGGCCAGGTCGCCGGCGAGGTACGAGGCTGCACCGTTGGACCGGACGATCACGCGATCCTTGTCGTCGCTGTAGTCCGTGGTCCGCAGCCAGAGCGCGCCGTCCTTCTCGTACGTCTGACCCAGCTCGGTCAGCCGCTCGATCGCGTGTTGCACCGCGCCCGACTCGTGCACCGACGCCTCGTGGAAGTAGACGTCGAAGTCGACGCCGAAGTCATGCAGGCTCTGCTTGACCTCATCGAACATCAACGCGACGCCCTCGCGCCGGAACGCTTCCTGCGCGTCGGCGTCGTCGAGTGACAGGATGTCGGGGTTGTCCTCGACGACCCGGCTCGCGACCTCCTCGACGTACGCGCCGTGATAACCGTCCTCGGGCACCTCTTCGCCACGGCCCCTGGCCAGCAGCGACCGGGCGAACCGGTCGATCTGGGCGCCATGGTCGTTGAAGTAGTACTCGCGGGTCACCTCGGCGCCGACCGCCTCGAAGATCCGGGCCAGGGTGTCGCCGACGGCGGCCCAGCGCGTGGAGGCCAGCGTCACGGGCCCGGTCGGGTTGGCCGAGACGAACTCCAGATTGACCTTGACCCCCGCGAGAGCGTCGCTGCCGCCGTACGCGGCGCCGGCCTCGACGATGTCGGCCGCCAGCGCACCCTGCGCTCCGGCGTCGACCCGAATGTTCAGGAATCCCGGCCCGGCAACCTCGGCGGCGGCGATCCCGGGCGTTGCGGCGAGCCTGGCCGCGAGCAGCTCGGCGATCTCGCGCGGCGGGCGGCCGGCCTGCTTGGCGAGCTGCATCGCCACGTTGGTGGCGTAGTCGCCGTGCTCCTTCACCTTCGGACGCTCGATCCGAACGCTCGCGGGCACGCCTTCGGACAAGGTCAGGTCGCCGTCGGCCACCGCGGCGGACATTGCGGCGACCACGGCGTCGGAGAGCTGGTCGGGTGTCACCGGACAAGCGTATCCACGCTCGTTCGGCCACCGGTCAGCTGCGCATAGGTCGAGACGGCGGCCGACGACCGAGTATTGGCGTGAAATACAGCTTCCGAGGGCGGGCAAAAGTGGATTTCACGCCAATACTCGGGCCCGAACCGGCGCCTGCGGTTGGATGGCCCCATGATCGGTCTGCTGCATCCCGGCGAGATGGGTTCGATGCTCGGTGCCCGACTGCGCGAGGCCGGCCATCCGGTCGGTTGGGCCTCGGACAGACGGAGCCCGGCGACGAAGGAGCGTGCCGAGGCGGCCGGCCTCACCGACCACGGCACGGTGGCCGAGCTGCTCGCCGGGAGCGACGTCGTCTTGTCGATATGCCCGCCGCATGCGGCACTCGACGTGGCCCGGTCGGTCGCGGCCGAGGCCTACGGCGGCACCTTCGTCGACGCGAACGCGGTTGCTCCGACGACGGCGCGACGCATCGGCGAGATCGTGACGGCGGCCGGCGCGACGTTCGTCGACGGCGGCATCGTCGGTTCGCCGCCGGCCGAGGCCGACACGACTCGGCTCTATCTTTCCGGCCCGGACGCTGGCCCCGTCGCCGCTCTGTTCGCCGACACGGTCGTCGAGGTTGTCGAGGTCGACGACCGGATCGGGTCGGCGTCGGCGGTCAAGATGACCTACGCCGCGTGGACGAAGGGCGCCGGCGCGATGCTGCTCGCGATCGACGCCGTCGCGCGACGCGAGGGGGTCGACAGCGTGCTCCGTCGCGAGTGGGCCCGCTCGCTGCCCGACCTCGACGGGCGCCTGACTCGTGCGATCGGGTCCGCCAACCGGAAGGGCTGGCGCTGGGTCGGCGAGATGGAGGAGATCGCCCGCACGTTCGACGCCGCCGGCGCGCCGTCGGGATTTCACGAGGCGGCCGCTGAGGTCTTCCGACGCCATCCGCTCATGCCCGACGCGACATGAAGAGAGAAATATTCCTCGCGGCTCCGACAGACCTCGCATACCCAAACGCGATTGATTGACGGCCCTCAGTGACGCGTCTAGGTTGAAGATTCGGGCGAGAGAAATCGGCACCCCCACGGTGAGATTTCCGTTCTCTGGCAGCGTCCCTGGTGCTCTAGGCGGCGCCGCCGCGCCCCCTCCATCCACCCGGGAAGGAGGCGAGGCTCCTGGACTCGAGTCAATTCATCGCAGCAAGCACTTTCGAGTCTTCGAGAGGAGCAGGACCATGCCAGGCAACAAGGCAGTCATCTACAGGGGTCCAGGCAAGGTCGAGGTCGAGACGACCGACTATCCGACGTTCGAGCTCAAGGACGGACCCGGGGTCAATCCCGCGAACGTCGGGCGCCAGCTTCCTCACGCCGCGATCCTCAAAACCGTCGCGACCAACATCTGCGGCAGCGACCAGCACATGGTTCGCGGGCGCACGACAGCACCAGAGGGGCTACCGCTCGGCCACGAGATCACCGGGGAGGTCGTCGAGACCGGACCCGACGTGGAGTTCATCAAGGTTGGCGACGTCGTCTCGGTGCCGTTCAACATCGCCTGCGGCCGGTGCCGCAACTGCAAGGAAGGCAAGACCGGAGTCTGCCTGAACGTCAACCCGGATCGACCCGGCTCGGCGTACGGCTACGTCGACATGGGCGGCTGGGTAGGGGGTCAGGCCGAGTATGCCCTCGTGCCCTACGCGGACTGGAACCTGTTGAAGTTCCCCGACCGGGACCAGGCCATGGAGAAGATCCGTGACCTCGCCATGCTGTCGGACATCTTCCCGACCGGGTTCCACGGCGCGTACACGGCGGGGGTCGGTCCGGGTTCGACGGTGTACATCGCGGGCGCCGGGCCGGTCGGCCTCGCGGCCGCGTCGGCCGCGCAGCTGCTGGGCGCGGCCGTCGTCATCGGGGGCGGCCTGCAGAAGCAGCGGCTGGACCAGGCGCGCTCGTTCGGTTGTGAGACCGTCGACGTGTCGAAGGGAGACCCGCACGATCAGATCGAGCAGATCCTCGGCGAGCCGGAGGTCGACTGCGCTGTCGACGCCGTCGGGTTCGAGGCCCGCGGCCACGGTGACGAGGCCCAGGTCGAGCGTCCGGCGACGGTGCTCAACACGGTCATGGACATCACCCGGGCCGGTGGCGCGCTCGGTATCCCCGGCCTCTACGTGACCGGTGATCCCGGCGCATCCGACGACGCGGCCAAGGTGGGATCGTTGTCGATCCGCCTCGGCCTCGGCTGGGCGAAGTCGTTGTCGTTCACGACCGGGCAATGCCCCGTCATGCGCTACAACCGCCAGCTCATGAACGCGATCCTGCACGACCGGACGCAGATCGCGAGAAACGTCAACGCGACCGTGATCCCCCTCGACCGCGCCCCTGAGGGGTACTCCGAGTTTGACAAGGGCGCACCTCGAAAATACGTCCTAGATCCGCACGGATTGATCGGATAACGGACGGGCCCGCGCAACAACCCGGCGGGGTCGGAGCGATTCGACCCCGCCGGCTTGTTCGGCGCCCGTGCGACAATGGAGACGTCCGCACCGTCGCGGGCCACCCGTTCCGGCGCTCGCGAAGGTGGTGGCTCTGATGAGCTTCGACGAACGACTCGACCTCGAGTTCGCTTATACCAGCTATGCCGACTCGTGCCGCGACCTCTACTCCCCGGCCTACCGCTGCCGGAGGCCAGCCGGTCACGACGGCGTCCACGCCGCCGGCTTCGGCGCCGGTCGAGTGCGTTGGGAGCACCACCCGCTGCACGGTCCGGACGCGCCGCCCGTGTCTTGAGGCCGGCCGCCGGCATGCCCCCGGGAGTCAGCGGATAAGCGTCGCGCCGCTTGGCGACCGTGAGCACGGTGATGACCTGGTCGTGGTCGTTGATCTCGCACCCGATGCGGTACTGACCGACGAGGATTCGCCAATCGCTACCAGAGCAGCCAGCTCGACGACGCCGGTCGGCCGGGGCTCGTCGACCAGCTTCAGGATCGTCTCGAGGACGGTCGCGAACACCTGCCGGCGGAGCTTTTGCAGCTGCTTTGTAGACGTCGGGATGAAACTCGACCTTCACGACGCGTAGGCGTCCGATGGCGTCACGCATCTACCTCAGTGCTCGACCGACGTGCTCCTGCTGACAGAGTTGGGCACATGCAGCCTTGGTATGCGTCCGAGTTCGTCGGACACGTCGACCACCTGACCATCAGCAGCGACCTGCTGCGGGACAACCCACTCGGCGACCCGTACGAGCGACCGCTGTCGGTCTACACCCCGCCCGGTTACGCCGACGAGACAGAGCGGCGCTACCCGACCGTCTACGTGATCCAGGGCTACACCGGGTTCGTGACCGCGTGGTTCAAACGACGAGCGTTCCGGCTGTCGTTTCCCGAAGAGGCGGACGGGGTGTTCGCCCGGGGTGAGGCGCCGCCCGCGATCGTCGTGTACGTCGACGCCTGGACCGCGTACGGCGGCAGCCAGTTCGTCGACTCCCCCGGCACCGGCAAGTACCACTCGTACCTCTGCGACGAGGTCGTGCCGTACATCGACTCCCGCTACCGGACCCTCAACGCGCCGGAGCATCGCGGCATCGCCGGCAAGTCGAGCGGTGGCTTCGGCGCGATGATCACACCGATGCTGCGGCCCGATCTGTTCGGCGGTCTCGCGACCCATGCCGGGGACGCGCTGTACGAGGCGTGCTACATCCCGGAGTTTCCGAAGGTGGTCCGGTTCTTGCGCGACCACGACGGCGACATCATGCGGTGGTGGGCGGCCTTCCAGCAGGGCGATTACTCCGACGAACCCGACACGGAACTGGTGACTGCGATGATCCTCGGCGTCGCCGCCTGCTTCTCGGCCCGCGACGAGGGTACGCCGGAGCTGCCGTTCGACCCGCGGACCGGCGTTCTCGAGCCGGAGGCGTGGCAGCGCTGGCTCGACTGGGATCCGGTCCGGATGGCGCCGAAGTACGCCGACGCCCTGCAGTCGCAGCGGGCGATCTGGATCGACGCGGGCACCAAGGACGAGTGGTATCTCGATCTCGGCGCCGAGGCCTTTCGCGAAGCGGTCCGCGAGATCGGGGTGCCTGACGACGTCGTTCGGTTCGAGCACGTCGAGGCGGCGACCCACGGCACGATCGACCGGCAGTACGCCAAGGCGCTCGGCTGGCTCGCGACCCGGCTGAGCCCGGACGCCTAACAGGCGCCGTCGAGTCGCCGCCGCTGGTCGTCGGTCAGGACCATCGATGCGCCGGCCATCGCCTCGTCGAGTTGCTCAGCGGTGCTCACCCCGACGACGGGCGTGATCGGTGGCTGGCCGCCGGTCAGCCAGGCCAGGACGACCTGGTTGCGAGTCGCTCCGATCTCCTCGGCGACCTCACCCAACACGGCGAGCCGGCGGGACGTTCCCGGATGGTCGTACGCCTCCGGCAACGGTCGATCGGGTCGGGCGTAGCTGCCGCGCAGCAAGGGGCTGTAGGCCCACATCCACATGTCGGGGTTGGCCACGACGTAGTCGAGCGCCTCGTCGGTGGCCATGCCGAACCGGTGCTCCTGCCCCTCGACAGGCGCCAGCGGGCGCGGCTGCACGTACGAGTAGCTGAGCTGCATGGCACTGAACGGAGACGACTCCGATCCGGCCGCGATCCGACGGGCCCGCTCGACCCGCCACACCGGATGGTTCGAAAGGCCCAGCCGGATCGCCCGGCCGTCGTCGGCGAGCTCGGCGAAGGTCTTGACGACCTCGGCCAAGGGCACGTCGCGGTCTTCGAGATGCGCCCAGTAGAGGTCGACGCGGTCGGTTCCGAGCCGACGCAGACTCGCCTCGATGCCGGCTTGCACCCGGTCGGCAGCCAACCCTTGGCGCCGGTCCGAACCCGGCGCCGGCTCCGCTCCGGTCTTCGTACTCAGGAAGACCGACTCGCGTCGGCTCGGCCGCCGGGTCAGCCATCGACCGATGACCGATTCACTCTGGCCACCGGCGCCGGACGGGTCGCTCCAGAACGCGTAACAGTCGGCCGTGTCGACGATCGATCCCCCGGCGTCGACGAACCGATCGAGCAGCGCGATCGCGGTAGCCTCGTCCACGCGGGTTCCGAAGCTCATCGCGCCCAACGCCAGGTTGAGATCGGTCATAGCGGTCCTTCCGGATAGAAGACTGACGGCCAACGCTGCCACACAGACGGCGCTGCGCTAGGCTCACCTGATCCTGGCCCCCATAGCTCAGGGGATAGAGCACCGGCCTCCGGAGCCGGGTGCGCAGGTTCGAATCCTGCTGGGGGCACCGTTGTGCTGGGGGGCGCCGTGTGATGACCGGCCGCAGCTGAGTGCGAGTCGCCCCGGCTCCGATGCGGCGGAGCCGGGGCGGACCTTGGGCATGCCCGCGAAGGGCGACTGTCAGTGTGCGATCGCCGGCACGAGCTCGCCGTCCTCGATCTCGTCGCTTGTACCCGAACGGGTGGCCGGTCCAGCGCTCGTTCGGCCGGCGTTGACGGAGGTCACGGCGATCGCCGCGGCCACAACCAGAATGCCGACGCCGAACCAGAATGCGTTGGTGTAGCCGTGCACCATGCCCTGCAGCTGGATCAGCTGCTGCGACCGGGAGGCGGCCGAGACGATGTGGTCGTGGATGTACGAGGTCGTCGCCGAGGCGGCGATCGTGTTCAGCAGCGCCGTGCCGATTGCGCCGCCCACCTGCTGCGAGGTGTTGACCATCGCGGAGGCGACTCCGGCGTCGCGCGGCTCGACGCCGTGTGTGGCCAGGGACATGGCCGGCATGAACGCCGTACCCATGCCGACGCCGAGCAGCAGCTGCGCCGGCAGCAGCAGTCCGGCGTACGACGAGCCGATCTCCAGCTGGGTCAGCAGCAGCATGCCGAGCGCGGCGAGCAGCAGGCCGGGACCCATCAGCAGTCTGGCCGGAACCCGGGTCATTAGGCGGGCGCCGATTTGTGTGGAGCCTGCGATCATGCCCACGATCAGCGGCAGGAAGGCGAAGCCGGTCTCGACAGGGGAGTAGCCCTTCACGATCTGCAGGTAGTAGGTCAGGAAGAGGAACACCCCGAACATGGCGATGATCGCGAGGCCGAGCGAGAGGTAGGCGCCTCCGCGGTTTCGCTCGGTGACCACGCGCAGGGGCAGCAGCGGGGCCTTGACCTTGGACTCGGTGAGCACGAAGGCCATGAGGAGCGCCGCCGAGGCGACGAACGTGCCGACCGTCAGGGAGTCGCCCCAACCGTCGGACTCGGCGCGCGTGAAGCCGTACACCAGTGAGACCAGACCGAGGGTGGACAGGACGACCCCCGGAATGTCGAGCGACGAGCGGTTGCGGCT
Source organism: Actinomycetota bacterium (assembly GCA_046725375.1). Taxonomy (GTDB): domain Bacteria; phylum Actinomycetota; class Actinomycetes; order Propionibacteriales; family Nocardioidaceae; genus DATFRX01. Next base: position 47,037 of record JBKOYM010000006.1, read on the forward strand.
GCCTTCGGACTCATGGATGACGAAGTACGCGCCGACCGCTGCCACGACGGCGAACGGGATGTTCACGAAGAATGTCCAGCGCCAGTCCAGGTACTCGGTCAGGAATCCGCCCAGGATCAGGCCGACGGCGCCACCGCCACCGGCGATCGCACCGTAGATGCCGAACGCTGTGGCGCGCTCCTTGGCATTGGTGAACATCACGGCGAGCAGCGAGAGCGCGGCGGGTGCGAGCAACGCGCCGAAGACGCCCTGCAGGGCACGGGCGCCGAACATCATCGCCCCGGTCTGCGCCGCACCACCGAGCGCGGATGCCGCGGCGAAGCCGACCAGACCGATGGTGAAGGTACGCTTTCGCCCCCATAGGTCGGCGATCCGGCCGCCGAAGAGCAGCAAACCACCAAAGGCGAGCGCGTAGGCCGTCACGACCCACTGGCGGTTGCCATCCGAAATCCCCAGGTCCAGCTGGGCGGACGGGAGAGCGATGTTCACGATGGTCGCGTCGAGGACGACCATCAGCTGGGCGAGCGCGATGAAGACGAGCGCTCTCCAGCGGTTGTTGTCGGAGGCCGCGGCCGTATCCGGAGCCGCCCGACTGGCGGTGATTGGGGCTGTTTCAGACATGGCTGTACCTACTTTTGGACTTCGTAATGGTGGTTCCGGGAAGCGGTGTAAGATGAATCCTGGTTCACGTACTATCATGAACTACGGTTCACGATAATGCAAGCCGATGTCCCAGTCGTCTCCGGAGAACCCCATGACCCAGGCTCGAGCGCCGCGCGCCGACGCGGTCCGCAACCGCAAGAAGATCCTTGAGTCCGCCCGCGAGCAGATCACGCGGCACGGACCCGACATCGGCATGGACGAGATCGCAGCCGCGGCCGGGGTGGCCGTAGGCACGCTGTACCGCCACTTCCCGACCAAGACCGACCTGGTGGGCGCCGTGGTCGCCGAGTTCCTGGGTCACGTGGCCGACGACGCCGAGTCCGCTTGTGAGCGCGTCGCATCGGGCTCGCGCGCGCTCGACGAGATCACGGCCTTCCTCCGTCGCGTCATCGAGGCGGCGGCCACCATGCATGCCGTCAAGGCCGCGGCCCGCGCCCTGAGGACCGGCCTGGGTTTCAAGGGCGAGGAAGAGCGCGCCAACGCAGCGCTGGCCACACTCATCAAGGCGGGGCAGGCCGACGGTGACATCCACCCGGACGTGACCGTCCACGACATCTACCTGCTCTTCACCAGCGCCCCCACCGACCAGCCGGCTGCCGCCCGCACCCGCTGGCTCACGCTGGTCCTACCCGGCCTCACCACCCACGCCCGCGGCGTGGACAGCTGAAACCCGATGCCTGTGGTCGTGTCTAGCAGCGGCTCGCGCATTGGGCTCGGTCTCGCCGCCCTCGGCCGGCCGGCCTATATCAACCTCGGCCGCGACCCCGATCTACTCGCCGACCGCACCGTCGACGGGATGCGATCGGCCACCTGGCGGGTGCTCGACGCCGCGTACGCCGCCGGAATCCGCTGGGTCGACGCCGCCCGCTCGTACGGTCTGGCCGAGGAGTTTCTCGGTGGGTGGCTCGCCGACCGAGGAGTCGACGACGTCACCGTGTCGAGCAAGTGGGGCTACGCCTACGTCGGCGACTGGCGCCTCGACGCCGACGTCCACGAGGTCAAGGAGCACTCGCTCGCTCAGTTCACGCGGCAGTGGGACGAGACCCGCGAACTGCTCGGCGACCGGGTGTCGCTCTATCAGGTGCACTCGCTGACGCCGGAGAGCGCGGTCTTCACCGAGCCAGCTCTGCTGGAGGCGCTGGCCGAGATGGCTGCGAGCGGCGTACGCGTGGGCTTCTCGACCTCGGGCCCGAGGCAGCCGGAGGTGGTCGACCGGGCGCTGGCGCTGCGGGTGGCGGGCCAGCCCGTCTTCACGGCCGTGCAGTCGACCTGGAACGTCCTCGAGCCGTCGGCCGGTGCGGCCCTGACGCGAGCTCACGACGCCGGCGCACACGTGCTCATCAAGGAGACGGTGGCCAACGGCCGGCTGGCCGTCGCGCCACCCGAGCCGGTCGTCCGCATCGCGGACCGGGCCGGCGTCGACGCATCGGCGGTGGCGATTGCCGCCGTACTCGCGCAGCCATGGGCCGACACGGTCCTGGTCGGCCCGTCGAGCGTCGATCAGCTAGCGGCCAACCTGGAAGCGCCGGAGATCGAGCTGAGCGACGATGACCGGGCGCAGCTCGCCACGTTGAGCCTCGACCCGGACGCGTACTGGGCCGATCGCTCGGCTCTGACCTGGCACTAGGTCCGACGCTGGCGTCGCCGCGGCGAGAGTCGGACCTGCGGAAGGACCGGGGCCGGGATGCGCTCGCCGTCATGCCCCTCGACGACACCGAACCGCTCGCTGTCGGCTTCCCAATCGGCTCGCGCGGCGGCGATCTCGTCGTGGCTTCGGCCGACGAAGTTCCACCACATCACCAGATCGTCGGTGAACGGCTCGCCGCCGAGCAGGATGACCCGAGCATCCGTCGTCGGCGTCAGCTTCAGCTCGCTACGGCCGACCCCGAGGTACAGCAGCGGCCCAGGATCAAGCTCGGACCCGGCCACGTCGATCGTGCCGTCGAGGACGAGTACGCCATGCTCGTAATCGGGCCGCAGCGGAACCGAGGACGCCGCCGCCCCCGCAGACACCCGGATCTCGGCGCCGACGACCCCGCTGTACGTCGTCGCCGGCGACGCGACCTCGCCGAGCCGGCCCATGAACACGGCGGCCCGCAGGTCGCCGTCGGAGTAGACCGGCAGGTCGGTGTGCTGCTCGAAGCCCGGGGCGGCATCGGTATCGGCCGGCAGCGCGATCCACAGCTGAAGGCCGTCGAGCAGCGGCTCCGAACCGATGGAAAACTCCGAGTGCGCGATGCCGGGCCCGCTGGTCATCAGGTTGAGCTGACCCGGTCGGATCACGACGTCGTTGCCGAGGCTGTCCCGGTGCCGGACCTCGCCGGCCAAGGGCCACGTCACCGTCTGCAGACCCGTGTGTGGATGCGGCAACACCCGCATGTCGGCTCGCTGCGGCCCGAACTTGTCGAGGAAGCACCACGCACCCACCGTGGGCAACGCGCGCTGCGGGAGTAGCCGATGCACCTGGATCGCCCGGAGGCCACCCAGCGGCACCACGCGCGATTCGTACCGCTCCGTGACGGCACCGGAGGCGCCTTTGGAGTGACAGGCCGACTCGACCGGACGAGTTTCGACGTTGCTCATGGGCTCGAATCCTCCGGCCATCGCACGTTTTCGTCGTACTCCGAAGTGGCGCGTATCCGCTTGGCGACAAACGGACAGAGCGGAACGATGAGCCGGCCTCGCCGAACCACGTCGCCGAGAGCGTCCCGCACCAGCCGACTGCCCATGCCCTCGCCCTCGAAGGCGGGGTCGATCTCGGTGTGGGTGAACACGGTCAGGGACTCGCCATCGCGGTCAACCTCGCGATAAGCGCTGAACCCGGCGAGTTCGTCGCCCTTCCACACCTCGTATCGGCGCCGGTCGTCGTTGCGGATCACGCGCGTCTCGGCACCCTCGTCCGTCACGGCTTCGACGGTACTCCGGCCGAGACTCCGACCGGATGGTTGGCCTATTCTAGACATTTAGGACAATTGCGGGCAACGAAATGGGTGCGTCGTGCCGAGAGACCGATTTCGAGCGTTTTATCTAGCTCTACCCCGTAACTAGTAGGAAGACCGATTCGTTCCCTTACTTCGTGTGACCGCTCGCGCCGATGAGGTCCCGGTGTAGACGGCACTTCGTCATTAGTTACGACCCGTCCAGCAATCAACCCGAGGTGATGATGCAATCTCAACGTCGGAAGTCGACCGTGGCGGTCGTGACGACCGCCCTCACCGCGAGCCTCGCCGTCGGCCTCGCCGCCAGCACGCTCGCACCCACCACGGCCTCCCAGGTCGCGTCATCGCCCGGAGGTGACGACGCCCGAGGCACGACGCCGTACGCACTCAACGCGTCCGCCTTCGGGAGCCGACTGCAGGGTGGCGAGATTCCCGCCGAGTCGGGCCGGACGGCCTTCTCGTACCTGGGGTGCACCAAGAACCCCAGGATGGACAGCAACCACCTGGCCGCCATCGACGTCGGCGACTTCGGCACGGTCAGCGGGATCACCTCCAAGAGCTGGACAACGGTCTCCGGTTCGAAGATGGCGTCGAACTCGACGACCAAGATCGGTGCCATCGAACTGGGTCAGGGCGACGCCAAGCTCGTCATCGAGGGTGTGACCCTGCGGACCAGGGCCTGGCACGACGACAGCGGTTTCCACACGTCGGGCAGTGCGAAGATCCTGACGATCAAGGCCAAGGTCGGTGGCGTGGAGGTCCCGATCCCCGCGAGCCCGACTCCCGGACAGCACATCGAGATCCCGGGCCTGGCGGAGATCACGATCCTGGGCGGCACGAGCAGCCGGTCTGCCCACCACGCGCAGATCACCAGGCGCGCGCTGCGGATCGAGCTCTCGGACGGCTCCACGCTGACCGTCGGAAGCGCCCGCTCCGGCATCAACGACGAGGCGCCGGCCGGCCTCCTCGGCGGTTGGGGCCGGGCCGCCTCAGCCGACCTGCTCGAGAGTGCCGTGACCACCGGCAACATCGCGGTCCAGCCGCTCAAGTGCGTCGGCACCGACGGCGAGTGGCACAACAACCACACCGCCGGAATCGACGTTCCCGGCGTACTCGAGATCGGGGCCGCGTCCGGCGCCGCGAAGGGCATGCAGCGCGATCCGAGTTATGCCTACGCCCACACCCGCGGCCGGATCGCTTACGTCATGCTGTCTGACCAACTCGAGATCGGCGGCATCGAGGCGCACGCCCGAGTGTCTAAGACGAACGGCAAGCTGACCAAGTCGACCAGGGGCACGACCGTCGCGTACATCAAGGTTGGCGACAAGTCGTACAACGTCCCGGACCCGGGTCAGACGCTCGAGATCCCCGGTATCGCCAAGATCGAGGTCAACAAGCAGTACCCGGGCAAGTACGGCATCCGAGTCGTCGCCGTCGAGGTGACGCTGCTCGAGGGCTCGCCCGCCGAGTCCGTCGTCAACCTCGGTGAGGCGTTCGCCCGGATCAGGCCGGAGTAACCAGCGCGATCAGCATCGCCCCTCGAGTCGTCCGTCCCGGGCGGCTCGTCGGGCGATGCTGTGCGCTTGCGCGATATCCGCGAAGACGACGCTCGCTCCCCCGGCGTAACCCGTGGTCCCGTTGATCACGCACTGCTTGACCTTCGACGGCTCGATCCGCAGGACCGATCGGGCCAGTCGATAGAGGTCCACCGGTCCGACGTCGACATCGGTCTGGCCGACGAAGGTGTAGAGCAGCCGCTCCAGCTGGCCCGGCTCGTCCGTGACAGCCAGCGCCTTGCGCAGCCCGTCGATGAGGAACCGACCCTGATTGAGCGACCGGTCGAAGTCGCCGCCGGGCAGCTGATGCCGCTCGCGGACGAACACGAGCGACTCGACGCCGTTGAGGTTGTTCCAGCCGCGATGGATCTTGGCCAACCGCTCGGCGAAGCTGTGTTGTGACCACACGCGTACGCCGCCCATCGTCCACACCATCCGCGAGAAGCCCCAGAAGCTCGTCGTGAAGACGTAGTCGGGTGCGATGCCGACCATGTTGGCGACCGACTGCGCCATCAGCTGCGGCCCGCCGTAGACCATCGACGCGTTGATCTTGTTGCGACCGTGGCCGGGGATGTCGACGTACGAGTCGCGCGGGACGCCGATGATGGTGGCGTAGCCCGTATGCGGATTGAACCCGACCAGCTGGATCGTGTCCGCCCGGCTCGACAGGACCGGCTGGCCCGGTCGGGCGTCGGAGCCGAGCGCCAGGATCCACACGACACCCGGGTCGGTGTCGAGGCCTGACACACCCTCTACCTTGACCAGGCTGGCCTCGAAGCGCTGCCGACCCGAGTCGGGGACGATCACAGTGACCAGCGCGAGCATCACGCCGAGCACGACAACCCGCCGGGCGTGCTTCATCAATACGGCCAACTTCGCGGTCGTCATCGGCGGGCCTCCTGCCGCTGCCGTGGCTTCTTGTCGGGCGCCTTCTTCTGATGCCGCTGCTTAGCCTGCTTCGACTTGGAGTGGTCCGGCTTGTCGCGCGTCGCCCGCAGGTGCGCGACGAACGCACCCGGGGCGCCGACCGATCGCTGCAGGTCGAAGCCGAAGATCTGCCACCCCGACTCGGTCTTCGTCAGGTAGAGCTGGCCGGTCACCGCCAGCTCCGACATGGCGCCTGCGGATCCGGCCCCGAGCAGGACCAGCTGGACGTCGGCGGTCGCGCCGGACGGACGGTGGCCCGGCGCGAAGACGAACAGCCGCACGCGCTGCCGGGTGGGTACGACCTGCGTCCACTGCGATCCGAGCTGAACGTTGGTAGTCACCTCGGCGTCGCGCCGAGCCAGTCTGGCGGCGTCGGCCGTGAACGACGCGTATCCGGCGAAGTGCTTGCGCGGATAGTCACCCGCCAGGAATCCGCCCTTGAACCAGCCCTCGACCACCCGGCCGAGTCGATGCGTCAGGTCTTTGGCCGCCGCCTTGGGCAGATGGCCCGCGACTCGCGCGATCTTGACGTCGAGGCCGACCGGTTGCTGCCGGATCGTGGGCGCTCCCGCCCGACTCGGTGGATCGGAGGCCGCCGGATCGTCGCTGTCGTCGGAGCAGGCGCCGAGGAGTACGACGAGGGCCAGCGCGGGTGCCAGGAATAGTCGCCGCTTGTCACTCACCCGGTCCAGCATGGCGAGCCGGCCGATCCTGTCAATGCCCACCTTCAGACTGCGGACGGTGCCAAGCGGGTAGATGTGCGGCGTTTTCGCGTCCCATGGGATCGGCCCGATCATCGTCTTGGCTGCACCCGGTGGACCCGCGTCGACCGTCACGATGGGGACATCGCCGCCGCTGCCGCTGCATCCACATGATGAGATCGCCGGCGTCGTCGAGTCGATAGCCGTCTTCGTACCCGTCGAAGATGGGCTGCGCTCCTCCCTGGACCCCGACAGGTCCGACAAACCGCAAACGACGGCATGAGTGCTGTGCAGGACGGGCGGGCGCCCGACATTCACTTGTCCGGGGGATTAGCCTTGTCCTGTCACATCCCTACTGATCGGTGATGAGAAAAAGAGGCGATCCAGGCCCGTGGCCCCGCAAGACAAACCCGTGGCTTCGCAAGACAGTCCGCTGTCGGAGTTCGGAGCCAACGAGTGGCTCGTCGAAGAGATGTACGAGCGCTACCGCCAGGACCCAAACTCGGTCGACAAGGAGTGGCACGCCCTCTTCCGCGAGCTCGGTGACAAGGTGCCCACCGGCGACGGCCAGACGACCAGCGCCAGCGCGGCCACCCCGACCGCGCCGGCCGCTCGCAACGCGACTCCCACACCGGCCGCGCCGACGAAGCCGACCGCACCAGCCACGCCGACGAAGCCGGCCACACCGGCCACACCAGCCGCGCCCCCCGCCCCGGCGAAGCCGACCGCCGAACCCAAGCCGGTGCCCAAGGATCAGCCGCTGCGCAGCCAGCCGCCGCCTGCGAGCACCGAGGTCGAGCAGGTTCGGCTCAAGGGCGCCGCGGCGCGAACCGCCACCAACATGGACGCCTCGCTGACGGTGCCGACCGCGACCAGCGTCCGGTCGATCCCGGTCAAGCTCCTGATCGACAACCGCATCGTCATCAACAGCCACCTGCGCCGGGCCCGCGGCGGCAAGGTGTCGTTTACCCACATCATCGGCTTCGCCCTCGTCCAGGCGCTGAAGACGATGCCCGAGATGAACGTCGGCTACGACGAGGTCGACGGCAAGCCGACCCTGCTCCGGCCCGGCCACATCAACCTCGGCCTCGCGATCGACCTGCAAAAGTCCGACGGCAGCCGGCAGCTCGTCGTACCGTCGATCAAGGCCGCCGAGTCGATGGACTTCGCGGCGTTCTGGAGCGCGTACGAAGACATCATCCAGCGGGCTCGGGGCGGCAAGCTCACCGTTGAAGACTTCCTGGGCACCACCGTCACGCTGACCAACCCCGGCACGATCGGCACCAACCACTCAGTGCCGCGGCTCATGAAGGGCCAGGGCTGCATCATCGGCGTGGGCTCGATGGATTATCCGCCGGAGTTCCAGGGCGCGTCCGAACGCACCATCGCCGACCTCGCGATCTCGAAGATGATGACCCTGACCTCGACCTACGACCACCGGGTCATCCAGGGCGCGCAGTCCGGCGAGTTCCTGCGCCGCGTCCACCAGCTGCTGCTCGGCGAGGACGAGTTCTACGACCAGATCTTCCGGTCGCTGCGGATCCCGTACGAGCCGGTGCGCTGGGCCCAGGACATCCCGGTCAGCCACGACGACGAGATCCACAAGCAGGCGCGGGTGCTCGAGCTGATCCACGCGTACCGGGTGCGGGGTCACATGATGGCCGACACCGATCCGCTGGAGTACGAGCAGCGCAGCCACCCCGACCTCGACGTGCTCAGTCACGACCTGACCTTGTGGGACCTCGAGCGCGAGTTCGCCACCGGATCGTTCGGCGGCGAGCAGCGGTTCATGAAGCTGCGGCACATCCTCGGCATCCTGCGCGACTCGTACTGCCGCACGGTCGGCATCGAGTACATGCACATCCAGGACCCGGAGCAGCGGCGCTGGATCCAGGAACGGGTGGAGCGGCCGCATGAGAAGCCGCCCCGCGAGGAGCAGTTGCGCATCCTGCACAAGCTCAACCAGGCCGAGGCGTTCGAGACGTTCCTGCAGACCAAGTTCGTCGGCCAGAAGCGCTTCAGCCTCGAGGGCGCCGAGACGACCGTGCCGCTGATCGACGAGATCGTCGACGCCGCGGCGCAGGCCGATCTCGACGAGGTCTGCGTCGGCATGGCACACCGCGGCCGCCTCAACATGCTGGTCAACATCGTCGGCAAGCGGATCGGCGACGTGTTCCGCGAGTTCGAGGGCAACATCGACCCACGGACGGTCCAGGGCTCCGGCGACGTCAAGTACCACCTCGGCGCCGAGGGCGAGTTCGTTGGTCAGGACGGCGACACGATCAAGGTGTCGCTGGCCGCCAACCCGTCGCACCTCGAGACGGTCGACCCGGTGCTCGAAGGGATCGCGCGAGCCAAGCAGGATCTGCTCGACAAGGGCGCCGACTACCCCGTACTGCCGCTGCTGGTGCATGGTGACGCGGCGTTCGCGGGCCAGGGTGTCGTCGCCGAGACGCTCAACCTGTCGCAGCTGCGCGGCTACCGCACCGGCGGCACCGTGCACGTCGTCGTCAACAACCAGGTCGGGTTCACGACCTCACCGGCGCAGTCGCGGTCGTCGCTCTATTGCACCGACGTGGCCCGGATGGTGCAGGCGCCGATCTTCCACGTCAACGGTGACGACCCCGAGGCATGCATCCGGGTGGCCCGGCTGGCGTTCGACTACCGCCAGGCGTTCAAGACCGACGTCGTGATCGATCTCGTCTGCTACCGCCGGCGCGGGCACAACGAGGGCGACGACCCGTCGTACACGCAGCCGCTGATGTACGACCTGATCGAGCGGAAGCGCTCCGTACGCAAGCTCTACACCGAGGCGCTGATCGGGCGCGGCGACATCACCGTCGAAGAGGCCGAGTCCGCGATGCAGGACTACCAGGCGCTGTTGGAGCGGGTGTTCACCGAGGTGCGCGAGGCGAAGTCGGCGTCGCCGGACGATTACGCGACGGTTCCGGAGTACCCGGACAAGCCGGCCGAGGAGCAGCAGACGTCCGTCACGCCAGAGGTGCTCAAGGCGATCTCGGACGCCTACGACACTCCGCCCGATGGCTTCACGGTGCACCCGAAGGTGCTGCCGCAGTTGCAGCGCCGGGCCGCCGCGATCACGCAGGGCCCGATCGATTGGGGCACGGCGGAGATCGTGGCGCTCGGGTCGCTGCTGTTGCAGGGGCGGCCGGTACGTCTTGCCGGGCAGGACTCGCGCCGCGGCACGTTCGTCCAGCGGTTCGCGACCATCATCGATCGCAAGACCGCGAGGGAGTGGACGCCGCTGGCACGCCTGTCGCCGGAGCAGGCGCCGCTCTACATCTACGACTCGCTGTTGTCGGAGTACGCGGCGATGGGCTTCGAGTACGGCTACTCCGTGGCCCGTCCGGATGCGCTGGTGATGTGGGAGGCGCAGTTCGGCGACTTCGCCAACGGCGCTCAGGTGATCATCGACGAGTACATCTCGTCCGGTGAGGCCAAGTGGGGTCAGAAGTCGGGCGTCGTCCTCCTGCTCCCCCACGGGTACGAAGGGCAGGGGCCGGATCACTCGTCCGGTCGGATCGAACGCTTCCTGACACTGGCGGCCAACGACGCGTTCACCGTCGCGCAGCCGTCGACACCGGCGTCGTACTTCCACCTGCTGCGCAACCACACGCTCGAGAGTCACCACCGGCCGATGATCGTCTTCACGCCCAAGTCGATGCTGCGTGCGAAGGCTGCGGTGTCGATGCCGGATGAGTTCACGTCCGGCTCGTTCCGGCCGATCATCTCCGACGACAAGGTCGATCCGGACCGCGTCGAGCGAGTGCTGCTGTGCAGTGGCCGAATCGGGTGGGATCTCGTGGCCGAGCGCACCAAGCAGGAAGGCGACGAGCCGCGTACGGCGATCCTGCGAGTGGAGCAGCTGTACCCGTGGCCCGTGCAGTCGCTGAAGACCGAGTTGGCGAAGTTCCCCAACCTGGCGCAGCTCCGGTGGGTGCAGGACGAGCCGGCCAACATGGGGCCGTGGCCGCACATGGCTCTGCATCTCACGCCGCAGCTCGACGGTCTGCCGTTCTATCGGGTCTCGCGTCCCGAGTCGACATCGCCCGCGGTCGGACAGCACTCGCGGCACGTCGAGGAGCAGCGGGCGCTGGTGCAGCAGGCGTTCGCCTGAGGGGTGCGGGTGTACTTCACGGACCGCGGGATCGAGGAGCTCGAGTCTCGACGCGGCGACGAGGAGGTATCCCTTGCGTGGGTCGCCGATCGGCTGCGCGAGTTTTGCGATCTCAACCCCGAGTTCGAGACGCCGGTCGAGCGGCTCGCGACCTGGCTCGCCCGCCTCGACGACGACGATCCGTGAGTTTTGGAACGCTCATCGGTGAGTCTTTGTGGGCACCGGTCGGTACCGTTCGACGGCCAACCGGATCAGCCGTGCCACCTCGCTGATCGCGTCGTCGAGTGTCGCCGACCCACCGTCCCGTGAAAGATGGGCGCGTACACCCTCCGTGGCCAGCCGCTCGTGCAGGCCGTGGCTCGCCAGGGCGGCGGCGGCCAGGACCTCCTCCTCGCGGGGATCCTGCGGCGCATCACCGGGATCGATGGCCGACAGATCCGGCGTCGCCGGAAGCTCATCCAGGTCACCGATGACGGGAAAGCCGCCTCGGCGGATCAGCTGGATGGTGGCGCGGTTCAACTCGGCTGCGAACTCGGCGGTGGCCAAGTCCAGTCGTGGTCTGGACTCGTGCACCCGGTTGGCCTCGAGCACCGACCCGGCAAGCCAGCGCACGATTCGGTTATAGGGGCGGCGCGTCAGGTCCCCTAGACCGGCGTTCGCCCGGCGCAGCACGTCACACGACCCGTAGCCGAGCGACGGGTTGGCCTGTTCATTCTTCAGCGGGCGCAGTGACGGATCGACCCCGACTACCGAGGCGAACCGCTCCCACAACAGATCCGGCGGCGCGCCCGGACCTCGGACGGTGACGACGTGCAGCCGATCTGGCCCGACCGCCGACTCCCATGCGCGCAGCATCCGCGGAGTGTTCTGAGCCCTGCGGAACGACTTGACGATCGGACCCCTGTCAGCGGCCGCGGCCAGGCGCACGCCGACGGCGTATTCCGGCCAGGATCCCGTGCCCATGCTGCGGGTGTACGACTGCCACTGCGCCGGGATCACCCGGGCGGCGTCACGGAGCGTCAGTACAACATGCACGTCCGCGCCCGGAAGGCTCTCGACCACCCGCCGGGCCTGCCGCGGGCGGGCGAAGCTGAGGTATTCCATGCTGACGATGGACGCCTTGCCCGACCAGCTCAGCATCTCGGCAGACATCCTGGCCCAGGCGTCAACCTCCCTGGCGACCGGCTCCGGATCGAGGTTACCGGTCAGGCCGATTGCGTCGCGGACGGCCAGAACCTGGCCGCGCGGAACCAGGACGCCGTGCTCACGCAACTCCTCGCGATGCGCGCTCAGAACCGACTGCAGAAAGGTCGTGCCGGTCTTCATCGCACCGATGTGCAGGAACACCACCGGCCTGCCCGGCCGGCTGCGCCAATCCGCCATGAGGCAAAACCACTCCTCGCCTACTCAGCGGCAAGGGCCTCGCCGCACGGCCATGCCGAAGTCGGGGTCGATGTAGTCACCAATGCAGAACACCTGGCCGCTCGTCCGCAGCTCCACCCGGTCGTCGACCCTGAACATCTCGCGGATCTCATCACCATATTGCCACTTCGACTGCTCGATCAGGTACCTCATGCCTTCCCGCCGGCCGTCGTGGATCGCCGCTGTCCAGTCATCGGCGATCTGGCGAGCCAGCGCAGCACCGGCAGGAGTGGCCGGATCCGGGGACTCCGCAGATCCCGTGCACGCCGCGAGGGTCGCACCCACCGCCAGTGCGGCGACGATCAGGTGACGGGCGCCGGCGCTGGCCGAGAGAGCGCCTTCGGGCATGAATTCCCCTCACAGTCCTCGTAGCGCCGGGTCAGCTGACGCATCCTCGCAAGCTCGCCGGAGAAACGCGGATCGCCGGCGAGGTTGGTCAGCTCGTACGGATCCGACACGTGGTTGTAGAGCTCCTCTCCGTGGGCGTAGCGCGCATACACCCAAGGCCCGACCCGTACCCCAGAGTAGAGCCGCCGGCGGCCGTCGTGAACGGGATAGCCCTCAATCGGAATCACCCGCTCGCGGTACCCGCGCCGCAACCAAGGCAGGATGTCGACGCCGTCCTGCGGCCGGGTAGGAACCGCGCCCGCCAGGCCGGCGATCGTTGTGGCGACGTCGGGCAGCGTCACCGCGGTTCGGACCCGGTCCCCTCTGGGGATGCCCGGACCCCGCATCACCATCGGCACGCGGAGGATCTCGTCGGTGGGAAAGAGCTTCCCATAGAGGTTGTGCTGACCGGTGGCAAAGCCGTTGTCGGAGTTGAAGATCACGATGGTGTTGGCGAGCTGTCCGGTCTCCCGCAGCTTGGCGACCGCCCTCGCGACCGCCTCGTCGACGGCCTGGAGCGACTCGATCCGCTGCTGGTAGCCCTCGCGAACCATCCGCTTACCCCGTCGAGTCCACGGGCTGCCAGGTCTGCCGGGGGGGCCCTGCTCGAAGAGGTTCGGCGACTTCGGCAGATCGAGGTGCCGGAACTGGTTGGTATGCCGTGGGGCCGGGGCGGGTGTCTGTACGCGATGCGCATCTGGCGAGCTCGGACGTCTCAATGGGTCGTCCGCGCCGAGTGGCCTACCCGTATGCGGGGCCACGTAGTTGACCCACATGTACCACGGACGCTCCGCACGTGTGGGGTCGCCGAGGAGGTCGACTGTGAGGTCGGAGAACAGATCGGTGCTATAGCGCTCGTACGCCGTGACATCGCCGTTGTGATTGATCGACGGTCGGAAGTAGCGGTAGGTGCTGGCGCCGACGGTGGCGTTCCAATCGGTCCATCCCGGCGGCACCGGGGCCTCACCGTTGTCGCCGTACCCGTTGAGGTATTTGCCGAGGAAGATCGTGTCGTAGCCGGCCCGCTGCAGCCAGACGGGCAGCGTTTCCGCGTCGTCGAACGCGTCGAAGCCGCCGTACGGGCCGTGGATGGTTCTAGCCCCGTGATTGTGTGCGTACTGCCCGGTCAGCAGTGACGCCCGGGCCGGGACGCAGGTAGGCGTCGGCGCGAGTGCGTTGCTGAACGTCGTGCCCTGGCGGGCGAGCAGTCGGCGAGTGTACGGCATGAACCTCAGGTCACCGACTGACGCATCGTCGGCGGTTAGCATGAGGATGTTCGGCCGAGACTGCGGCCCCGAGGAGATGGCCGAGTCGGCCAGGCCAGGGGTGTCGACGTCGGTCTGGGTAAGGCTGCCGGCAGCGAGGACGGCGCCTACGGCACCTGCCGTCACGCGGAACCTGTTCACCACTTGAAGTCCTCCAGTCCGATGCCCGGACTGCCGGACGGCGAGCGGGCTCGGCTCACCCTACCGGCCGGCTCCGGTCGGTGTTTCGGGCGAGGTAAGAGTTGGCCCCGTCACCCGCGAACTCGGCCCAACGGCTTCGGCACCGCCAGCGCGAACCATCCGAATCTCGGGTTCGTGGAACGACGGCTCGAGCTTGTGCGCCCCGTCGGGCTCGAAGCCGTGGCGTTGATAGAACGTCCGGGCTCGAGCGTTGGCTTCGAAGACCCAGAGGTACGCGGGCGCGTCTCCGATCGCGGTTTCGATCAGCCGATGGCCGACGCCAGTCCGGTACTGAGATGACCGCACGTAGATCGCGTACAGCTCCAAGTCGAGATCGATGTCGTCGTCGCGCCCCGGCCCCGCGGACGCGAATCCGACCAGCTCACCCTCGTCGTCGACGGCGAGCCATCGCGGCGGCCCGTCCGTGAGGAACGAACGCCAGCGCTCGGTACGAGCGTCGAGGTCGTCGGTCAGCTTCGCCAGTACGTGGGGCGGCACGATC
>JBKOYM010000157.1:0-13179 GCA_046725375.1 Actinomycetota bacterium
CGTCAAGCCGTTCAAGCCCAAGGAGCTGGTCGCGCGGATCCGGGCCCGGCTGCGTCGGCTCGGCGAAGAGGCTCCCGAGACGATCACGATCGCCGACCTCGTCATCGACGTCGCGGGACACAACGTCAAGCGGGCCGGCGAGGAGATCGCGTTGACGCCGCTCGAGTTCGACCTCCTGCTGTGTCTGGCTCGCAAGCCGTGGCAGGTCTTCACCCGCGAGGTGCTGCTCGAACAGGTGTGGGGCTATCGGCACGCCGCCGACACCCGGCTGGTCAACGTGCACGTGCAGCGCCTCCGGTCCAAGATCGAGCGCGACCCCGAGCACCCGGAGATCGTGGTCACCGTACGCGGCGTCGGCTACAAAGCGAATGCCGGCTGACCGCTCTCGCCAGGCCGTTGGCCGGGTGGCCTAGCCTAGACGCAGGCCCCGAGCGGCCTGAAAGGGCAGGACATCCGTGACGACGAAGCAGGTGGGAGCTCCTCGGTGGTGGCACGCCGGTCTCGTCGACGGGCTGCTGCGGCCACTGCACGCGCTGCGGCTGGCCTGGGTGCGGTCGATCCATGCTCGCGTCGTCATCAGCACGCTCGTGCTCGGCGCCATCGTGATCGCCCTGGTCGGATGGATGCTGACCCGCCAGATCGCGGAGGGCCTGACCGACAGCAAGCGTGAGCAGTCGATCTCCGAAGCGCAGGCCGGCATCGACTACGCGCAGACGTATCTGGACGCGCAGCCGGTCACCGACCCGACCGCACAGACGCAGCAGTTGAACACTCTGGCCGAAACTCTGACGAGTCGCGGCGGTCCGTCCCGCCGCTACGAGCTGCTGCTCGCCGGCCCGATCGGTCCCGGCTTCGGGTCCGAGTCCGGCACCACGTTGCGAGACTCAGGGGACGTTCAGCACGAAGACCTACCGTCCGACCTTCTGCAGCAGATCGCCCGGTCCCAGGGCCTGTATTGGAAGTACGGTCAGATGACCGTCGAGGGCCAGGACCAACCCGTGCCGGCGGTCTTCGTGGGGTCGAGGGTCGAGTTCGCGAGCTCAGGTGACGAGTACGCGTTGGTCTACCTGTTCCCGATGGACGAAGAGGCCGACACTCTCGGACTGGTGACCCGTCGTCTGGTGTCGGCCGGCGTGATCCTGCTCGTCCTGGTCACGGCGGTCGCCTGGCTGGTGACACGTCAGGTCGTCACGCCGGTCCGGCTGGCTCGCCGGATCGCGGAGCGGCTGGCGGCCGGCCGGCTCGAGGAGCGAATGCATGTCCGGGGCCAAGACGACATCGCCCGGCTGGGCATGTCGTTCAACCAGATGGCCGCCAGCCTGCAGCGCCAGATCCGCCAGCTCGAGGAGCTGTCCCGGATGCAGCGCCGCTTCGTCAGCGATGTCTCCCATGAGCTCCGTACGCCGCTCACGACCGTCCGGATGGCCGCCGACGTCCTGCACGACAGCCGAGCGGAGTTCGATCCGGCGACCGCGCGGGCCGCTGAGCTGTTGCAGGCCGAGCTCAACCGCTTCGAGTCCTTGCTGACCGATCTGCTGGAGGTTAGTCGGTTCGACGCCGGCGTGGCCCGACCCGAACTGGAGACGGTCGATCTCGCCGAGCTCGCCGAGCGGAGCGCCTCCGATCATCACGCGCTGGCCGAGCGGCACGGCACGTTTGTCCGGGTGGCAGTGGACGATCGGCCCTGTCTGGTCGAGGCCGACGCCCGGCGGATCGACCGGATCTTGCGCAATCTCGTCGTCAACGCGATCACCTACAGCCAGTCACCGGAGATCGTGATCCGGGTTGCCGGCGACGAGCACGCGGTGGCGATCGCCGTGCGCGACTGGGGAGTGGGCTTGCGTCCCGGCGAGGCGACGCTGGTGTTCAACCGCTTCTGGCGAGCCGACCCGGCACGTGATCGCAGCGCGGGCGGCACCGGACTCGGACTCGCCATCGCCCAGGAGGATGCCCAGCTGCATGGTGGCTGGTTGCAGGCCTGGGGTGAGCCCGGCCGGGGCGCTCAGTTCCGGTTGACGCTGCCTCGCCATGCCCGCGCCGAACTGCTTCGCTCGCCGCTGCCGCTCGTTCCCCGCGACCCGCCGCCGGTCGAGGTGGGACAGGCGTACGAACGCCTCGACTTGCACATGGAGGAGTCGTGAGTCGGCGGCCCGTAGCAGTCGGCGTGGCCCTCGTGCTCGCGTCGGTCACGTTCGCCGGCTGCGCGGACATCCCCGACTCCGGATCCATCGGACGGGCCGGCGTCGAGATCGAAACCGACGACGGGTTGATCCACTTCGCCCCGCGAGGACCCGAACCCGGGGCGTCGCCCACCGAGATCGTCACCGGATTCTTCGAGGCGATGCACGCCTACCCGCCGACGACCGAGATCGCCGAGCAGTTTCTGACCAGCGCCGCAGCGTCGGCCTGGGATCCGTCTCGCGCCACCGTCGTCTACGAGAAGATCGGGCCGACCCCGTTCGGCAGGAATAGGGTCGACCTCCAGGTCCTGCGAGAAGCCACCCTCGACTCGCGTGGTGCCTACCACCCTGTCGGGAGGGGCTCCGCGAACGACGAGCACCAATACGTGCTGCAACGCGAAGACGGTGAATGGCGGATCTCCAACCCGGTCAACGCCTGGTACGTCGACAACGAGGACTTCGACAGGTACTACGAGCCGGTCTCGCTGTACTTCGCCGATCCCTCGGCCGACGCGCTGGTCCCGTACCCGATCTACCTGCCGCTCGGTGAGCAGCTGGCCACGAGCCTGGTCCAGGAGTTGCTGGCCGGTCCACCGATGCGGAGTCGCGACCCGATCCCCTCGGCGTCGTCGCTGTCCGTCCAGGGCTCGGTATCGATCGAGGCCGGCATCGCCGAGGTCAGCCTAAGCGGGTCGCCGCTCGGCATGACGGCCTCGGAGCGTCGGTTGCTGTCCGCGCAGCTCGTGTGGACGCTGTGGCAGGTGCCGGGTGTCGAAGGCGTCCGGATCCTCCTGGACGACGCTCGCTGGGAGATCCCCGGTGTGCCCGCGGTGCAGGACCTCGCGCTGTGGAACAACTACAACCAGGCTACGTTGCCCGCGCGCGATCAGATGTTCGCTCTGGACGCCAAGGGCCGGCTGGTGGAGATCGTGGACCGAGCCGATCCGGAATCCGACACCGGTCGAAGGATGCAGGCCGAGGTCGTGTCCGACAGTCAGTGGGCCACCGCGCAGGGAATCCGCTCGTTCGACGTTGGCCTGAAGTTGGGCCAGCTGGTGGCGGTGAGCTCCGACGGCGGCGTCATCCTTCGCGGTCAGCTCTACAACTCCCGGCACGACGATCCCACGGTCCTCTATGACGAGGGATTCGATCTGTCGGAGCCGGTATCGACCCGCGGCGGTGAGTGGCTGGTCGTCGACCGGCAGCCGTCGGCGTCGCGGCTTCTCGTCGTCCGACCCAACGGCGATGTCAAGAGATTGCGGTTCGCTCCGCTGAGGGACCAGCGCATCAGGTCGCTGGCACTGTCTCCGGACGGCACCCGTTTCGCCGCGATCGCGCAGCCACTCGACGCCCGCGGGCCCGACCAGACCCGGATCGTGCAGGGCGAGCTGAGCTTCGACGCCAAGGGCACGTCGGTGACGGGTATCCGCGAGGTCGACGAGCTGGCCGTGTCGGGTGCGCCCGTGCGACACATCTGGAGCGTCGGATGGGAGGATGCCACCACCCTGGCCGTCCTGGCCGGCAGGAGCGTCGGCAGTCCCGCCGCGTACGCCGTGCGGATCGACGGGTCGGAGCTGACCGAACGGTGGCTGCTGTCGGCTGACGTCGGCGCACCGCAGACCCTGGAGGTCTCGTCAGGCTCCGAGCACTGGGCGTTCATCCGTAACACGCGTGGCCAGCTGTGGTACGAGGTCGACCGGGGCTGGCGGCTCGTCGACGCCGGGCCGCTGACGGCTCCCGCATTCGCCGGCTGAGCTTGTCCACAGTTTCGCTCCGCGGCGCACGGTCGGCTGCGTGGCGCCCCAGGCTTGCCGTATGGAGCCGCACACCTGGCGCGACGCCGCGAGCGACCTCCTGCTCGGCGGTCGATGCGCCGGTTGTGACCGCCCCGGTCGCCGGCTGTGCACCGACTGTGCCGCGGCCTGTGTCGCGACGCCGGTCGAGGCTTGGCCAGACCCGATCCCGGTCGGGCTCTCGACACCCACTCCCGTGCTCCCAATGACCGGCGCAGCCTACGAGGGTCGGCTGCGCGATCTGATCATCGCGGCGAAGGAGCACGGGAGATTCGGCCTGGTGCGCCCGCTCGGTCGGATGCTCGCGGCGCCGGTCGAGATCGCCCTGGGGGCACTCGATCTGACCGGCGGGGTGCTGGCGCCGATGCCGTCGAGCCGGCGGGCCGTGCGGGATCGGGGCCACGACCTCGTCCTGAGCTTGGCCCGCGTCGCCGCGAGTCGGCTCCGCCGCCGGGGCCTCGACGTCACGGTGTGCGCCGCGCTGCGACCGGCCCGCGCGGTCCGTGACCAGTCGGGGCTGTCGGCGACCGATCGGGCGGCCAACCTCGCCGGTGCCCTGCGGGCGGTCCGTGGCACTCCGACCGGCGTTCCGATCGTGGTCGTCGACGACATCATCACGACCGGCGCCTCCGCCGCCGAGGCGATTCGGGCGCTGCGCGCCGCCGGTGCGAGCCCGGTCGCCGTTGCCACCGTGGCGGCCACGCCCCGTCGCGTGCCGCGCGTGTCGTAGGACCGCGTCGGAGACGGTGGCCATGGCCCGCGGCGATTTGTCCGGTTCCAGAGCTACCGTTTCGGGCGCGAGGAGACTAGCGTCTAGATATGGCACCTGCCGGGGACCGCAGAGTCCGACCGTCATCGCCCGGGAGGCGATGCGAACGAATCTGAGGCCTCGAACCGGGTGCCGTCGTCATGCCATGGCGATCTTGGAGCGTCTGATGACCGCGCCAACGGAGGAGGTCAAGTGGACATCGTGGTGAAGAGCCGACACTGTGAGGTCTCCGATCGTTTTCGGGATCACGTGTCCGACAAGCTGTCGCGGCTACTCAAGTACGACCACCGGGTGATCCGGGTCGATGTCGAAGTCACCGCCGAACGCAACCCGCGGCTGTCGTCGCGCGCTTGGCGGGTAGAGCTGACCGTACATTCACGAGGGCCGGTCGTTCGGGCCGAGGCGGCCGCCGACGACAAGATGTCCGCTCTCGACGGGGCGTGGGACAAGCTCGAGGCTCGAGTGCGCAAGGCGGCCGACCGACGCCGCATCCACCGGGGCCAGCGCGCTCCGATGTCGCTGGCCGAGGCCACCGCACCGGTCGCAGCAAACGGCACGGGCCCGACCGGGACCATGACGGCCGAGACCGAAGACGACCCCGCGGCAGTACATCGCGTCGGACCTCTCGAGGTTGTCGGCGACGGTCCCCCGATCGTCCGCGAGAAGACTCACACCACGGCCCCGATGACGCTCGATCAGGCGTTGTACGAGATGGAGCTGGTCGGTCACGACTTCTTCCTCTTCGTCGATCGGCAGACCGAGCAACCGAGCGTCGTCTACCGCCGGCGCGGCTACGACTACGGGGTGATCCGGCTGGCGGTCTAGCGCCTGTCTGCGACGTTTCTGCGATGAATCGCGGGCTCGGCGGTCATGGCGTCACGCTGAGGGGCCGCGAGCGACTGTCGGGCCCGGGTCGTACGCTCCCGCGGGTGAGTGCCTTGACCCAACGGGAGCGACTGACCCGATTGCAGGCGCGACGCGTGGCGCTGGCCGCGCAGGGCTTCGTCGACCGGCGTCCGGTGACGCCCAACGCGCGTGCCCTCGCCCGCGTCGTCGACCGGCTCGGCCTGTTTCAGATCGACTCGGTCAACGTCGTCGCCCGCGCCCACTACGTGCCGCTGTACTCCCGGATCGGGCCGTACCCGCGGGCGCTGCTCGACCGTGCCTTCGGCCGAGCGCCACGGCGGATGTTCGAGTACTGGGCGCACGAGGCGTCGCTGGTACGGGTCGACCTGCAGCCGTCGTTGCGATTCCGCATGTCCTCCGCCGACGGTGCGTGGGGCGGCATGACGCGGATCGCTCGGGAGCACCCGGAGATCGTCGACTGGGTGCTCGACGAGGTGCGCCAGCGGGGCCCGCTGACGGCCCGGGAGATCGAGCTCGACGTCCCGGCGCCGCGAGGTGGCGGCTGGGGGTGGAACTGGTCGGTCGTCAAGCAGGCTCTCGAGTGGCTGTTCTATACCGGCAAGGTGACATCGGCTCGGCGCAACGGCGCGTTCGAACGGGTCTACGACCTGCCCGATCGAGTCCTGCCCGCACACGTATACGACGCGCCCACGCCCGAGCCGGCGCAGGCGCACCGCGAGCTGGTGCGGGTCGCCGCCCGCGCTCATGGGGTCGCAACCGAGCAGTGTCTGCGCGACTACTTCCGGCTGAAACCTGCGCCGACCCGGGAGGCGATCGCCGATCTCGTCGACGACGGTGTGCTCCTTCCGGTGACCATCGACGGGTGGAAGCGGCCGGCGTACCTGCATCGCGATGCCAAGCTGCCCCGTCAGGTGCGGGCTCGCACCCTGCTCAGCCCGTTCGACCCGCTCGTCTTCGAGCGAGCCCGCACCGAGGCGCTGTTCGGTTTCCGCTATCGGATCGAGATCTACGTGCCCAAGGACAAGCGGGTGCACGGCTACTACGTGCTGCCGTTCCTGCTCGGCGACCGGCTCGTCGCGCGGGTCGATCTCAAGGCCGACCGCCAGCGGGGCCGCCTGGTCGTCCGGGCGGCCCATGCCGAGCCCGATGCGCCGGCGGCGACCGCGGCCGAGCTGGCGGCCGAGCTCGCCGACTTCGCCGGCTGGCTCGATCTCGGCGGCGTCGAGGTCGAGCCGAAGGGTGATCTCGCGACCGCACTGACGGCCGCGGTCGATTCCGTCTGACCTATCCGGATGTACCGTGTGGGCGATTCGAGCCCAGGGAGGGTTGATGCGTCGGTTACCCCGGGCCGCCCTCGCCGCGGCCGTCGGCGTGCTGGTCACGGCCGCGCCGGGTGCTGCCATTCCCGGTGCGCCGACGCCGCTCACAGCCAGTGCGCCCGGAGGGCCGACCGCATCCCCCGTCGGACCTGGGCCGGGACCCGCCGCCGTGCGGCACGTCTTTCCGGTCCGGGGCGAGACCTGGTACGGCAGAACCCATCACGACTACCCGGCCACCGACATCTTCGCCGACTGCGGTACTCGCGTCGTCTCGCCGGTCAAGGGGATCGTGCTCACGGTGTCGCGGACCGATCGCTGGAAGCCGTCGACCGACCGGGCCGCGGATCGTGGCGGCAAGTCGTTCTCGATCGCCGGCGTCAACGGCGTGCGCTACTACGGCAGCCATCTTCGGTCGCTTTCGGGCCGGGTCCAGCCGGGTGCGCCAGTCCAGGCCGGCCAGAGATTGGGTCGGGTCGGACACACCGGCAACGCCGCCTTCACCGGGTGCCATCTGCACTTCGGCATCAGCCCGGTCTGTCGCGGGCGAGGCGACTGGTGGATCCGGCGTGGAGTGATCCGGCCCTACCGGTTCCTCCGGTCCTGGGCGGACGGTCGATCGCTCGATCCGGGGCACGCCGTGGCCCGATGGAGCCGACATCACGGATGCAAGATGTCCGACATCTTCGGCTAGCCGAGGCCGGCCCTGCGATGCTGACCGTATGAGTACGCAGGACGCCTCGGGCCCGCTGGCCGACATCGTCGTGATCGACCTCAGTCGGGCGCTCGCCGGCCCCCACGCGGCGATGATGCTCGGTGATCTCGGAGCCCGGGTGATCAAGATCGAGTCGCCGTCGGGCGGCGACGACAGCCGGGGATGGGGCCCGCCGTTCCGGGTGCCGTCGGACGGATCCCATGCCGCCGGCGGCGCAACCGACCCGGACGCGCAGTCGACGTACTTCCTATCGTGCAACCGCAACAAGGAGTCGGTGGTGCTCGACCTCAAGACGGCCAGCGGACGCGAGATGCTGGTGCGGCTGGTCGAGACGGCCGATGTCGTCGTCGAAAACTTCCGGCCTGGCGTCCTCGACCGTCTAGGTCTCGGCGTCGACACGCTGCTCGCACGCAATCCGCGTCTGGTCGTGCTGTCGATCAGCGGGTTCGGGCACGACGGCCCCGAAGGCAACCGGGCCGGCTACGACCAGATCGCGCAGGGCGAGGGCGGGCTGATGTCGCTCACCGGATCCGAGCCCGGCGACGCCCAAAAGACCGGCGTGCCGATCGGCGACCTGCTGGCCGGCATGTACGGCGCCTACGGTGTCGTCGCCGCCTTGCACGAGCGAGCCACGACCGGCAAGGGCCAGGTCGTCCGTACGTCGCTGCTCGCCTCGCTCGTCGGCGTCCATGCGTTCCAAGGCACTCGGTGGACCGTCGCCGGTGAGGTCGGGACGGCGCAGGGCAACCACCATCCGTCGATCGCGCCGTACGGGCTCTTCCACTGTCGCGACGGCGCGGTCCAGATCGCGGCCGGCAGCGACGCCCTCTGGACGCGGCTGTGCGAGGCCTTCGACCTCGACCCGGACGCCCCGGGGCTCGCGACCAACGCCGAACGGGTCGCCGGGCGCGAGCACCTGATCGAGGTGATCGAGGGCGCGTTCTCGACCTGGGACTCGGCACCGCTGCTCGCTCGCCTGGACGCCGCTGGGGTGCCGGCCGGCCGGGTCCGGTCGCTCGACGAGGTGTACGCGTGGGAGCAAACCCGGTCGCAGGGCCTGCTCATGGACGTCGACCACGCCACCTTGGGGCAGATCCGGCTGCCCGGGTCGCCGCTGCGGTTCTTCGACGCCGACGGCACCGAGACGACGCGCCGAAGCCATCAGGCGCCGCCCACGCTCGACGCGAACGGCGAAGCGGTACGGCAGAGCCTCCGGGCGACCGACGATGCGTCCGCTACGTCCGGGTAACCAGGTCGGCACCAGTCGTGCCTAAAATTGCTGGCGAACCGACCGTATGCTGTGGGCATCTGGCCCGCGGGGTCACCCCCGCTCTCACCGATCGGGCCTCCAGGGCTATGGGGGCCGCACAGGAGTCGAATCACCGTGGCACTGCTCGACAAGATCCTTCGCATGGGCGAGGGCAAGATCCTGCGCCAGCTGGACACCATCTCCAAGCAGGTCAACGCCATCGAGGACGACTTCGTCGGCCTGACCGATGGGGAGCTGCGGGCCCAGACCGACGAGTTCCGGCGGCGCCTGGCCGATGGAGAGACCCTCGACGACCTGATGCCGGAGGCGTTCGCGACGGTACGCGAGGCGGCCAAGCGGGTTCTCGGGCAGCGGCACTTCGACGTCCAGATCATGGGCGGTGCCGCGCTCCACATGGGCAACATCGCCGAGATGAAGACCGGTGAGGGCAAGACGCTGGTCGCGACGCTTCCGTCGTACCTCAACGCCCTGTCCGACAAGGGCGTCCACGTTGTCACGGTCAACGACTACCTGGCCAAGTACCACGCCGAGTGGATGGGTCGGGTCTACCACTTCCTCGGCCTGTCGGTGGGCTGCATCGTGCCTCAGATGTCGCCCGACGAGCGGCGCGAGGCGTACGCCTGCGACATCACATACGGCACCAACAACGAGTTCGGCTTCGACTATCTGCGCGACAACATGGCCGGGTCGCTCGAGCAGTGCGTCCAGCGCGGCCACAACTACGCCATCGTGGACGAGGTCGACTCCATCCTCATCGACGAGGCCAGGACGCCGCTGATCATCTCGGGTCCGACGCAGGACGAGGTGAAGTGGTACGGCGAGTTCGCCCGGATCGTCCAGCAGATGCGGATCGACGACGACTACGAGGTCGACGAAAAGAAGCGCACCGTCTCGGTGCTGGAGCCCGCGATCGACAAGGTCGAGGACCACCTGGGCATCGACAATCTCTACGACTCGGTCAACACGCCGCTGA
This sequence comes from Actinomycetota bacterium, assembly GCA_046725375.1. Classification (GTDB taxonomy): domain Bacteria; phylum Actinomycetota; class Actinomycetes; order Propionibacteriales; family Nocardioidaceae; genus DATFRX01. Next base: position 9,884 of record JBKOYM010000157.1, read on the forward strand.
TCAGCTTCCTCAACAACGCCATCAAGGCCAAGGAGCTGTTCCGCAAGGACAAGGAGTACGTCGTCCTCAACGGCGAGGTCCTGATCGTCGACGAGCACACCGGCCGCGTACTCGAGGGGCGCCGCTACAACGAGGGGCTGCACCAGGCCATCGAGGCGAAGGAAAACGTCCGCGTCCGTGAGGAGTACCAGACCCTCGCGACCATCACGCTGCAAAACTACTTCCGGCTCTACGACAAGCTGGCCGGCATGACCGGCACGGCTATGACCGAGGCCAGCGAGTTCGACAAGATCTACAATCTCGGCGTCGTGCCGATCCCGACCAACGAGCCGATGATCCGGGACGATCAGCCGGACCTCGTCTACCGCACCGAAGAATCGAAGTTCGCCGCGGTCGTCGATGACATCGCGGAGCGCCACCACAACGGCCAGCCGGTGCTCGTCGGCACGACCAGCGTCGAAAAGAGCGAGCGGCTGTCCAACCTGCTCCGTCGCCGCGGTGTCCCGCACGAGGTGCTGAACGCGAAGCAGCACGAGCGCGAGGCCGCTATCGTCGCGATGGCCGGACACAAGGGCGCGGTCACGGTCGCGACCAACATGGCCGGCCGGGGCACGGACATCATGCTGGGCGGCAGCGTCGAGTTCCTCGCCGACCACGAGCTTCGCAACCGCGGCCTCGACCCGCTCGAAAACTCCGAGGAGTACGAAGCGGCCTGGCCGGAGACGCTGCACAAGATCGAGGAGCAGGTCAGCTCCGAGCACGACGAGGTCGTCAAGCTCGGCGGCCTCGCCGTGATCGGCACCGAGCGGCACGAATCGCGACGGATCGACAACCAGCTGCGAGGCCGTTCCGGCCGCCAGGGCGACCCCGGCGACTCGCGGTTCTACCTGTCGCTCGAAGACGACCTGATGCGGTTGTTCAAGTCCGACTGGGTCGACTGGATCCTCACGACGATGAAGATCCCCGACGACGTGCCGATCGAGAACAAGCGGGTCACCAGTTCGATCGCCTCCGCCCAGGGGCAGGTCGAAGCGCAAAACTTCGAGACCCGCAAAAACATCCTGAAGTACGACGACGTCATGAACCGGCAGCGCGAGGTCATCTACGCCGAGCGACGCCTCGTTCTCGAGGGGCACGACCTTCAAGACCGCGTCCAGGTGATGATCGGCGACGTGATCAACGCCTACGTCACGGGTGCCACCGAGGGCTTTCCGGAGGAATGGGACCTCGACCAGCTCTGGACTGCGCTGAAGCAGCTCTACCCGATCTCGCTGAGCCTGAGCCAAGTCGAAGACGACCACGGCGGCCGGGAGGGCCTGTCGAGCGAGATCCTGCTCGACCTGATCACCGAGGACGCGCTGGCGGCGTACGCCCGTCGCGAGGCCGAACTCGGCAGCGAGGTGATGCGGGAGCTGGAGCGCAGGGTCGTGTTGAGCGTTCTCGACCGCAAGTGGCGCGAAAACCTCTACGAGATGGACTACCTGCGCGAGGGCATCGGGCTGCGGGCGTACTCACAGCGGGACCCGCTGGTGGAGTACCAGCGCGAGGGCTTCGACATGTTCAACGCCATGATGGACGCGATCAAGGAGGAGTCGGTCGGCTTCCTCTTCAACGTCGACGTGCAAATCCAGGCGCCGTCGGAGCCGGAGGAGAGCGAGCTGGTCGAGTCCGGTCCGACCGAGCCCGGGCAGGACGGCGCGCCGCAGATCAGCGCCCGAGGGCTGGCCGCCGAGGCCGCGCAGCCGCAGCGGTTGGCGTACTCCCAGCCGACTGTGGACGGCGACGCGACGGCCGGCGGCGGCGTCGAGGTGGCGAGCGAGGAAGCCGACGACCCGTACGCGCACGTCGGCCGCAACGAGCCGTGTCCGTGCGGGTCGGGGCGCAAGTTCAAGCGCTGCCACGGCGATCCGGCGAGCCGGGCGGCCCGGGCGTAGGCCTAGCCCAACTCGAGAGCGGTGCAGATCCAGCGCCGCTCGACGCGCTCGAGCCGGGCCGCGATGGCATGCGACCGACTGCCCTGGCGGATGTGCGCCGCGATCTCGGCGACGCCCTCGCGCGGACGGCACAGCTTGACCGAGACGACCTTCGCCCGCGGGCGTCCCGTAGATGGGGTCGAAGCCGAGATGCCGGCGAAGGCCGAGACGCGGGCCGAGAGGCTTTCGTAGACGTCACGATCGGTCCACCGGATCATTTGCGTGCAGGGCCGATCGCCCGACACGATCTCGACAACAGCCTGGACGAACCGGCGAGCCCGTACGAGCGTGTCGTGCTGGTCGTCGTCGCTCGGTTCGGCGCCGGCCGCTCCGCCGGGCAGGAGGCGCAGCTCGGTTGGTGGAGTCGGCGCCGGCGTCGACGCGGGATCGAGCGCGGTCGCACCGTCGGTCGGCGCGCCCACCGGAGACTTCGATGGCGTCGCCACCGGGGTGCCGGACCTGTCGGGGAGGTCGGGAAGAACGTGAACGTCGAGCGTGGACCGCGTCATGATGCTGCCCTTTCCTCCGGTGCGTGCAAGACCATGCCCGGATAGATGAGATGGGGATTGGGGCCGATGCAGGCGCGATTGACCGCGTACCAGCGTCGCCACTCGGTGGCGATCGCCTGGGCGCTCGCGTCCGGCCCGAGGTGCCGTTCGGCGATCTTCCACAAGCTATCGCCGCGGCGGACGGTGACCCGTTCGGTCGTCCGCGCCGCTGGGTGATCGCGTCGCGGGACGACGGTCAGCCGGCCGAGCGGCCGGTCGGGTAGCGGGAGCCCTCGGATCGTCTGGGCGGGCGACGCCGAGGCAGTGCCTTGGTCCGGGCTGTAACGCGCCGTGATGACATGCTGGCGGTCGCCGGAGCTCGCCTGTGCGGCGCCGATGGGTGCGCTGAGCAGACCGATGCCGACAGCCGCGAGGACGAGGCGTCGCCACGCCGCGGGAGTGATCCGAGGCGCCCAACCGCGACCCGACCTCGAGGTGACGGCCTCGGCGATGGTGAGCACGGCGCCGAGCAGCAGCCACATCCAGGCGGCGAGCGCGAAAACGGCGGCGACGTCGGCGAGGGCCTCGGCCGGGGTCGCCGTCGATGCGGCCGGGAGCGCCGCCAGGTCGTGCCCGGCCGCCAGACCCCAGTCGAGCAGGACGCCGGTCACCACTGTCACGAAGGCGAGGAGCGCGATCCGTCGGGTCCCGTGCCCGATGGTTGAGGACGGCTGCCGCGGCTGCATACCCATTCGACCCACCCCTTGGCGAACCCTTCGTTTACTTCCGTTTGCTTTGTAAGGCTAGTTCTACATTGCTTAGATCAGGATTGTCT
>JBKOYM010000035.1:0-9782 GCA_046725375.1 Actinomycetota bacterium
ACTCCTCCGCGAACTCACCCTCGACCCATCCAAGCGCTACCAACCAACCGGACGACCACCCGGCCCCAACCGCTGAGAACAACGGACGGCCGAACCCACCACTATTGGGTTCGGCCGTCCGCGATGTCTTGAGACATCACACGAGTCGGGCTGGCCGGATTCGAACCGGCGACCCCTTGACCCCCAGAACTATGCGCTACGCGCAACCTGCGAAAACAGGGACAGCGGAAGCCGAAAACGGTCTCCCGTCCCCTAGGTTTCGCACTTTTCGCCGGTATTTTGGGGACACCAGGTCCCAACGTGGTCCCGCCGGTCCCCACACCCACCGGCGCCAGCCGCCTCCTGCTTGAGAGGATCGGCAGCAGCCCTGGCGACCAGGCCGGCATTAGCCCATCTGCTTCAGGCCGGTGTGGACGTCGCTGATGACCAGCTGGACCCCAGCCAGCCCACGGGCCTTCAGACCGGCAGGAACGCGGTCCAAAACGCCCCATCCTCGCTGTCACCGACGTCGAACCCGAGGACCTCGCGGCGGCCGTCGGGCTGTGACGCCAGTGGCGATCACCACGGCCTGGGACACCACCCTGCGGTTGACCCGGGCCTTGCAGTAAGTGGCGTCGAGGAACACATACGGGTAGGTAGTCTCGGTCAGCGTCCGGTCCCGGAACACGCCGACCTCCTCATCGAGGTCGGCAGATCCGGGAGACCTCGGACTTGGAAATCCCCGACTCCGCGCCCAGGGCCTTGACCAGATCGTCGACCTTGCGGGTCGAGACCCCGTGCAGATAGGCCTCCATGATCACCGCGAACAACGCCTGGTCAACCCGCCGGCGCCGTTCCAACAGGCTGGGGAAGAACGACCCGGTCCGCAGCTTCGGGCTCCGCAACTCCAGATCACCAGCGGTCGTGGTCAGCGTCCTCGGTCGAGACCCGTTGCGCTGAGCCGACGCTCAGCGCTGCGCTCCCACGGGCCCGCACCGATCACGGCGGTCAGCTCCGCCTCGATCAACGCCTGGCAGATCGTCTCCGCCGCGGCGCGGACCCGGTCGTCCACCTCCGCAGCCTTCATCGCTTCAAGCACCTCAAGTAGTGCAACATGGTCCAAGGCCATCGTGCGCACATGTCCTCTCGTGAGTCCCCTAGACAGGTCTCACTGACAGTCGCACGGTGGCCGTCCACGTCGCCGGCAACACGACGATCAACGGCCCGAACTACACCACCTCACGGGACGTCACCGAGCTTGCGGCTGCGGGCGAAGTATGCGGTCTCTGCGTCGCGATAGTGGCGCTCGGCGCTCGGGCCCGACTTCCTAGTAGCAAATGGGTTGGGGGAGCTCTCGACCGTGGAGCTTTCCGTTGCCGACCCGAGGGGACATAGCTGCGCTGCGTGTCGTCTGTGCAAGCAGGCGACCGGCGGTCTACGCACTCGTATGCGCGCTGTGGGCGATGGCGTGGACGGTGCTGATGGGCGGGAGTATCTTTTTTGTGACGCTTCCTTTCATCCGCGTCCGCTGCGCGCGACCCGACGGGCGGTCGTGCCTGAGGGGTTTCGTTCGTGCCGTCTAGCCGAGCAACTTGACGAGGGAAGAGCAACAGCCGTGGCGGCGTCGGAGTTCGCGATGCCAGGGATCGACGGCCGCGTAATCCGGACGCCGAAGCGGTTCGTCCTGTGGGGGATCGGCGTTGCCGGAGTCGTTGCGGCGTCGGCGACGGCTGCGCTCGGGGTGACGAATGGCGAGGTTGACCATGTAGCGATACGAGTGTTCCTCAATGATTGGATCACCCTCAACTACATCGTGGCCGGCCTGGTCGCCTGGTGGCGCCGGCCCGACAGTCCCTTCGGCCTGGTGATGGCTTGCGCCGGCTTCGTCAACTTCCTCGCCACCCTGGACTGGGCGAGGGCCGATGTTCTGTTCACGGTCGGGGCTGCGCTGGACTTGGTGGCGCCGGTGCTGTTCTTGCATGTCTTTCTCGCGTATCCGAGCGGGCGGCTGACCGGGCGTCTGGATCAGACGATCGTTCTGGGAGCGTATGCGATCGGGGTCGGATTGGGTCTCGTGCGCATGATGCTGGGCGGGGTGGGGCCGCGGAACCTGATCGAGGTCGTGAGCAATCCAGACGCGGTGGAGGTGGTGGTGGACGTCCAGCTCCTGGCGATCAGCGGGCTCTGCCTGGCCGGAGTCGGCGCTCTCGCCGGACGGCGGTGGGGTGCGCACCGCCTGCCTCGGCGTCCGCTGGGGCCGCTCGTTGGCTCGTTTGCCCTCGGGCTCGTGATGATCGCGGTGCTGTTCTCGGCGAGTATCTTCGTCGGGCGTCCGGAGGACGTCCCGGTCATCGAGACGGTGCGGCGGGTGACCTTCTTCGTGGTCGGACTCGCACCGCTCGCCTTCCTTTTCGGCCTCCTGCGCTCACGTCTTGCAGTCGGACCGGCGATCGTATCGCTTGGCGCCCGAGCCGTCGGCGGGAACGTCGTCGATGCCCTCAGAACGGCACTGCGCGACCCGTCGCTCGAGGTCGCTTATTGGGTCCCGGACTACGAGACGTATGCCGGCCTCGATGGTCAAGCGATCGAGCTGCCGGCGACTGCGGGGGGCGCAACGACCTTGATCGACCGTGAGGATGGGACCCATGTGGCGGCGCTCATGCATGACCCGTCCCTGCGCGACGAGCCGGAGCTGCTCAAGGCGGTCGCCGCGACCGCGGGTTTTGCATTGGAGAACGAGCGACTCCACGCGGAGCTGCGCGCCCGGCTTGAGGAGCTGAAGGGCTCTCGCACCCGGATCATCGAGGCTGCGCAGACGGAACGCCAAAGGCTCGAGCGTGACCTCCACGATGGCGCCCAGCAGCGGCTGGTCGCCCTCTCGCTCGAGCTCGGCCTGCTCGAGCAGCGATTCGAGGCCGACCCGGATGCGAAGGCTGCCATCGACCAGACGAGGCGCGAGATCGCAGAGTCGTTGCGCGAGCTTCGCGAGCTTGCGCACGGAATCCATCCTGCGGTCGTGACAGGTCATGGGCTTGCGGTGGCGCTGAAGACGCTGGTGGCGCGGGCGCCGGTCCCGGTCCGGTTGACCATCGATCTCGACGGGCGCGTGCCGGAGCGGGAGGAGGTGGTGGCCTACTACGTCGTTTCGGAGAGCCTGGCCAACATCGCGAAATACGCGGGCGCGTCCTCCGCAGCCGTGGAGGTCCGACAGAAGAACGGAACGCTCGTCGTCGAGGTGGTCGACAACGGTGTCGGCGGCGCCGACACGCGCCGCGGCTCGGGTCTGCGTGGCCTCGCCGATAGGGTCGAGGCGCTGGGTGGCCGGCTGCGAGTCTGGAGCCCCGGAGGCGGCGGCACGCGTGTCGAGGCGGAGATCCCGTGCGCGTAGTCCTTGCCGAAGACGGCGCCCTCCTGCGCGAGGGGCTGGTGCGGCTGCTTGATGACGCCGGATTCGAGGTCGTCGGCCAGTGCACGACCGCCGACGATCTCCTGCGCAATGTCCGAAGCCTTTCCCCGGACGTCGCTATCGTCGACATCCGGCTGCCGCCTACCCACACCGACGAGGGGTTCCGGGCGGCGCAGCAGATCCGTGCTCGCTGCCCGTCCGTCGGTGTGCTTGTCCTCTCCCAGTACCTCGAGCTCGGCCTGGCCGAAGAGCTTCTTGTCGAGTCGGCCGAGGGTGTCGGTTACCTGCTCAAAGACCGAGTTAGCGACGTGAAGGACTTTGCGGCCGCTGTTCGGCGGGTGGGCGAGGGCGGCTCTGCCCTCGATCCCATGATCGTGTCCCAGCTCCTCGGCCGCCGACGCCGCGCCGATCCCCTCGTTGAGATCACACCCCGCGAGCGCCAGGTGCTCGAACTGATGGCCGAGGGTCGTTCGAACCGGGGGATCGCCGATCGGCTCGTGATCACCGAGCGCGCCGTGCAAAAACACATCACGAGCATCTTCCAGAAGCTCGGCCTTGGCGAAAGCAGCGACGACCACCGTCGCGTGCTCGCCGTGCTCGTGTTCCTCCGCTCCTAGACCACCTCCAGCGGGGCGCGACGCACCCACGAGGTGCGTTTGGACGTACCCCAAGAGGCCTGCAGGCCCCATTGGGCTTCGTCTCGCCCGACGTCATCGTCGTAGCACTAGAGCCGCACAAGACGGATGGCAGGAGGAGGAGGAGAAGCAGCGATGGAGACCGTCGTCATCCAAGACGAAGCCCCGCACGCGCGCCCGGCGGCCGCGGCTCGAGCCGAGAGTGTCAGCAAGCGCTATGGCGAGGGCGACGCCGCCGTGATGGCTCTCGACGACGTGAGTATTGACATCAACGCCGGTGAGTTCACCGCCATCATGGGCCCATCCGGATCCGGCAAGTCCACACTCCTGCATGTCTTGGCCGGATTGGATCGGCCGACGTCCGGCACGATCCAGGTCGGCGACATCGAGCTCACTCGGCTCAAGGACAAGCAGCTGACGCTGTTGCGCCGCGACCGGATCGGATTCATCTTCCAGGCCTTCAACCTGCTGCCGACGCTGACCGCGGCGGAGAACATCCGGCTGCCGGCGAAGATCGCCGGCCGCAAGCCGGACGACTCCTGGTTCCAGACCGTCGTCGACAAGGTCGGGCTAGGCGATCGGCTCTCGCACCGTCCGACCGAACTGTCCGGCGGCCAGCAGCAGCGGGTAGCAGCCGCCCGCGCCCTCGCCAGCCGGCCGCAGATCATCTTCGCCGACGAGCCGACCGGTGCCCTCGACTCAAACTCGGGTACCGAGCTGCTGGAGTTTCTCCGTCATGCCGTCGACGACCTGGGCCAGACCGTGGTCATGGTGACCCACGATCCCAAGGCGGCCTGCTGCGCCGACCGGGTGCTGTTCCTCGCCGACGGTCAGATCGTCGACGAGATGCGCGATCCGACGGCTGACTCCGTGCTCGAGTACATGAAGCAGCTGGAGTTTTGACCATGTGGACCGCGACCGTGCGGAGCATGCTCGCGCACAGGCTCCGTCTTGCGCTGACCACGGCATCGATCGCGCTGGGCATCGCGTTCCTCGCCGGCACGTTCATCCTCGGCGACACGACGAAGGCCGCCTTCGATGAGCTGTTCGCGAAGGTGTCATCCGGCACTGACGCCGTCGTAAGGGAAAAGGCGGCGTACACCCAGTCCGAGGGCGCCGGAACATCTCGAGCACCGATCGACGCGTCGGTGCTCGATCAGGTGCGAGCGGTCGACGGCGTGCGGGTCGCCGAAGGAGAATCGAGCGGCTATGCCCTCCTGACCGACAACGACGGCGAAGCCATCCTTCCATCGGGCGGCGCCCCCACGATGGGCTACAGCATGCCCCTCGACGAGAGCTTGCGCGGCGAGGTCAGGATCCTCGACGGCGCCGCGCCGACCGGGCCGGCCGAGGTCGCCATCGACGCGACGTCGGCGGAAGATAACGACGTCGCCGTCGGCTCGACGATCAAGGTGCTGTTCAACGGGCCGACCCGTCAGTTCACCGTTGTCGGAACGGTCGGTTATGGCGACGAGAAGGACCTCGGCGGCAGCACGTCGGCCTATTTCGACCCGGTCACTGCTCAGCGGGTCGTCGGCACACCTGGCGCCTTCGACCAGATTGATGTGAAGGCCGAGGATGGTGTGGGCGAAGCCGAGCTGGCCCGCCGCCTGGACGCCGTGGCGCCCGACGGTGTCGAGGCGGTCACCGGTCAGACCGTTGCCGACGAGGCCTCGGATGCGGTGAGCGAGGACCTCAAGTTCCTCAACATCCTGTTGGAAATTTTCGCCGGTGTCGCGCTGTTCGTGGGCTCGTTCATCATCTGGAACACGTTCACCATGACCGTGACCCAGCGGGCTCGTGAGATCGCCTTGGTGCGAGCCGTTGGGGCCACCCGGTGGCAGGTGCTGCGCAGCCTCCTCACCGAGGCGCTGTTGCTCGGCGTGGTCGCCTCGGCGATCGGAATCGTGCTCGGTGCCGGCGTGGCTCGCGGTTTGACCGCGCTGATGGATGCCCTGGGATTCAGCCTGCCCAGCACGTCGCTGCAGCTCCAATCGAGGACCATCTGGGTGTCGTTGCTGGTCGGGATCGTGGTCACCGTGGCGGCCGCGGTCGTGCCGGCTCGACGGGCAACGAAGGTCCTTCCTATCGAGGCACTGCAAGAAGCAGTCCCCGGCACCTACCGCCCTTCGATCCGGAGAACGACGATCGGACTCGTCCTCGCCGGCCTCGGCCTGGCCGGTCTGCTGGGGGGACTGTACGGCGGCGCCCCGTTCGCCCTGTTCGGCCTGGGCATCCTGGGCGTCATCGTCGGGGTCATCGTGCTGACCCCGCTGGTGGCCCGCCCGATGGCGGCGGCGATCGGGCGCCCGCTGCACTGGCGGGGGGTCTCGGGTGAGCTCGCCCAGCAGAACGCAATGCGGAACCCGCGCCGGACCGCGTCCACGGCGACCGCACTGATGATCGGGCTCGCGCTCGTCATCAGCATGGGAGTCTTCGCGTCGTCGCTGAAGGCCTCGTTCGGCGACCTGCTCGACGCCTCAACCAACGCCGACCTCTACATCACCACCTCCAGCGCGCAGGCCGTCGGGTTCAGCCCCGAGGCGACGAAAGCCGCGGCGAAGGTCGACGGAGTCGAGACGGTGTCGCCGACCGGCTTTGGCGACGCCCGCTTCGACGGCAAGAGCTCGACGTACACGTCGATCGACCCCGCCACGGTGGACGACGTGCTCAACCTCGAGGTCTCGGCCGGTTCAACAGTCGATCTCGGACCCGACGGAGTGCTGGTCTCGAAGGATGCCGCGGAGGCCAACGACTGGGCGGTCGGCGACAAGGTTCCGGTGGAGTTCGCCGCCACCGGGAAGGACACCCTCACGGTGGCCGGCATCTACGGCGCCTCGGGCGGCTTCGTGGAGTCCGACTACCTGCTCAGTATCGCCGGGCAGACCGCACACGCCGGGGAGCAGCTGACATCCACCGGACTGGTACTCGTCGCGGACGGGGCCGACCAGACCGACGTGCAAAGCGGAATCGAGGCGGCACTGGCCAACCATCCCGACGCCCGGGTCCTCGATCAACAAGGATTCGAGGACGTGCTCGGCGGCACCATCGACGACCTGCTGACCCTGGTCACCGTCATGCTGCTGCTCGCAGTACTCATCGCCCTGCTCGGCATCGTCAACACCCTCGCGCTGTCGGTCTTCGAACGGACCCGAGAGCTCGGTCTGCTGCGTGCGGTCGGAATGACCGGCGGGCAGGTGCGCGCCATGGTGCGCTGGGAGTCAGCGGTCATCGCGCTGATGGGAGCCATCATCGGCGCCGGACTAGGAATCGGACTCGGCATAGCGCTCGCCCAAGCCCTCAAAGACGAAGGCATCAAGGCCATCTCCATACCAGTCCAACAGGTCGGCCTCTACATCCTGCTCGCCGCCGTCGCCGGCGTGCTGGCAGCGATCGGACCGGCCCGAACAGCGTCCCGGGTCGACGTCCTCCGCGCCGTCGTCACCGAATAGCCGCCCCAGCCGGGAATGCCGGCCAACCAGACAACCCGCCAGAATCTCAGCCGCATACACGAGGCTGGTTAGGACATCGAACGGGGGAAGCAGACGTGGAGAGTGCGGCGGATCATCCAGGATCGGACTATCTCCGTGCTCTGCGTGGGACCCTGAAGCGCGGCGAGTCCACGCTGTTCCTTGTCGGTGTCGTCCTGATCGCCGTTCATATCGTCGACGACAGTTTTCTGCAGCCCGAGCCAGGTACGGGAGCTGCCGATCATCTGGTCAGCGGTCTGGTCCCGCTCGCGCTGTTGACGCTCGCAGCATGGTCGTATCCGCGGGTGCGGGCGGGTGCTCGTGCGACCCTGGCCCTTGGTGTCGGGTCCTTTGGGGTGGTGGCGGGAGCTTCCGAGGCCGCCTATCACGCCGCGGCCGGGGGCTTCTCGGGCGACGACTACACCGGGCTGATCGCCTTGCTTGGCGGACTCATGCTTATTGGTCAGGGGCTTGTCGTCTTGTGGAGGACGAGGCGGCTCGACGAGGGGCGGCGTCGGCGCTATCTGCGCCGGACGCTGATCGGCGTCGTCGCGGTCGTCGTCGGGTTCGAGGTCGTGTTCCCGATCCTGTTCTCCTACGGCTACACGCATTTCGGCCGCTCGTTCGCTCCACAGGCTGATCTGGGGATGAGCTACGAGGACGTGCGCTTCACGACCAGCGATGGGCTCACGCTCAGCGGCTGGTACGTGCCCTCGAGGAACCGGGCCGCGGTGATCGTGTTCCCGGCCAGTGGCCGTAGTGGCTCGCAGGAGCACGTGGCTATGCTCGCCCGCCACGGCTACGGCGTGTTGATCTTCGACCCTCGCGGCACCGGCGAAAGTGAGGGTGACCCGTATCGCTGGGGCGGTGAGCAGGACGTCGAGGCGGCGCTCGACTATCTCCGCGGCCGCCCGGATATCGATCCGGATCGCATCGGCGGCCTCGGCCTTTCGCTAGGCGGAGAACTGATGCTCCAAACCGCAGCGGAGACCGACGCGCTCAAGGCCGTCGTGTCGGAAGGAGCTGGGATCCGCTCGATCCGCGAGGAGATGGTGAAGTCCGGCGCGGTGAAATGGCTCACGCTGCCGTTCTGGGTGACGCAGACCGCAGCTACCGCAGTCTTCTCCAACCATCCGCCGCCACCAAACCTGCAAGACTGCGTCGCCCGTATCTCGCCACGGCCGGTGTTTCTCATCTACTCCGGGCATCCAGTAGGCGGTGAGGAGCTGAACGCGGACTTCTACGCCGCGGCCGGCCCGCCCAAAACGCTATGGGAAATCCCCGAAGCCTCTCACACGGGCGGGCTCGACGCCCGCCCGCGTGAGTACGAGCAGCGGGTCGTCGACTTCTTCGACCAAGCACTACTCAAGGGGGGCCCTGCCTGAAGGCCCGACGTGACGTTCTCTCTTGTAGTCGGAAGGTTCGAGCTGATAGGCGTCGTCCGGGCTGATCAGGTTGGATACGAGGGCATCGGCGCCGGCGTTCGCGGCAAGAATCGCCGGCTGCCCGATCGGGCAGGGCGGCTCGGGCCAGCCGGGGATGGATCCCGACGTAAAACGGGTCGATCGTGTCCGCAAGCGCGATGTCGCCGGCCGCCCCGGCCGTAGTCCGAAGCCTGGCACCCGTCGCCCGCGTCGTGCACGGTCCCGGCCACGGTCTGGCCGCCGGCGGTCAGCTCGGCGCCCCGTCCAGAAGGCCTGGATGCCATCGGCAGTGAGCGCGCCAGTGGTCGAGCTGGTCGCGAGGATGTCTGGCCTCGTGTCGAAGTCCTCGTCATTCTGCAAGATGCAACGGGTGCCGCCAACGTTGTACGGCGTCCTCGAGTGCCGTCCCCGCTCGAGCCGGCGGGGTAGATCGTGCGTCCGAGGAACCGGGTCACGTTATTGGTATCGGTCGTGACCTCGGACCGCTACCGGCACACTGTCGGATACTCGGTCGCTGCCCGACAGACTGTCAGGCCGCGGTGACGAAGACCTTTCGTGAAGCTCGAGGCTCGGGACGCCGCCTGCTCGCCGTGGGCTCTATGGGCGTCGGCGGTCTCGTCGGCGCGGACCTCCTGCATTGGCATCTGGCGGCGCCGATCGCACTCTCGGCATTGATCCTCCTCTTCGTCGGTGGAGTTAACACGTTGCGCTGGCACCGGCTGGCTGGAGGGGCGGATAGGCTCCACCACGGTCCGACCCGAGAGTCCGCGTAGGAGATCTCATGTCCGAGAAGCTCACCGTCCTCTTCCTTCCCGAGTCGGCGTACGGTCCGACCAACCAATGCATCGGCCTGGGGGACGTACTCCTC
>JBKOYM010000020.1:0-16507 GCA_046725375.1 Actinomycetota bacterium
GGCGCGGGCGACCCAGCCGGCGAACGACTCACCGTCGGCTCGGGCGGAGAGGTAGTTGCGGACCACCCGCTCGACGTAGTCGGCGAGGCCGGTGGCCGTGACCTTGTGCGTACGCAGCTTGCGACCGAACTTGGCGTCGAGGCCGAGGCCACCGCCCAGATGCACCTGGAACCCCTCGACCTGGCGCCGGTCGTCGTCGAGTACGAGCTGACCCTTGAGCCCGATGTCGGCGACCTGGATGCGGGCGCAGGAGTTGGGGCAGCCGTTGACGTTGACCGTGATCGGCACGTCGAGCTCGGGGATGCGGCGTTCGAGCTCGTCGACCAGCCAGGCGGCCCGGTCCTTGGTCTCGATGATCGCCAGCTTGCAAAACTCGATGCCGGTGCAGGCCATCGTGTTGCGCCGCCACTGCGAGGGGTTGGCGTGCAGGCCGAGCTCGGCGAGGTCGGCGATCAGCGGCTCGATCTCCGACTTCTCGACGTCGAGCACGAGCAGCTTCTGCTGCGGTGTCGTACGCACCCGGCCGCTGCCGTGCGCCTCGACGACGTCGGCCAGCTTGGACAGCAGCGAGCCGGTGATCCGGCCCACCGTCGGCGCGACCCCGATGTAGTAGCGGCCGTCCACCTGCTCGTGCACGCCGATGTGGTCGCCGGGTGCGTCCGGGACCTCCGGCGCCGGGCCGTCGATCAGCGTGCGGCCGAGGTACTCGTCCTCGACGACCTGCCGGAACTTCTCGGTGCCCCAGTCGGCGATCAGGTACTTCAGCCGGGCCCGCGAGCGCAGCCGGCGGTAGCCGTAGTCGCGGAACGCGCCGGTGACCGCGGCCCAGACCTCCGGCACATCCTCGAGCGGTACCCAGGCACCCAGACGCTGGGCGAACTTCGGGTTGGTGGACAGGCCGCCGCCGACCCATACGTCGAACCCAGCGCCGTACTCGGGATGCTCAACACCGACGAACGCGATGTCGTTGATCTCCGGCTCCACGTCGAGACTGGGGTGGCCGGTGATCGCGGTCTTGTACTTTCGCGGCAGATTCGAAAACGCCGGGTCGCCGATGTAGCGCCGCTTGAGCTCCTCGACCGCCCAGGTGCCGTCGATGATCTCGTCGCGTGCGATGCCGGCGACCGGGCTGCCGAGGATGACCCGGGGGCAGTCGCCGCAGGCCTCCTGGGTCGAGAGACCGACCGCCTCGAGGCGGTCCCAGATCGCCGGTACGTCCTCGACCCGGATCCAGTGCAGCTGGATGTTTTGCCGGTCGGTGAGGTCTGCGGTGTCGCGAGCGTACGTGCTCGACATGTCGGCGACGGCCCGCAGCTGCGCCAGGTCGAGCTGGCCGCCGTCGACGCGGATGCGCAGCATGAAGTACGAATCCTCGAGCTCCTCCGGCTCGAGTGTTGCGGTCTTGCCGCCGTCGACGCCCGGCTTGCGCTGGGTGTAGAGGCCCCACCACCGGAAGCGGTTGCGCAGGTCGGCCGGATCGATGGCGTCGAAACCGCGGTGGGCGTAGATGCTCTCGATCCGAGCCCGGACGTTGAGTGCGTCGTCGTCCTTCTTGACCTGCTCGTTCGGGTTGAGGGGCTCGAGATAGCCCAACGCCCATTGGCCTTCACCGCGCTTGCGTCGCGGCTTGGCCGGGCTCCGCGACGCCTTGATATCTGAGGGTGCTGCGGCGGGGTCGGTGCTGGTAATCGTCATCGAGTGTCCTCGTCGGTCGGCGGGGTGCGGGGCACACGGGCATCCAAGGCCGACAAGAGATCGGGAATGGGGTGCCGGTGCTCAGCCGCACGCGGGCGGGCGGTCTGGCCTCAGGCCGAATACGAGTGACACATCATGCTGCGAATGCGACCGTAGTCCACGTGGCGTCGGGCCACGAGGTGCGTCGTCTCTGCAGCAATCATGAGGCTAGTCTTCCGGCGCGATTCGAGTGCTGCCAAGGTCTTAGACCAGCATGTGGAATGCCGTACCGAATCTTGAGACGCGCTCGGCGACACTCGGAGCCCGGCTCGCCGGCGGCCTAGCGTTCGGCCGCCACTGGCCGAAGCAGCGGCGCCGTGATGGCCCCGACGAGCCCGCCGGCGAAGGCCGCGACGGCGGCGAAGAAGACGTAATCCCAGTCGGCGACGCCACCGACGCCGAGCGCGAACAAGGCAGCCGGGTTGGCCGCGGCGGCAAACGTGGGTGGCAGCGCCGTGCTCGCGGCGAGCGCCGGCAGCCCGGCCGCGATCGGAGCCGCCCGGCCCGCGTCGGCGGCCAGCGCCACCCAGGCGCCGAGCAGACCGATCAGGGCGAGCACGACCGCGGCCGGGGCCACGTCGGGCTGCTCGACGACGGCCCACGGCTGTAGGTCGTCGACGACCCACCGAGCGAGTGCCCCGAACGCCACGGCGCCGATCGCCTGTGCCGCCCAGATCGGCAGCAGATCGGCGAGCTCGATCCGGCGTCGTACGAGGAGCGCCAATGCCCAGGCGGGATCGACGGCTCCGATGCCGAGCCGGCCACCGACGGTCAGGACGGCGGCGAGGCCGACCGTGGCCGCGATGCCGAGCCCGGCCAGCGCCGGATCCTGCGTACGCACCGACAAGACCGCGATCCCGGCGACGAGCCCGGCGGCGATGGCCGCGGTCAGGTAGCCCAGCAACTCACGTGCCATCGGGGTCCCTCGGTTCAGGCGGTCGGGGTTCAGGCGGTCGGGGTCGTCCGGCGCACGACCGCGTCCGTGTCGATACCGGCCGGTAGTGTCCCAAAGGTCCCAGCCCAGTCGCCACCCAACCGAGAGGCGCAAAACGCGTCGGCCACGGCCGCGTCGCCGTCGCGAAGCAGCAGCGCGCCCTGCAGGCAGGTGGCCATCCGAGCCGTCAGGCGCCGGGCGCGATGCTCCATCCCGTTGAGGTCCGAGAGCATCGTGAGTACGTCGGTGACGGCAGTGTCGAGGCGCTGATCCTCTCCGCGTACATCGCCGACCTCACGAAGCCACGCGTCGAGGACGCCCGGCTCGCGCTGCAGCGCACGGAGTACGTCGAGCGCGTTGACGTTGCCGCTGCCCTCCCAGATCGAGTTGAGCGGCGACTCGCGGAACAGCAGCGGTAAGCCGGACTCTTCGACGTAGCCGTTGCCGCCGAGGCATTCGAGCGCCTCGGCGACCGCGAACGGGGTCCGCTTGCAGATCCAAAACTTCGCCAGCGGCAGGCCGATCCGGCGCAGCGCCTGCTCGTGCTCGTCGTCGGGCCGATCGACGGCGGCCGCGAGCCGCAGTCCGAGCCGGATCGCCGCCTCCGACTCGACCGCGAGGTCGGCGATCACGTTGACCATCGCCGGCTGCCGCGCCAGCGGCTTGCCGAAGGCCTGCCGGTGTTGGGCGTGCCAGGCGGCCTCGGCGACCGCGCGGCGCATGAGTCCGGCCGAGCCGAGCACGCAGTCGAGCCGGGTCGCCGCGACCATCTCGATGATCGTGCGGACCCCGCGTCCCTCGTCGCCGAGCCGACGCACCAACGTGCCGTCGAGCTCGATCTCGGCCGACGCGTTGGACCGGTTGCCGAGCTTGTCCTTGAGCCGCACGATCGAGAACGGGTTGCGACTCCCGTCGGGCAGCACCCGCGGGACCACGAAGCAGCTCAAGCCCTCCGGCGCCTGCGCAAGCATCAGGAACACGTCGTTCATCGGGGCCGAGCAAAACCACTTGTGGCCGCGCAGCACGTACTCGCCCTCGACCGAGGTCGGCGTCGCCTCGGTGACGTTCGCCCGGACATCGGAGCCGCCCTGCTTCTCGGTCATGCCCATGCCGGCGAGCAGTCCGGCCTTGTCGGCGGGCCGCGCCAGCCCCGGGTCGTACGCGGTCGCGACGAGCCCCGACACCCACTCCTTCGCGAGCGCGTCGTCGGCGCGCAGCGCGGGTACGGCGGCGTAGGTCATCGACAGAGGGCAGCCGTTGCCCGACTCGACCTGGGACCACACGTAGAAGCCGATCGCCCGGCGCAGATGTGGGTACGCGGCGGCGTCGGTCCACGCGGCGGCCTGCAGCCCCGCCCGTACGCCGTGGTCGAGCAGCCAGTGCCACGACGGGTGGAACCGCACCTCGTCGATCCGGTTGCCCCATCGGTCGGCGGTCGCGAGCTCAGGGATGTGCCGGTTGGCCAGCTGGGCGTGTTCGCGGGCCTCCTCGGAGCCCGCAAGGCGGCCCAAATCGCCCACCGAGGCGCTAAGGTCGAGCTCGTCCGTGCCGACGACAGCCGCCACAGCATCGGCCAGAGCGCGGTCGATATCGACGACGTCGTGTCCAACGAGCGCCGGCACCTGGTTTGCCGCTGACCGCTGCAAGAGGTCCATATCGCTACGGTAGAGCTATGGCTGGGGAAACGGTGGGTGACGCCGTGACTCACCCAGAGGCTCGGGTGTCGGTACGTCGCTCACTCTGGCGTCTCGTCTCGTCGACGGTCAGCGCCTGTTTTCGGTACCGCGTGACGGGTCTTGCCGCCGAGGCCGCATTCTTCGCAATCCTGTCGCTGCCGCCGCTGATCTTCGGGCTGGCCGGCACGATCGGATACATCGCCGACCGTTACAGCAGCATCCGGATCAACGAGCTGAAGGCCGACATCATCTCCAATGCTTCCGACGTGCTGACAGCCGACACCGTTCGTCAGGTCATCGAGCCCACCCTCGACGACGTCCTGCAAGGACGCATCGAGTTCGCCTTGCTGGGCTTCCTGATCGCGCTGTGGTCGGGGTCTCGCGCCCTGCACGTCTTCATCGACACGATTACGGTCATGTACGGCCTGGGCGGCCGTCGCGGCATCGTACGGACCCGAGCGCTGTCCTTCGTGCTCTACGTCGTCGCGCTCTTCATCGGCGTGGTCGTCGTCCCGCTTGTACTGTTGGGTCCGGATCTCGTCCAAAACGAGCTGACTGGGCAGTTCGGTTGGGTCCAGTCCCTTTACTGGCCGACGGTGCTGGTGCTGTCGATCGCATTCCTGACGACCCTCTACCACCTGTCGGTGCCCGTGCGGACGCCGTGGCGCTACGACCTGCCGGGTGCGGTCTTCACCTTGCTGGCCTGGATCGCGCTGAGCTACCTCCTGCGCTGGGTGCTCGAAAACAGCGTCAACACGACGTCGATCTACGGCCCCCTGTCGGCGCCGATCGCGGTGCTGATCTGGCTCTACATCCTGTCGATCGTCGTCTTGATCGGGGCGGCCCTCAATGCCGCGTTCGACCGGGTCTATCCGGACAGCGCGACGACCCGCGCTCGGCTGGAGCTCGTACGCCGATTGCGCGAGCGGGTCGCGCAGCGTCGGATTCGCGATGCCGGCCTCGAGGACGAGGTCGACGCGAAGGATCTCGACGGCGCGATGATGGACGACGAGATCGCCGAACGGACCAAACGAGTCCTCGAAGACGCCCGGCAACGACGCAGCCACGGCGGAAAACCCAGTGCGCCACCGTCCTGACCCGGCTTACCGTTCCGCCCAGTGATGTTGTCAGGCGCATATGGCCCCCGAGGGCAAATAGTGCCTGACAACTCGACGGAATGGACGGAGTACGGATGACCGCAGATCCGCGGGACACCCTCACGGCCCTCGGCTGGGATGACGCCTGGGCCGAACTGGCGCATGCCCACGGCGCCGACGCCGTCGGGCGCGTATCGCGGGTCGACCGCGGAGTCTGCACGGTCGTGTCCGATCAGGGGGTTGCACGGGCGAGTTTTGGCGGCGACCTGCTCGACGCGATGGCGCACGATTCCTCCGAGGGGCCGTGCACGGGCGACTGGGTGACGCTGCGGCTCTGGCCGGACGATCGGACGACGGTCGAGGCGGTGCTCGAACGTCGCAGCAGCATCGTGCGGGCCGACCCGGCACCGCACGCGAAGGGCCAGGTCCTCGCGGCCAACGTCACCCATGTCGGCGTCGCGACCGGGCTCGACCAGGTGCCGACGATGACCAAGCTCGAGCGGCTGCTCGCAATCGCCTGGCAGAGCGGTGCGACGCCACTGGTCTTGCTGACCAAGGCGGACCTCGCGTCCGACGCGGCCGACGTCGCGAGTGACGTGGGGGTCGCCGCGCCGGGGGTCGAGGTGATCTGCTGCAGCACGGTGACGGGCGAGGGACTCGACGCGCTACGCGACCTGCTTGCCCCAGGTACGACGCTGGCGCTGCTCGGATCGTCCGGCGCGGGCAAGTCGTCACTCGTCAACGCGCTGGTCGGCGCCGAGGTCTTGACGACCAAGCAGATTCGGACCGACGGCCGGGGCCGGCACACGTCGGTGCGTCGTGAGCTCATCGTGGTTCCGGACGGGGGAGCAGTCATCGATACGCCGGGGCTGCGCGGTGTCGGCCTTTTCGACTCCGACGAGGGGATCGCCGCCACGTTCGCCGACATCGCTGAGCTGGAGCGGGAGTGCCGATTCGCCGACTGCGCTCACGAGACCGAGCCGGGCTGTGCGGTGCTCGCCGCGGTCGAATCCGGCGAGCTGACCGAGCGCCGCCTCGAGAGTTGGCGCAAGCTGCAGCGTGAGCAAGCCTGGATGGCGGCCCGCAAGGACGCTCGCCTACGGGCCGAGCAGATGAAGGTGTACAAGCAGCGGACCAAGGCCTCGAGGAGCGCCCGCAAGCGCAGATGAGACGCCCGGTGCCGGCTTGGGCGATCTGACCGTAGTCTGGTCGGGTGCAGGACCCTGGCCAGCTGTCGACGCTCGACCCGACGCGAGGCATCGTACGGGTCGCTCGCGCCGTCGCGGTCGGTAGTGGCGCGTTCGCCGTGTCGCTGGCGGGTCACGTCGCCGGTCATGCGGCGATGCCGCCACTCGCGGCGCTCGGTTCGTTGGCGCTCCTGGCGTGCGTCGTCGCGTGGGCACTGAGTGCGGCGCGTTGGACGGCGATGTCGCTGACCGGTCTGGTGCTCGTGGCCCAGTCGATCCTGCACCTGGCGCTCTCCCTCGCGGCCGGTGATGCCGGACATCAGCACATGGGGCCGATGCTCGCGGGTCACCTCGTGGCCACGGTGGTCGTCGTGGCCGCACTGACCCATGGCGAGGCTCTGCTGTGGGGCGTTGCCGAAAGCCTGAGCCTGCGCGTATGGCGGCTGCTCCAGGCCATTGCACCGCCGCCAGGGCTCGTGCCCGCGAGGCCGGTTGCCCGGGTACGTCGGGCGGCTCCGCCCTGCTGGCATGGCGATCAGCCTCCGCGCCGCGGCCCTCCTTTCGAGTCGGTCACCGCGCCCATCTTCGCCTGACGCTGGCGTCACCTCCGTGGCTGCTTCACCACGCTGACGTGGTGCAGCCGCACTATGCATGGCGGACGACCCGTGCAAAGTCATCCGGTACCACGCTGATCTGGTATCGCGACCGAGCAGCAAACCGTCGGCGTCGGGCCTCCGTATCCGACTCGAGAGGTTGATCAATGAGGAGTACGACCCTGAAACGCGCTGCTGCGGTCGTCGTGCCGGCCGGAGCGGCGCTCGCGCTCGTCGCAGCGCCGGTCGCGGCCCACGTCACGGTGAGTAGCCCGGACGCCGCGCCCGGAGGCTACGGCAAGCTGGTCTTCCGGGTGCCCAACGAGACCGATGACGCCGCCACCGTCAAGGTTCAGGTCACACTGCCGGCCGACGCCCCGTTTGCGAGTGTCTCGACGAAGCCACACCCGGGCTGGGGCGTTCAGGTGCACACCGTCAAGCTGCCCGAGCCGGTCGATGCCGGCGACGTGACCCTGACGGAAGCGGCCCGTACCGTGACCTGGACTGCGAAGCCAGGCAACGGTGTCGAGCCGGGCGAGTTCGACGAGTTCGAGCTGTCTGTCGGTCCGATCGCCGACGACGCCACGTCGCTGGCCTTTCCGACCGTCCAGACCTACGACGACGGTGAGGTCGTTCGGTGGACTCAGCCGACCCCAGAGGGCGGGCCGGAGCCGGAGCATCCGGCGCCGATCCTCGATCTGACGGGGGCGCCGGACGCCCATTCCGACGGCGCTGAGGCCGCCCTGCAGGTCGCATCGGAGGAGTCCGACAACGCCGACACCGCCGCCGACGACACCGACACGGTCGCCCGTACGTTGGCCGCAGGCGGGCTGGTTGTGGGAGTCGTCGCTCTCGCCAGCTCGCTCGTGCGCTGGCGACGGGAGGGGAGAGACTGAGTCCGATGACATCCTTACGTCGACTGTGCGGCCGTACCGTCGCGGGCGCGATCGTCGGCCTGGTCGGGGTCGTGGCCCTGCCGATGCCGCCGGCGGCCGCCCATGCCGGGTTGGCGAGCTCCAACCCGAAGGACGGCACGACGGTGCAGAGCCTGCCGCACCAGATCGTGTTGAAGTTCACCGAGGCGGTCGGTGAGCCGCAGGTCGAGGTGACGGCATCCGACGGCACGGTCGTCAGCGACGGCGATCCGGAGGCGCTCGGTGCGACCGTCACCGAGCCGCTGACGGGGGAGGGCCCGTCCGGCACGTACACCATCGCCTACCGGGTCGTGTCGGCCGACGGTCATCCGGTTTCGGACGAGCTGACCTTCGACGTACGGTCGGGCCCGCCGCCGGGCGAGTCGGCCGACACCGGATCGTCCGGTGACAGCAGCGATGCGGGCTTCCTCGGGAGCCATGTCAGCCACTTCGCCGTCGCCGGTGTGGGTCTCCTGGTCGGGGTCGTCCTCGTCGGAGTGGGGCTCCGTGCCCGATCCTGAGGCTTCCGCGGTCTCGTCGCCCACTCCCGAGGCGGCCGCGAGCGCATGGCCGCCGCGGGAGAGCGTCGTCGCGGTGGCGGCCGGCCTGTTGGTCATGACCGGCGTCACCTTGTGGATCGCCTTGGATCTCGGTCATGGCGTGGCCCCGCCGTCGAGCATCGCCGACCCCGGCCGCCTCACGGTATGGGCCTTGCCCGTCCTGCGCCTGGTCGCCGACCTGTGTGCCGTCCTCACGGTGGGCCTGCTGCTGACGGGCACGCTCCTGCTACCGGCACCCGGCGGGGAGCTGGCCGGACTCGCGCTGCGGGCCACCCGGTTCGCGTCGTTGACCGCCCTGGGCTGGGCCGTCAGTGCGATGGCGCAGGGCGTCTTCGTCGCATCGGACATCCTCGGGATACCGGTCAGCGATCTCACCAGCAACACGTTGATCAGCTACCTGTTCGACACGACTCAGGGCCGTGCGACGTTGTGGCAGACCGGCCTGACCCTCACGGTCGCGGTCGGCGCGCGGTTGGCACTGCGGAGCGCCGAGGCGATCTGGGTCCTCCTGCTCTCGATCGTGGCGGTGCTGCCCCCGGCGCTCACGGGTCACTCGGCCGCTTCCGGCGCCCACCACCTCGCCGTCGCGAGCCTCGTCGTGCACCTGGTCGCCGGGTGCTTGTGGGTCGGCGGCCTTGCCGGTCTGGTGTGGATCGCGATCCGGGGGAGCCGGCGCCTGGCCGCAGCGGTACGTCGCTTCTCGGTCCTGGCCCTGTGGTGCGTCGTCCTGCTGACCGTCTCGGGAGTCGCCAACGCCGGCGTACGGATCGGCTGGGGCGACCTGTTCACCACGTCGTACGGCGGTCTCGTCGTCGCCAAAGCGTCAGCGCTCGTCGTACTCGGTGGCATCGGCTGGGTGCATCGGCGCACCACCGTGCCGCGTCTCGAGGCCGTCGCCGACGGGGGACAGCAGGAGTCGATTCGCCGGCCATTCGCCTCGCTGGCCGTCGTCGAGCTCGCCATCATGGGCGCGACCATCGCCATCGCCGTAGCGCTGTCGCGGACACCGCCACCGGTCAGCGCATCGGACGAGGTCAGCCCGACGGCCGAAGTATTGGGGCACGTGCTGCCGTCCGCGCCGACGCCGTGGCGACTGCTCACCGGCTTCAGCGCCGACGGATTCGGGATGATCATCGTCGGGCTCCTGGCGGCGCTGTATCTGCGCGGCGTGTGGATCCTGCACAAACGCGGAGACGCCTGGCCGATCGGTCGCGTGATCTCCTTCTGCTTCGGTGTGCTCGTGTTGGCCTGGGCCACGGTCGGCGGCCTCGGTCTCTACTCGCACGTGTTGTTCAGCGCCCACATGGGCGCGCACATGCTGTTGTCGATGGTGGTGCCGATCTTCTTGGTGCTCGGCGCGCCGATCACCTTAGCGCTGCGAACCCTTCCGTCGGCTCGGGTACCGGGCGAGTTGGGTCCGCGGCAGATGCTGTTGGCCGTCTTGCACTCGCGGGTGGTACGCGTCTTGAGTCATCCGGTCGTCGCGGCCGCGCTGTTCGTCGGCAGTCTCTACGCGATCTATTTCACCGGCCTCTTCGGTTGGCTCATGGGCAGCGCTCTCGGACACGTTGCGATGGAGGTGCACTTCCTCGCCGTCGGGTCGCTGTTCTTCTGGGTACTCGTCGGCATCGACCCGACCCCGCGCATCCTGGCGCCGCTGTGGCGGTTCGGGCTGCTGCTCGTAGTGATGCCGTTCCACGCGTTCTTCTCGATCGCGGTCATGTCGTCCGAGACCGTGATCGGCGTCAACTACTGGCGGCTGCTCGATCGGCCCTATCGCACCGACCTTTTGCAGGATCAGTACCTCGGGGGTTCGATCTCGTGGGCGCTCGGTGAAGTGCCAATCGTGTTGGTGCTGCTGGCCGTTTTCGTCCAGTGGGTCCGCAGCGATACGCGGGAGGCGCGGCGGGTCGACCGGGCGGCCGACCGTGCCGGCGACGAAGCCGATCTGGCGCATTACAACGCCTGGCTGGCCCGGCTCGACGCGGCCGAGCGGGAGCGTGAGCGACGGACCGACTCGTCCTAGACCGGCTGGACGTACGAGTCGGACCGCTGTCGGGCCATCACCGGGTCAACGAGCCTCGGAGGCGTCGTCCACAGTCGAGGCGACGGCGGGTGCGCCTTTGAGTCGGTTCCAGGTGCGTGCGAGGACGTCGTTGACCGTGACCTTCTTGTCTCGCTCGTGGGGGAACACATCGCTCTCGTGGAGCAGTTCGTGCTTGACCTGTGCGACGATCTTGCTCCGCTCCTCCTTCAAAGCGGCGTCGACGACTTCGCGGAGCTCTTTCTTGGTGGCCATGTCAAACCAGTCTCCTTTGAGGACGGTCTCGGACTTGCGGAGGATGGACGGGAGCGCCTCGGCCATGACGGTCAGCGGGCACTCCTTCCAGGCGAACTTGCGATGCGGATAGATCGTGGCGTGGTCGCGCGCCGCGCCGTGCTTGCGTTCGGCCGCGATGATGGCCGAGAAGGCATCCTCGCAGTCCTGGGAGGGCCGGTCGCCGACGTTGCCGATCCAGGCGATCCCATGACCGAAATAGTTGAGGTTGTACGGGAAGCCGTCGATGCCCTTGTCGTTGAGAGTGTGAGCGCCGGCGGCGTCGTGCGGCATCCCGATCGCGATCGCGCCGGTCTTTTGGTCGACGACGTAGTTGTAGCTGATGCCGGTCTTGAACCGCTCGTACCCGATCTGCTCGACCTCCCGGACGTCAGCCGCGAAGCTGTCGCTGCGATTGGTGACGGTCACGTGGGCGAAAAAGGACTTCGCTTCCCCAGGGAAGTGCCGGCGGATCCGCCGCCACTGATAGAGCGGACGGTGTCGCGAGCCCCACTGCTTGCGGCTCAGGACCGTAAACCCGGCCCGCCGGAGCTCCTGGATGATGCGCTTCTCGCGGCCCATGGCCAGCCTCTCGATGCGACGACGACATTCATGCCTGAGAAGTACGGCCACCCCGACCGTGTGACGGCTGGCGGCTGAGGCGCCCACGATACTCACGATTCAGCATATGTACTGATACGGTCCGGTGCCATGGGCGGGCTCAGCTGGCGGGCGCCGCCACGTCTTTGCGGGCGAGGAAATACGCCTGTGGGCTCGTCTCGGAGCCGCTGTCGTCCGGGGCGCGAAGCACCCGGGTATGGACCGGGAGGCCGGCCTGCTTCAGGCTCTCCGCGACCCGATCGGGCGAGTGCCGGTAGCTGTCGAGTGAGACGGCGTGGCCGTACGCCTCCTCGCGATGCACGTGATCGTCGTCGCCGGCCTGAAAGGCGAGCAGGAGGTGGCCGCCTGGGGCGAGCACCCGACCGAGCTCGGCGAACGCGATCGACAGTTGATCGGGTGGCGTGTGGATGATGGAGTACCAGGCGAGAACGCCGCCGAGGACGCCGTCGTCAAGATCCAGGGCTGCCATGGCGCCAACCTCGAAGCGCAGCTCCGGATAGCGTGATCGTGCGATGTCGACCATCCCGGGCGAAAGGTCGACACCAGTCACGTCGAGTCCGAGGCCGGCGAGGAAGGTCGTGACGCGCCCCGGGCCGCATCCGACGTCGGCGACCGGTCCGAGTCCGGCAGACAGGACGTATTCGGCAAACACCCCGAGCAGTCCGCGGTCGAGCGGCTTCGACTCGAGCTCCGTGCTGAGGAGCTTCGCATAGTCGGCCGCGACCGTGTCGTACGCGAGCCGGGTGGCTCCCGTTGGCGGCGGAGTTGTCACAGGGTCACACCGTACGCTGCCGCCACCGCGACCGAACCGACGGTATGGCCGATCGATCGTCGGTGGTGAGCCGGACCTTGGCGATCAGCGCTCGCTCTCGAAGCGCTGGTGGAGCTGGCGGACCTGCTCGGCAAGCTCGGCGACGGGCCCTTCGACGCGTACGCCCGGCGCGATCTCTCGGATCGGGAGCGCACGTACCGGCGGTGGCGGCAACCCCCAATCGACGAGCCAGCCGTTGCGCTGCTCCGATGAGCTCGCGTACACGATCCGGCCGAGACCGACCCAGCCGTGGGCGGCGGCACACATCGGGCAGTGCTCGGTCGAGGTATAGACGGTGGCTTGGGCGCGCTCAGCCGTCGTCATGTTGGTCGCCGCCCATCGGGCCAGCGCAAACTCCGGATGCCGGGTCGGATCGCCGCTGGCGACCCGGTTGTGATCCTCCACGAGAAAATTGCCGTCTCCGTCGACCAGGACCGAGCCGAAGGGTTCGTCGCCGGCCGCCATCGCGATCCGGGCAAGCTCGACGCAGCGGCGCAAGTGGCGGAGGTCGGTCTCGGTCGTCATCGCGGCTTTTCGGTCGGCTGATGGGGATCTCAGCATGGCACGGCCGCCCGCGGCCTGTCTCGCGTCGGCGGCGCCGCGACGCCAAGGCCCGCGAGCGCTAGCGGACGAGCATGAAGTCGGCGACGTGCTCCGTGCCGTCGGCCAGCGCCAGCGTGAGCCGGCGACAACCGGTCCAGCTCTTCATCGTCTTCCAGACATACGTGTAGGTGTCGGTGTCCGGGTCGTACGTCAGCCCGCCGTTGCCGGCTGGCTCGGTGGACTCCACCGGATCCAGCTCCGCGTTCGAATCACACGTGATCGGAGCGGAGCTCGGCGATCCGGGGGCCAGCACGTCGAGTCCCTGGTCGCCACCGAGGCTGAACGTGATCGGAACCGAACGGCCCGCCTTCATCCGGTTGACCACCGGAGGATTGTCGACCGGTGCGAAGAACCCGTCGAACGCCCAGGTCGGTTTCAGATCGAGCCCGAGGAGCACCGGGTCGTGGTCGGACGAACGGTACGGACCGGGCGCGTAGAAGCTCGACACCTGCCCGGGCGACTTGAACTCCACGTTGTAGTCGAGCGCCACCGGCTCGTCCGCGTTGATGTGCCACTCGGTCACGCCGGTCACTTGTGGGGCGAGGTTCGGGCTGGCCAGGGCATGGTCGAGGTAGCCCGATTGGCCCTCGAAGACGTACGAGTACGCGTCGTCGCCGATGTGCTCGGCGATCGTGTCGACGTACCCGCCGTCCTCGAAGGCTCGGATCGGGTCTTCCTTCGCGTACGAGTTCATGTCGCCGACCAGCACGATGTCGCGGTCGCCGGAGCCGGTCGGGTCGCCGGCCAGCCAGTCGACCAGGGCCTGCGCCGCGCGCGTACGTGTCTCGTTGCAGTTTCCTTGACCATCGCCGGTGTCGGGGTCGCCGACATCGTCACAGGCCGAGCCCTTGGACTTCAGATGGTTGACCACGACGGTGAACCGCGCGCCGTCTGCGGTGTCGAAGCTCTGCGCCACCGAGGGCCGGTTCTTCGTGTCGATGAACCGTGGGTCGACCGTCGAGTCCATGACCGCGTACGGGCCGACTGGCGACACCGCCGCGGGCTGGTAGAGAATTCCCACGCGGATCTCGTCCGTGCCGACCACGCCGGTGTCGATGAAGTCGTACGTGCCCGGTCCAGCGACCTCGTTGAGCCCGTCGACGAGATCCTCGATCGCACCGTACTCACCGGCGGTGTCGTCGTTCTCGAGCTCCATCAGCCCGACGACGTCGGCGTCCAGGGCCGTGATCGCGTCGATGATCTTGGCGCGCTGCCGGTCGAACTCGGCTGGTGTATTCGCCCCGCGCGGGGTCGGGAATCCGCCGCCGGCGCCGTCGCCGTTGAAGTAGTTGAGCACGTTGAACGCGGCCACTCGAACGTCGCCGCCGACGGCCGCCGGTGCCTCCGGACGAGGATTGGCGTGCGTGAAGCTGATCGAATCCGGGTCGACCGGCTGGATGCGGTAGGCGCCGAAGCGCTGGTCGAGCACGCCCGCGATGCTGGTGGTCGTGTCGCCAACCCGGAGCGTGTTGGTCGCACTCAGCCCGCCCTGGGGGTAATGGGTCGGATCGATGTTCTGCTGGTTGTTGCCGTCATCGAGGAGGATCCGGCTGCGATCGTTCAAGTCCTGGCGGGCCACAGCCGCGGCGCCGGGCTCGACCACGTTGGTCGGGTTGGCGAGCCGGCCGCCGGCCGAAAGGGCCACCTCACCGAAGCGGGCCAGGGTGAACACCTCGGTGACCGTGAGCTCCTGGTCGACGCTGGTCGACATGCCCTCGACGCGCTCCCAGTCGGCCAGGTCGGAGACCGGCATCGACACGGTCGTGGGTGTCACCGCGGCACCGCTGCCGCAAACCGCGGCGGCCGTCACGTTGCTGAGCTCGGTCAAGCCACTGAACTCGCTGGCACGTCCGGTCACGCGCACGACGTCACCGGTGGCAACGGGCACGGCGGTATCGAAGACGAAGATGCCCTCAGAGCTGTCGGGATTGGCGTCCGCGTCCGAGTCCTCCTCTTGGACGTAGTAACCGCCGAACTGACCGGCTCCCTGGTAGTCACCGACGACGACGCCCTCGATGGTGACGGTGTCTCCGGACATCGGCGTGCTGGCACCGGTGCCCTGGACGTCGTGGATGGCGGTGGCGGCCGCCCCGCATTGTGGCGCCGATGTGACCGTGACGGTCAGCTGACACGACCCCGTCTGAGGCGACGCGTCGTCGTTCGTGGCGGCGATGGTCAACGTGTAGGTGCCCGGCGGAGTCGCGTCCGACGCCCTGAAGGTGGCCGTCGCGGTGGCACCCGGCTGGCTCGCCGGTGTCATCGCCGTGCGGCTGAACGTGCCCGGGTCGGTGGGTGCCACCTCTGCGATCGCGATGTCGACCACCGTCCCGTCGGCGTCGGTCGCGCTGACCGTCGCATCGATCGGGGTCCCCTCGGTGGTGGTGATCGGCGATCCACAGTTCGCATCGGGCTCCAGATGAGCGCCGAGGCCGTCGAAGGTATCGGTGGCGAAGCCGTCCCACTCGACCGACGGGTCGAACGCGTCCGTGGGGGTCGCGTCGCCCGACTCGACTGCGGGCTTGCGCCGCAGGGTGTTGTCCGCGGTGCTGGTCGGGCCGGAGCCCCACTCGCTTCCCGGGTCGACCCCGACCTGTCCGATCGAGTCGATGATCGTACCGCCCTCGCGCAGCACGATCGCGTCGTCGCCGTTGTACCAGCCGGCGCCGTTGGTTTGATCGGCTGCCGCGAGGATCGCCGACGAGGCCGAGGACTGGGCGAGGACGAACACGTCGCCCTGCGCGACCGTTCCGGTGAGGTTGATCGTCAGACCCGCGCTCGCACTGCCGTTGAAGAACATCTGCACGTTGTAGCCGCCGGCCGCCAGGTCGATCGGCGCACCGGTGCCGTTGTAGATCTCCAGCGCCTTGTTGTTCGAGGTGCCTTCGACGTACTCGGAAATGAGGAGGCCGGTCGGAGCAGCGGCGGCCGGAACGCTGGACACGGCCGGAACTCCGAAAACGATCGCGGAAGCCGCAGACACGGCGGCGAGGAACTTTCGTCGCAAATCCACGGCACGCCAATCTGGCACAGACTGCGCCGAACGCAACAGGGCCCTACGGCCCTACCGACGTTCGCGCCGTTCACGTCTCGAGCGTCTACGTTCGGTCGTCGGTCCCTGACACGGTCGACGGCGATACCTGGAGGTGGATGTTGTTGCGGCCACGGTCGAGACGCCCGAGCAAAGTAGTGAGCTGAGTGACGGCAAGGTCCACCTGCTCGCGCGCACCGTTTCGCTCCGCGATCATCGCCGACAGAATGAGTGCGGTCAGCGCGGTCGATCCGTTGAACGCCTGCAGGGTCACCATGTTGGTGAACAGGTCGTGATTGGCGAACGGGCCGGTGTCGTGGGCGGCGGCGACGACCGCGACCGTTGACGCGATGAGCGCGCATGGCGCCGTCCCGACCATCTGGAATCGCAGGGCGGCCCAGATGAGAAACGGGAAGACCAGGAACTTCAAGT
>JBKOYM010000045.1:0-7495 GCA_046725375.1 Actinomycetota bacterium
ACGGTAGGTCACTCGTGGCGCGGAAATACAGCGCCGCCGCGACGCGCTTGCCTGACTATGTCCCTCCGATTCGGTATGCAGCTCGCACCGACCGCCGACGAGATCGAAACCGTCCGTGATCTCGCTCGTCAGGCTGATCGCGAAGGCCTCGAACTCCTCGGGGTGCAGGACCATCCGTACGCGCCGACGCACGTCGATGCCTTCGCTCTGATCGCGTCGCTGCTCGCGGAGACCGAGCGACTGCACGTGTTTCCCGATGTCGCGAACCTGCCCATGCGCGGGCCGGCGATGCTGGCCAAGGCGGCCGCCTCGCTGGCTCGGCTGAGCGGTGGCCGGTTCGAGCTCGGCATAGGCGCCGGCGGCATTTGGCCGGCCATCCGCTCGATGGGCGGCCCGGTGCGGTCCAGTCGCGAAGCCTTGGATGCGCTGGAGGAGAGCATCCGGATCATTCGGGCGATGTGGCGATCGGGGGAGCGAGTACGGGTAGCCGGCGAGCACTATGCGGTCGACGGCGTACGAGGCGGGCCGCTGCCGTCGCGCGACATCGGCATCTGGGTCGGCAGCATCGGGCCACGGGCGCTGGCGCTGACCGGTCGCGTGGCCGACGGCTGGGCCGCGCCGATTCCGCATTACCTGGCGTACGAGAAGTGGCCGGAGGCCCAGGACCGGATCGATGCCGCCGCGAGCGGAGTCGGTCGCGACCCGCGCGACGTCCTCCGGGTGGCCCAGCTCGTCGGCGTCGTGACAGACGGTCCCGTCGAGGGCGTACGCCTCGAAGGCAAGCTGCCGATCCGTACGACAGCCGCCGAGTGGGCGCGGGTCCTCGCGGAGCTGGCCGCGGAGCGACGGTTCGACGCCTTCGTCCTCTGGCCCGAGGTCACCGACGAGAAGCAGCTACTGCGGTGGGTCCGCGAGGTCGTCCCCATGACCGGCGAGTTGCTCGACGACAAGTGACCTATGGTCTGGCGACGAGTGACCGATCGTCAGTCGTTGGCGGCGATGAGCTTGGACGCGACGTGGGAGGGGACGGGGTCGTAGCGGACGAAGGTCCGTGAAAACGACCCGGTGCCCTGGCTCATCGACCGCAGCTCTGTCGCGTAGCGGGTCAGCTCCAACGCGGGGACCTCGGCGTGTATCACGGTCCGGCCGCGGGGCGCCGTCTCGCTCCCGAGTACCCGCGCTCGCCGGGAAGACAGGTCACCCATCACGGCCCCGACGTAATCGTCAGCGATGAGCACCCTGACGTCTTCGACCGGCTCGAGGAGCGACACCTCACCGTTTTCGGCCGCGTCTTTGAGCGCCAGTCCGCCGGCGGTCTGGAACGCCATGTCCGATGAGTCGACGCTGTGTGCCTTGCCGTCGAACAGCGTCACGCGGATGTCGACGACCTGATTGCCGGTCGCGACGCCGCGCTGCATCTGCGCGACGATGCCCTTCTCGACGCTCGGGATGAACTGTCTCGGCACCGCGCCACCGACGACCTTGTCGACGAACTCGAAACCCGACCCGGACGGCAGCGGCTCCACCTCGATCTCGCAGATGGCGTACTGCCCGTGCCCACCGGACTGCTTGACGTGTCGGCCCCGTCCCTTGGCGCCTCGGGCGAATGTCTCGCGCAGCTGCACCTTGACGTCGATGCGGTCGACCTTGACGCTGTAACGGTCGGCGAGCCGGTCCAACAGAACGTTGGTGTGCGACTCGCCCATGGTCCACAGCACGAGCTGCCGAGTCTCGACGTTGTTTTCGACCCGAAGCGACGGGTCCTCGGCGGCCAACCGTCCGAGGGCCTGCGAGAGCTTGTCCTCGTCGGACTTGGTCTGTGCCTCGACAGCGATCGGCAGCAGCGGATCGGGCATCGACCAGGGCTCCATCACCAAGGGTTTGTCCTTGCCGGAGATGGTGTCGCCCGTCTCGGCCTTGCTCAGCTTGGCGATGGCGCAGATGTCGCCGGCAATGCCCTTGTCGAGGGTGTGCATCGCCTTGCCGAGGGGGCCGGACAGACCGCCGACGCGCTCGTCCTCGTCATGGTCCACGTGCCCGGTGTTGCCCTCGCGGAATGCGGACGAATGACCCGACACGTGCACGGCATCCTCCGGCCGTACCGTCCCGGAGAACACCCGTACGAGGGAGACCCGGCCAAGGTAGGGGTCGCTCATCGTCTTGATCACCTCGGCGACCAGGGGGCCGTCGGGATCACAGCTGATGTCGTTGACGGCGGCGCCGGCGACCGTGAAGACGGCTGGCATCGAATGCTCGGCCGGCCCCGGGAAGCCTCGGGTGATGATCTCGTCGAGCTCGGCGATGCCGACCCCGGTCGGGGCGGCCAGCGGGATGACGGGGAAGAGGCTCGCCCGTGCGACCGCCGTCTCGAGGTCGTCGACCAGCGTGTCGAAGGGGATCTCCTCGCCGGCGAGGTAGCGGTCCATGAGGCTCTCGTCCTCGGACTCTTCGATGACTGCCTCGATCAGGTCGCCGCGGGCCGACTCGATGGCGGCCTGTTCGGCGTCGTCGGGGTCGCGCTGCTTGCGCTCGCCGCTGGAGTGGTCGTAGATCTGCTGGCTCAGTAGCCCAGCCAGAGCAGACCCGTCTGCTACCGGCAAATACAAGGGCATCGCCTTGGTGCCGAACGCGTCCTGGACGGCGCTGAGCGTGCCGTCCCAGTCGGCCCGGTCGTGGTCCAGCTTGGTCACGGCGACCGCGCGAGGCATGCCGACCATCTCGCACTCGTGCCAGAGCATCTGGGTCGCGCCGTCGAGCGGCTCGTTGGCGGACACGACGAACAGCGCGCAGTCGGCGGCTCGCAGGCCGGCGCGGAGCTCACCGACGTAGTCGGCGTATCCGGGGGTATCGATGAGATTGACCTTGGTGTCGCCGGTGAGATAGGGCGTCACCGACAATCCGACGGAGCGCTGCTGCTTGTGCTCGGCGTCGTCGTGGTCACTGACGGTGGTTCCGGATTCGACCGTGCCCGGTCTGGTGATCACGCCGTGGGCGAGCAGGACGTGCTCGACGAGTGTCGTCTTGCCGCCGCCCGATGGCCCGACCAACACGACGTTGCGTATCTGGTCCGGGCGACTCACGGTGGGCGCGGGCCCGTCGGCACCAGCCGGGCCCGATGATCTGTCGGCCATGACGATCCTCCGTCCTCAGCGACCGGTGGGGCGCTGGTCGGCTGCGACTTGTGATTTGGGCCAACACAACACCTGACGCGCCGTCGACACAACCCCTTCTGCCCCGTTGGCGGCGAGATTGCACATCATGTCCCGCCCTCGATGAGTCGTGCCGCGACCTGCGTCGACTCGGTCGGACGACAGCCGATCTCGTCACGACGGGGTGGGCGATACGATCGAGCCGCCTTTGACGCAGAGCTGTCAGCCGCTCTTAGGCCCACGGCACGAAGAGCGGCTGACAACTCCGGAATGAGTCCCCGGGAGACCCCTCGCGATGCTGGAACGGTTCCGCCGGTTCTGGACCTGGCTGCTATCGCCGATCGCCCACGGTTTGCTCCGGATCGGCGTGAGCCCCGACGCGGTGACCCTCGTCGGCACGCTCGGCGTGTGCGCGGGCGCCTTGGTGTTTTTTCCGCGGGGCGAGCTGCTGATCGGGGTGCTCGTCATCACGGTCTTCGTGTTCTCCGACCTGATCGACGGCTACATGGCCCGAGAGATCGGCCGCACGTCGAAATGGGGCGCCTTCTGGGACTCGACCCTCGACCGGCTCGGCGACGCCGCGATCTTCGGCGGACTCGTCTTCTATTACGCCGACCACGAGGACAACATGCTGATGGCCTCGGTCGCGCTCTACTGCCTCGTGATGGGTTCGGTGACCTCGTACGCGAGGGCCCGCGCCGAAAGCCTCGGCATGCAGGCGAAGGTGGGCATCGCCGAGCGCGCCGACCGGCTCGTGGCGATCCTCGTCATGACCGGGTTCGCCGGCATCCTCGACCTGCCGATCCTGGTCTCCATCACCTTGTGGACACTGGCGGCGGCGAGCACGATCACCGTGGTGCAACGCATGGTGATCGTCCACGCGCAGGCGATCCGGTCGGACGCCGAGCCAACCTCCTGACGACCCATGCCTAAGAAGCTGCGGCACGCTTTTGCGGCGTGGGCCTACCGTCTGGGGTGGTCGATCGTCTGCCACGTACCCGAGCGTCTGGTCGCCCCGACCGCCGATCGGATCGCCGACCGTATCTGGGCCCGGCGCGGCCGCGGCGTACGATGGCTCGAGGCTAACCTGGCCCGCATCGAGCCGATGGACGATGCGGCGCTGCGCGACCTGAGCCGGCGCGCGATGCGATCGTACCTGCGCTACTGGACCGAGGTATTTCGGCTGCCCCGATGGACTCGCGACGAGATTCGGGCCGCCGTCATCCCGCATCACACCAACCGGGTCAAGGACACACTGCGTTCCGGGCGTGGTGTCGTCTCGCCGCTACCGCACATGGGCAATTGGGACCTCGCCGGCGCCTGGGCCTGCGACGACGGCATGCCGGTGACGACGGTCGCCGAGCGGTTGCGGCCCGAAAGCCTCTACGACGACTTCGTCCGCTACCGCGAGAGTCTCGGCATGGAAGTGCTCCCATTGACCGGGGGACAGCCGACCATGCCGTTGCTGGAGCGGCGCCTACGGGATGGTCGGTTCGTCTGTCTGCTGGCCGACCGTGACCTTTCCCGCCATTCGGTCGCGGTGTCGCTGCTCGGTGAGCCGGCGCGACTCCCGATCGGGCCGGCTCTGCTCGCCCAGCGGACCGGGGCCCTGCTCCTTCCGGTGACCAGCGCGTACGAAGGGCGACACATGCACTTGCGGGTCCACGAGCCGATCGACGTCGGCGAGGGAGATGGCGCCGTCGAGAAGGCGACCGCCTCGGTGGCCGACGTCTTCAGCGCCGAGATCCAGCGGCATCCGGCCGACTGGCACATGATGCAGCGGGTGTTCGTCTCGGACGTGGAGCCCCGATGAGGGTCGGGCTGGTCTGTCCGTACTCGCTGGACGTGCCCGGTGGCGTCCAAAATCACGTCCACGATCTCGCGATGAGCCTGCAACGGGCCGGCCATGCCGTTTCTGTGCTCGCGCCGGCCGGCCAACAGGAGGGGCTGCCGGACTACGTGGTGCCGGCCGGTCGGGCCGTCCCGGTGCCCTACAACGGTTCGGTCGCCCGCCTCACGTTCGGCCCGCTGTCGATGTCGCGGGCCCGGAGGTGGCTGCGGGCCGGTGACTTCGACGTCGTCCACGTACACGAGCCGACGACGCCGAGCCTGTCGATGCTGGCGCTGGCCGCGAGCGAGGTGCCGGTCGTCGCGACGTTTCACACCGCCAACGAACGCTCGCGCGCAATGGCCGCCGCGGCCGGATTCCTCGGGCCGGCACTCGACAAGATCGCGGTCCGGATCGCCGTGTCGGAGCTCGCCCGTGGCACGTTGGCTCGGTACCTCGGCGGCTCTGCGGTCGTCGTGCCCAACGGACTGTTCGTCGACCGGTTCGCGGGTCGGTCGGCAGACCCGGAGTACGGCTCGGACGGCGGCACGATCGCGTTCCTCGGCCGCTACGACGAGCCGCGCAAGGGCCTGCCGGTGCTCCTGAAGGCGTTCGAGGACGTCGTACGGCGCCGACCGCGTGCGCGACTCCTCGTGGCCGGCCGGGGCACTCCTGGGGACGCGCGGCGGCGGCTGTCGCGATCGGCACGCGACCGGGTCGCGTTCCTGGGGCCGGTGTCCGACGACGTACGGGCCCGGCTGCTCGCCAGCGCCGACGCGTTCGTCGCGCCCAACCGTGGGGGTGAGAGCTTCGGCATCATCCTGATCGAGGCGATGGCCGCCGGTACCCCGGTCGTCGCGAGCGACATCCCGGCGTTTCGGGCCGTGCTCGAGGACGGCGAGTACGGCTGGCACTTCCGCAACGGCGACGCCGCCCACCTCGCCGACACGGTCCTCCACGTCCTCGGCGATTCCGACGCCGCCCTGCGGGTCGCCGCGGGCCAAGTGGCCGTCTGGCAGTACGACTGGAGCAACGTCTCGCGGCAGATCCAGCAGGTGTACGCGTCGGTGGTGACCCAACCGGCGAGACGTAGGATGGAGCCGTACTCCATCACCCCCTTCACCGAGGTACGACGTGACCCAGCCTGACTCCAACGGTGCGCCGGAGGCCGCCGACCAGACGCCGCACACCGGGACCGCCCGCGTCAAGCGCGGCATGGCCGAGATGCTCAAGGGCGGCGTGATCATGGACGTCGTCACGCCCGAGCAGGCCAAGATCGCCGAAGACGCCGGCGCCGTGTCCGTCATGGCGCTCGAGCGGGTGCCCGCCGACATCCGCGCCCAGGGCGGCGTGGCCCGGATGAGCGATCCCGACCTGATCGACAAGATCATCGAGGCGGTGTCGATCCCGGTGATGGCCAAGGCCCGGATCGGGCACTTCGCTGAGGCACAGGTGTTGCAGGCGCTCGGCGTCGACTACATCGACGAGTCCGAGGTGCTGACCCCAGCCGACGAGGCCCATCACATCGACAAGTGGGCGTTCACCGTGCCGTTCGTGTGCGGTGCGACCAACCTCGGCGAGGCGTTGCGCCGACTGTCCGAGGGCGCCGCGATGATTCGGTCCAAGGGTGAGGCAGGCACCGGCAACGTCGTCGAGGCGACCCGCCACATGCGTCAGATCCGGGCCGACATCCGCCGGCTCGGCACGCTCGACGAGACCGAGCTTTTCGGGGCCGCCAAGGAGCTGCGGGCGCCGGTCGAGCTGGTCAAGGAGGTCGCCGAGGCGGGCAAGCTGCCGGTGGTCCTCTTCACCGCCGGGGGCATCGCCACTCCGGCGGACGCCGCGATGATGATGCAGCTCGGGGCCGAGGGCGTGTTCGTCGGGTCGGGCATCTTCAAGTCGGGCGAACCGGCCAAGCGAGCCGAGGCGATCGTCAAGGCGACCACGTTCCACGACGACCCGGAGATGGTCGCGAAGGTGTCGCGCGGGCTCGGTGAGCCGATGGTCGGCATCAACCTCGACGACCTGTCCGAGTCCGATCGGCTGGCCGGGCGCGGCTGGTGAGGCTGCGCCTGCCCGGCAGTCGACAGGTCGATCCTGTCCTGCGGCTGCACGACTATGCGCGCGTGCAACGGCGGGCGGGCTTCCTGGACGCGTCGGCACTGCTCGCCGACGTCACCCAGATCGCGGCCGAGGACGTCGACCCCGAGTCGGCCCAGCGACTGGCCCGCGAGGCGATCGCGGCGGCGGAGGAGGCGTACGAGACCGAGCAGTCCGACTGGCCCGCCATCACCGACTACGACCGGCTGCAAGATGCCTTCGAGGAGCTTGAGCGGCGCGGGATCGTGGTCCTGCAGGCCGTCGAGGACCATTGGGCCGCGGCCAGCCTGCTGGCGCAACGAGCGAATCGCGGAGCGCCTCCTCGTGGCGTGGCCTGGTTTACCGCACCGGACGTCTGGCACGCGGTCGACCACGGCATGCTCGAGCTCAACGTCTGGCACGGCGACAGCGCCAACGT
>JBKOYM010000077.1:0-8832 GCA_046725375.1 Actinomycetota bacterium
ATCCGGTGCATCGCTGGTGGTCATGGACAGCTCAATCGACGGGCCACTGCGTACGACCGGCGCGGAGGCGGTGCAGTTGTTCGGCAGCACCGTGAACGGCGTCGTACGTATCGCCGGGACGACTCGTGACGTCACCACCGCCGGGACCACGTTCAACGGCGATCTCACGCTGACCGACAACAACCAGGTGTCGGCCAACGAGCGGTACTCTCGGCTCGCCGGCGCGTACGGCCCGATCCTCGCCGGCGCCACGGTCAACGGCGACCTGATCTGCACCGGCAACAGCGCCGCCGTCACAGACTTCGGCGCAGCCAACGACGTCGACGGCGACCAGAGCGGTGACTGCGCCGGCGTCTAGGGGAGGACGACCGCGGCCGGAGGCTCACGCGATGAGGGCGGACGCGAAACTCGGGCTTCCGTCCTTCTCGCATCGGACCAACCTGCGTGACCAGGTCGCCGACGCCCTGCGCGCCGCCGTGGTCACCGGCCAGATGGAGCCCGGCCGGATCTACTCGGCGCCGGCGCTCGCCGTGCAGTTCGGCGTTTCGGCGACCCCGGTACGCGAGGCCATGCTCGACCTGGTGAAGCAGGGACTGGTCGAGGTGATCCGCAACAAGGGCTTCCGGGTCACCGCGGTCTCAGACGACGAGCTCGACCAGATCACCGAGATCATCCTGCTCCTCGAGCCGCCGGCCGGTGCTGTCGCGGCCCGTCGAGCCACCGCCGAGGAGGTGTCCGAGCTCCGACCGGTCGCCGAGGCCATCGTCGACGCCGCGGCCAACGACGACCCGATCAGCTACATCGACGCCGACCGCGAGTTTCATGCCAAGCTTCTCGCGTTGGCCGGCAACCCGCGGCTGGTCCGTATCGTTCGCGACCTGCGATCGCAGACCCGTCTGTACGGACTGGCAGAACTGTCCCGCAACGGACGGCTGATGGCCTCGGCCGCCGAGCATGTCGCGATGTGTGACCATCTCGCGGCGGGGGAATCCGCGGCCCTCGAGGAGCTGCTCCGGACCCATGTCGGTCGGGTCCGTCGAGGGTGGGCGGACCGGGACGACTGATCGGGCATTGCGTCCGTTTCGTACCTTGTCGCAGAAGCGGCCCGGCCCGTACAATTCGGATGCGACATGTGACATTTCACAACCTCTCGGGGCGTCCGTGCTCCGCCCGCTCCGGAGGCGCCGTGGAACCCACCGTGCAGCAGATCGTCGATGGCCTTGCTGGGCGGCTGGGTCGCCCCGTCATCATGGAGGATCGGGCGTTACGGCTCATCGCGTACAGCTCGCACGATCAGCCTGTCGATGATGTCCGCGAGGCCTCCATTTTGCGTCGGCGCGCGTCGCCCGAAGTCAGTCGCTGGCTGACCGAGCTGGGCGTCCGTCAGGCGCGGCAACCGACTCGAGTGCCGGCCAATCTCGCGCTTGGCATGCTGTCGCGGCTGTGCGTCCCGATTCCGTGGAAGGATCGGGTGCTCGGCCACCTCTGGCTCGTCGACGCCGATGAGTCCATGAACGCTGACGAGATCGCACTGTGCGTCCAACACGCGGACCAGCTGGCCGTCATGTTGCACCGGGACAGTGTGGTCAGCTCGTTGGCCACCGCCCGGCTGACCGACGCCGTCCAGACTCTGTTGTCGTCTTCGCCGAATGCGGTCGACGCCGCTCGGATCCTCGAGGCGGACGGAGACTTCGCCGCACCAGATGGCGTCGTCGTGGCCGTGATCCAGGGTGCGACGACGGATCCGGACTGGATCGTCGACATCGAGGACGCGCTCGCCGAGGCACTCGTCGGCCAGGTGAGCGCACACCGTCGAGATCCGACCCTGCACCTCGTCCGCAAGGACCATGCCGCTCTGCTGATCTCCGCGCCGTCGGACAGCCCCG
Source organism: Actinomycetota bacterium (assembly GCA_046725375.1). Taxonomy (GTDB): domain Bacteria; phylum Actinomycetota; class Actinomycetes; order Propionibacteriales; family Nocardioidaceae; genus DATFRX01. The sequence goes on from JBKOYM010000077.1 coordinate 1,887, forward strand.
ATCGCATCGGGGGCTTGGTCGCCGCGCTGATGGAGTCGGTCGAGGCCGAGCTGCACTCTCGAGGCGTACCGGCGTCGGTGCTCGTCGGAGTCGGGGGTCACCGACGTCATCTGGAGTTCGCCGCCGAGTCCTACCGCGAGGCGCGGATGGCGGTCGACGCCGCGACGGTACTGCCGGGCATGCCCGACCTGGCGTACTGGTCCGCGCTCGGGGTGAACCAGATCGTCGTCCAGCTGGCCAGCCGCGGCGAGGAGCCACCCGTCCTGCATGCGGGCCTCCACGCCCTCCTCGACTCGCCGGAGGCGCAGCCGATGATCGAGACGCTGGAGACCTACCTCGATGTCGCGGGCAACGCTCAGGTCACCGCCGAGCGGCTCAACCTCCATCGGACATCGCTCTACTACCGGCTGCAGCGGGTCGAGCAGCTCGCCAACACCGACCTGAAGAACGGCCTGGAGCGGCTGGCTCTCCACCTCACGATCAAGATCGCGCGCATGACGGGTGAGTACGACGGCGCCAACGGCTACGTCCGGCGTCGGGTCGGCCCGCCGCATCTTTCGACACGCGCGGGCTGACCGGTTTTGCGCAATCCCGGTCGGCTCGACGGGCCGACACGGCAGCGAGCCCGCAAAACCGATACCTCGACGGGGTCAGCGGACCGGGATGCCGGCCCTGCGAGCCGCGTCGAGCCCACCGAGGACGGGCAGCGCGATCCGGCTGGCGCTGGTGTCGACGGAGATGGTCGGGCGGGAGAAGATCCGCTCGGCCCCGTAGCTTCGGTAGCTCCCCACGACGATGGCGCCGATCTGATGGCCCGCCGCGAAGGTGTAGTCGTTCGGCAGCAGCGGGAATCGGAGCTCGTACGTCTGGCCGGGCACCATCGGCTCCGGTGTCGTGATCGAGTTGCGGTTACGCCCGTCGAGGATCCCCTTGGTGACCCGCCACTGCGTCACATCGATCGGCCGGTACGAGATCGGGCGGTAGCACCCGTCGTCGTACTGGCTCGACTCGCCGTAGCACTCCTCGGGCAGCGTCGTCTGCCGTACTCCGTCGCCGGATCGGTCGTTCTGGGTGCTGGCGCCGTAGTCGACCAGGATCGCGCCCAAGTACGCCTCGTCGAGGCTCGACGACGCCGTCAGATCGATGACGGGTGTACCCGAGATCCGCAGGTCGTCGGTGAGCGGCTCCGACAGGTAGGCGAGCCGACTGCCGGTCGACTGGTTCGGGTTGTCGACCATCGCGGCCTCGAACTGGTTCGGATCGTCGACGAAGGACTGCATCGGACCCTGCTCGGGAGGCGTCAGCGCCAGCGATCCGGCGCCCTCGTCGTCGCCGCGCAGCCAGACGTTGACCTTCGCGGTCCCGGGGATGGGCCAGTCGGCGTGCTGCTCCCAGACGCCGATCGAGGTCTCCACGTCGACCTTGGGCTGGTGCATGATCCCGTTGTCGATGCCCTGGAGCCAGTGGTCGAACCACCGATGGAGGGTGTCGACCCACACGGCACGCCGGAAGTCGAACGGCTCGACGTGACCGATCCGGCCGATCCACAGCTTCCGGGGAGTCCCGTTGTCCTTGAGCGCCTGCCAGAACTTGCTGAAATGGTCGGGCCGGACGTTCTCGTCCTGGACACCGTGAACGAGGAAGACGCTCGCGTCGATGTTGGCGGCGTCCTTCAGGTAGTCGCGCTCGGCCCAGAACGGCGAGTAGTCGCCGGTCTCGTCACCGTCGTTCGCGGCCATCTCGTCCCAGACCGGCTGGCAGCGCGCCTGCCGCGCCGGGTCGTCCGCCGTGATGGCCCGGGCCAGGTTCGACGACGGGTAGCTGTTGCCGCGCATGACGATGCCGTTGCTGCGCGTGTAGTCGTAGTAGTTGTACGGGCCAGAGATAGGCACGACCGTCGACAGGCCGTCGACGCCGGACACGGCGCCGGCCATCGCCAGTGCACCGTCGTACGACTTCCCGATCATCGCGGACTTGCCGTTGTGCCAGTCGACGGTGACCGGATCGCCGTTGGCGTCGTGAGCGGTGTTGCGGCCGTTGAGCCAGTCGATCACGCTCGGCCCGGAGATGTTCTCGTTCGTGCCCTGGATCGTCGGGCAGCCGGTGGAGCCTGCTGTTCCGGTCATGTCGACCAGCGCGACCGCGTACCCGCGTGGAACGAAGTAGTTGTCGTAGAAGAGTGGCCAGCGATCGAGGAGGCCGTCCCCGTCAACGTCGGCCTTGCACTCGCCCTCGTTGCCGCGGCACAGCGTCGTGTAGTACGGGCTGTCGTCGATGATGACCGGGACCTTGAGTCCCTGCTCGGTGGCGGCCGGCCGGATGATGTCGACGCGGATCACGTCGTCGACGCCGTCGCGGTCGCTGTCGACGTCGGTGTCGACCCACACCCGCTGGCGGATGGCGTCGGAGTAGCCGAACACCGGTTGCGTGACGCCGTCCGACACGACGATCGCCGGTTCGTCGGCGGCCTGGGTCGGGAGCGGCGCCGTTGCGATCGCCGTCGCGGCCGTCGTCGTCAGTGCCGCGATGGCAGCAGTGGTCGCACGCATGGCTCGTCCTCTCGTCCGATGCGGGCGACGCTACGGAAGGACCGCTCGGCCGTCACCGAACACCTGAACGAAATCCGGTCGGCACGCACAGACATGTGTCGGTGCGAGTGGATGTCACGGGCGGCGACTTGACTGGGGAAGCCTGCGCCGATCCGGTTTTGGCGCAGGGGTCCCCAGTGCCAGTAGGTTCGTCGCAGGGGACCCCCGCGCCACCCGCCCACCCTCGATACCGTCGACCCATGACCGACGCTGCCGCCCCTGTCTCGGAGCTGTTCGACCCCGACGCCTGGCGCCTGGTGCCGGGGTTCGAGGATCTCACGGACCTCACGTACCATCGCGCCGTCGAGCACGGCACCGTTCGGGTCGCGTTCGACCGGCCCGAGGTACGCAATGCCTTCCGGCCGCACACGGTCGACGAGTTGCTGCGCGTACTCGACCACGCGCGCATCACCAGCGACGTCGGCTGCGTACTCCTCACCGGCAACGGCCCGTCGCCGAAGGACGGGGGCCGGGCGTTTTGCTCCGGCGGCGATCAACGTATCCGGGGTCGGTCCGGCTATCAGTACGACGAGGGTGCCGACGCGTCCACGCCCGACGACCCGGCCCCTCAGGCGGACCAAGCCCGACTCGGCCGGCTGCACATCCTCGAATGTCAGCGGATGATCCGTTTCATGCCGAAGGTGGTCATCTGCGTCGTTCCAGGCTGGGCCGCAGGCGGCGGTCACAGCCTGCATGTCGTGTGCGACCTGACGATCGCGTCAGCCGAGCACGGCATGTTCAAGCAGACCGATGCCGATGTCGCGAGCTTCGACGGCGGGTTCGGCTCGGCGTACCTCGCTCGTCAGGTCGGTCAGAAGTTCGCCCGCGAGATCTTCTTCCTCGGCGACACGTACTCCGCGGCCGACGCGCACCGCATGGGCATGGTCAACGCCGTCGTGCCGCATGCCGAGCTCGAGCGGGTCGCCCTCGAATGGGCCCGCAAGGTCAACGCTAAGAGCCCGACTTCGCAGCGGATGCTCAAGTACGCGTTCAACCTGATCGATGACGGGCTGGTGGGCCAGCAATTGTTCGCAGGGGAGTCGACGCGGTTGGCGTACATGACCGACGAAGCGGTCGAAGGTCGCGACGCATTTTTGGAGCGGCGCAATCCCGACTGGTCCCGGTTCCCGTACTACTACTGAGAGCCGTGTCCGATGGCACTCGCGGCTTGTCTGCCGTTCGTCCGGGGACTGAGCGGGCGCTGCGAGCCCTGTGGGATCGGCTCGAGGACCTCGGCGTACCGACGGTGCGATCGCACACGCATGGACGGCACGTGCCGCATCCGTCGTACGCCGTGGTCCGCCGGACCTCGCTAGTCGCCCGATCGTGATGACGCTGTAATAGGCAGGATGCCGCCTGCCCCTAGCGTCGGAGGGGCCCGCGAGCACTTGGGGAGACGCGATGAACCGTAGCCTGCGACTCACTTTCCTCACCTGTGCGGCGGCGATGACTGTCGCCGCCACGCCAACTGCTTGCGGGGTCGCGAATGCTGACGCTGCACGCCTGGGGGCACACCAGCCTGGGTGTCAGCCAATGCGCGAACGCGGCGATCGCCGACTATGTCGTCCACGGTGTGCTGCCGCCGAAGGGAGCAGCCTGCGAGTCGGATGCCGTCTCGTTCGGGTAGCGTCGTCGGATGGCGCTCGCAGTGTGTCTGCTGTTCGACCAGCGCACCGACCGAGCGCTGAGGGCTCTTTGGGACCGGCTCGAGGACCTCGGCGTACCGACGTTGCGATCGCACACGCATGGACGGCACGTGCCGCATCTGTCGTACGCCGTGGTCCGCAATGGCGCCGTCGATCCGATCCACGAGGCCGTTCGTACGCTGCCTGACGGCGGGCCGACGGTCCTGCGCTTCGACGGACTCGGATTGTTTCGGCGCGGCCGGTCGTGGCTCGTGCCGGCGGTCGAGAGCGACATCGTGCGCCGACAGGAGACCGTGGTCGCGGCGATCCAGGCGACCGGCGCCGAGTTGCATCGGCACTACGACCCGGGCGCGTGGATGCCGCACTGTACGGTCGCGCCGCGGGTGCCGTTGCCAATGCTGCCGGTGCTGGCGGCAGCGATCTACGAGGTGCTTCCGTTAGAGGGGCGGGCCGATCGGGCGGCGCTGATCGACAGCGCGACCGGCGAGACCTGGCCCCTCGATCACATCCCCTGACGGCCCTGCGGGTCGACGGATCAGAGGCCGAAGAGGGGCCGGCAGGGCTCGAAGCCGATGATGTCGACCGGCGGCCGATCCGTTCGGGCCGACCATGCCTCCCGCGTCAGCCGCAGGTGCACCATGACGTCGACGCCGTCGCCGCGACGATGCAGCACCTCGCCATTGTCGACATAGCCGAGCGCCTTCGATACACCGAGCGAGGCGTGGTTGTCGTGCCATGCCGAGGTGATCGCGCGAGCCGCCTCGAGTGGGCCGAAGGCAAGAGCGAGAACGGCATCGCGCATCTGCTTGCCGTAACCCTTGCCGCGTGCCTCGCGGATGAGTAGCGAGAAGCTGTCGACCGTACGCAACCTCGCGAAGTCGTCGCCCTCGAGCGCCTGCATCCCGATCAGTTCGTCGCCGCAAAACACGACGAACGGAATCGCCCACGACTCCGGTCGCCAGGTCCCGAAGGCGCGCCAGTACGACTGATGCAGACCGGCGCCGCGAAGAGCCCGCCGATCGGCGAAGTCGTACTGAGGCAGGGCCGGATCGAAGTCGACGTCGTCGGGAAGGATGTCCGCCAGCCGTAGCTGGTCAGTCTCGGTCGCGGGCCGGAGCACGAGGTCCGGCGTCGTGAGTCTCAGGTCGAACAGCGGCCAATACGGATGAGTCACGCCCCGACAGTACGGATCGAACGAGGCCGGTGTCGCGGGCTTGGCGGGAGGCTCGGCGGGTGATTCGTCTGGGCAACCGGATCACCGGCTGACCCATGCTGTCTCGGCAGGTGGCGACACGTTTCAACGCGATCACAGGTTGTGCTCACTTTGTCTCACAATATGGTGAGACGAGCGTCTCGATAGGTAGTCGCGGCGTACGCGCTCTACTACGGTTCGGCGAGTGAACATCGCAGTCGTGAAGGAGACCGCCGACGCGGAGCACCGAGTTGCGCTGGTCCCGGAGCTCGTGGGCACGCTGACCGGGCTCGGATACGACGTTGCCATCGAGCCCGGAGCGGGACTCAGCGCGGGCCATTCCGATCAGGACTATCGCGACGCCGGTGCGGCCGTAACCGGTGCCGCCGTCTCGGTCGCGGACATCGTCTTGTCCGTGCAGCCGCTGCGCACCGATCAGATCCGCGGGCTCCGGTCCGGGGCGGTGACGATCTCCTTTCTCCCGGTCGGCGAGTGGGACCGAGTCGTCGAGTTCCGCGATTGCGCGATCACGTCGTTCTCACTGGAACTGGTGCCGCGAATCTCGCGGGCGCAGTCGATGGACGCCCTGTCGTCGCAGGCTTTGGTCGCGGGCTACCGATGCGCGATTGTCACGGCCGGGCTGCTGCGGCGAATGTTCCCGCTCAACATGACGGCGGCCGGCACCGTACCGCCGGCGGAGATCGTCGTACTCGGCGCCGGCGTCGCCGGTCTCCAGGCGATCGCGACCTGCAAGCGTCTCGGTGCGGTCGTCAAGGCCTACGACGTACGGGCCGCCGCGGCCGAGGAGATCCAGTCGATGGGGGCCCAGGCGATCAACCTCGAACTCGACACGCTCGAAGGCGCCGGCGGATACGCGCGCGAGATGACCGAGGATCGGGCCCGACGCCAACGCGAGTTGCTCACTCCGTACATCGCGGCCGCCGACGCCTTGATCACGACGGCCGCCGTACCCGGTAAGCGAGCTCCCGTCCTCGTCACGCGCGACATGGTCGAGAAGATGGGCCCAGGATCGGTCGTGGTCGACCTGGCGGCCGAAAATGGCGGCAACGTCGAGGGTGCCGAGCCCGGCAAGACCGTCAAGATCGGCAACGCACAAGTGTGGGGCGCCCTCAACGTGCCGAGTCAGATGCCAGGCCCGGCCAGTCAGCTGCTGGCTCAAAACATCGTCAACCTCCTCAGCCTCATGACGGGCGACGACGGCTTCGCACCGGACTTCGACGACGAGGTCGTGGCTGGCTGCTGTGTGACCCACGACGGTGAAGTACGGCACGAGCCGACCCGGGAGCTGCTGACCGGCAGCGCTCCCGATAACGTGGCCGCCGAGCAGCCGGACGCCGACCAAGCGACCGCTGCGGCGGAAGGGACCCAAGCGTGACCGAGTCCGTGGTCTGGCTGACCATCTTCGTCTTATCGGTGTTCGTCGGCGTCGAGGTCATCTCCAAGGTGTCGTCGACGCTGCACACACCGCTGATGTCGGGCGCCAACGCGATCCACGGCGT
>JBKOYM010000082.1:0-10357 GCA_046725375.1 Actinomycetota bacterium
GAAGTGGTTCGCCAGAACCACCATCGTGATGGGCGCCCTCGCGCTGCTCGGCGTCTGCCACATCCCGCCAGGCGGCCTGGTCAGCTACCTGCTCCTGCCATTCTGGCTGATCGCCGCAGCCATCATCGTCGCCAGGCGCCAGAACGTCGCGGCGCATACGCCGGCGGACGCACCCGGGGAACTTGGCCTGATGGATGGTCGGGAAGGGCTGTGAGATGAATCGCTCCAAGGTCGACGGAGACTACGATGCGTTCACCGAGTTCGTCGCGACTCGCTCGGTCGCACTGCTACGCACGGCCTATCTTCTGACCGGCCAACGACAGCTGGCCGAAGACCTTCTGCAGGCCGCCCTCATCCGGGCGTACCCCCTCGTGGGCGGCATGCGGCAGCCGCGAGCGGCGGAGGCCGCCGTGCATACGGCCATGGTCAGAGCCTTAGTGCGCCGGCGGAAGCGACGCGCATCGACACACCAGACGCGCAGCGTTAGCCCGCCGGACCTCCAAGCCAGGCCAAGTGATGAAGTCAATCCGCAGCGCCGGCTGTGGCCGATCGTCCTCACCCTCCCTCCGCGGCAACGCGCCGTGATCGTGCTGCGCTACTACGAAGACCTGAACGAGCCGCAGACCGCGGCGCTTCTCGGCTGCTCCACCGAGGCAGTGACGACCGACAACGCAAAGGCGATGCGCACCCTGCGGTCCTACCTGACCGAGCTAGAAGACGCCTGGAGGTCATCATGACCGCGCTGCTTGAAGACCGACTCCGGGCCGAGCTGCGCGACGACGTTGCCGACCTCGAACTCCGAGACGGCTACATCACCAGCACCGTCGAGCGAGTCCTTGCCAGGCGCCGCCAGCGTCAGGTTCGCGCCCTCGCCGTCGCCATCGGCGTGATCGCCACCCTTGCGTTAGGCAGCATCGCGCTGGCCGCTCAGGGACACGACGGAACCGATCCGACCACCATCCAAACTCTTCGCCAGACCGAGGAAACCCGCCTGGACGCCCTGGTCGCCGCCGATATGCCCGTCCTCGAAAAGCTCCACGCCGCCGACTTCCAGGCCATTCCGCCGACCGGCTACCCGCTGACCAGCGAGGACATCCTCGGCGCCGTGGCATCGGGCGACCTCGACTTCCAAGCCTTCGAACCGACCACCCGGATCAAAGTACGGCCATACGCCGACTCCGCGATCCTCCGATACCAGGCACACATCGAAGTCGTCGCCGCCGGCGAGGGCAGGCTCTCCCACGGGGCATGGCTCACCTGCCTGTACGAGAAGCGCGGGGAAGGTTGGCAGCTGGTGTGGGAGCAGACCACCGCCGTCGGCGCATTTCCCCCATCGGACTAGCGCACCCGCGGCCGATAGCCACTGGCGTGAATCCTCGCCAACGTCGTTCGGCTCATTGCGTCGATGGAAATTGTCAGACCGGACCGGATCTGCCGCCGGTCGTACGCTTGCGCGAGCCTGGGATCGGGTCGTCCCACTGCTCTATCCAGGTCGAGGTGTGCGTCATGCCGAGTTTCTGCAGTACCCGACGCGATCGGGTGTTGACCGCCATGGTGGTGGCGAACGCTCGCTTGATGCCCGGGTCGTTGAAGGCCTGGCGGATCATCGCGTGGGCACCTTCGGTGGCAAGTCCGCGTCCCCAAGCCGCGCTGCACAGCCGGTAGCCGATCCCGGAGACCTCGGGTCGTGCGGCGAAGACGACCTGTTGACCGCACTATGTTGCTGTTCTGGCGCGTTCATCAAGGCAGCGCCGGGGCGGATGGGGTCGCATGTTCAGGGTTGAGCGGCGTAGGGCCCGACGGTGCGAGGACGGATGTCGCTACGCGTACGCCGGGCCCAACGGTTTTCAGTGGGGGAGGTAGGCCTGGACCGTGCCGTCGACCTGGACGGTGTACGCCTCGTGGTGGGCGGTCTGGGTGAAGGTGCACTCGATGGTGTCGAGCTGGGCGGCGGAGTGGCCGTGCACCAGCTCCGGCGGTGGGTTGGACTCGTCGAGCACGTTGCCGTCGGTGTCGGTGATGACGATGTGCCACTGGAAGACGGTGGGGATGAGCACCGATGTTCCGTTCACGACGTGTGCGGCGGCCTGGTCGGGTGTGGGCTCGAGCACGGTGATGGAGTAGTGCTGGCCGTCGGTGCATCCCAGGTCCAGTACGAGGGTGTTGGCGTTGTCGGGCGCTCCCAGGGCGGGGGTGATGCTCAGGAGCGTGGAGAGTGCGAAGGCGCCCACCACGAGTACCGCGGATGGAAGGCGGCGCGCGGTCGATCCGATGCTTGTTGTTGTCATGCTGACCTCCGGGCTTTCGCCCCGGTCGATCCGGGGCACCTCACCACGTTGACTCGGGCAGCGTCCCGCTCGCGAGACCCACGGTGTCCCGGGGTATCCCGTCGCTGACCCGATTCGTCCCGCGACAGTTCATCGGCCAAGTCGCCGCATCGACTGGTTCGGCTCTCGTCACGCCTGCGCTCGGACTGCGCGCATCCCCGTTTGGTCGGGCAAATACCGAGTGCCGCTCGCCGTCGAACGAGCGGTAGTCGAAAGGTGTGGGCTCACGGATCGCACCGCGTTTACGAGCGCGGCCTTTGCGTGCTAACGGTCGGCCTTTTGCCTGGCCGGCTGCCGTGGCTCACCTGAGTCTTGACAGATCTGTTGGTGTTGATCGGCGTCTCTTCTGCGGGATGGTCTGTGGGTGCCGGGCATTCACGCGCTCCGAGATCCGCGGTGGGCGGGGATCGTTGGGTCCGGTGTCGGTGGTGGCATCGTCCACCGCGCTCGAAGGCCGCAGTACGTCACAGCCCGGGACTGTCCCAATCCGTCCGGCGGAGTACACCTGGCAGCCCTGATGCAGCTGGGCAAGGGATTTCATTCGTGCAGTATCGAGGATGTGATCGACGATGTTCGGCGTCCAATTTCCGTTGGCCACCCGCGTGCTGGCGATTGCCTCGAACTCCTCCATCGACATCTGGCCGCGGGCGAGGTGTTCGGTGTAGCCGCGAACGATCCGATTTTCGTGTCGCTTCAGCCAGCGGATCTTGTGCTCGGCGGGGTCCGGAGACGTGGGGCCGGTGTACCCGTTGTCGTGCGGTGCCGGCGCGGCCGGTTCCTGCTGCTCGACGGTTGGTGAGTCCGCGGTCCCGGCGGTCAGATCGCTGATCAATACAGTCATAGCAGCGATGCCGGCGGCAAGACCGACCACGCCAGCCACCACAGCTGTGCGCACGGACATCGTGGAAGAAGTTCGTCCAAGTTCGCGCGATCGACGGGTAGGTATGAAGTCACCGAGCGTCTCGTAGGTCTCTGGTGAGGGACCGATTGCCGCTTGGTTGCCGTCGCCGGCCAAGAGCTTGTCGAGGCTGGCTTGTGCCAGACGGGTGGTTCGCGCGTTGCCGGAGGCGATCGCGGCCTTTAGCAGCGTCTGGGCTTCCGAGCGGTCGCCGCGGTCGCTCAAGAGCTGAGCGAGGGCCACCTGTGCGACCGGTGACCAGTGGGGGTGGGCGGCGTCGATGGCTGCCCGGTAGGCATGTTCGGCCGCACCGGCATCGCTTCGCTGAACGAACAGGTCTCCCAGTAGACCGGCGGCACGTGGCAGTTCGTCGGGGTTGCCCGATGCGAGTACCGCTTCCAGCGGCGCGCGGCGACGGCGGCGTCCGGCCGGTATCCCAGCCAGTGTGGCGGCGGTGACGAGGCTGGATCGTAAGGACACGAGAACCACCCGGCTGTCAGCTCAGGAGAAGTTGCCGATGCCGCCGAACACGGTCGCGACGATGACGAGGATGGCGATCACCATTCCGACGATGCCGAAGCCGCGGGCGACGCCGGTCTGGGGGTGGCTGTGCTTCGCGAGGCCGCCGAGCCAGGCGGCGGCGGCACCGAGCGTGGCTGGTGCGCCGGACCAGAACAGGGGCAGCGACACCACCGCGAGCGCGCCGAGCACCACGGCGCCGGTCCGGGCTCGCCGGGCGTCGCGGGACAGTGGGATCGCGATGGCGAGGGCGAGGATGAGGCCGATGCCGCCCACGACGGAGATGCTTTCGATGCCGTCGATCGGGCCTTCGGGTGCGTGCGGGTCGTGGTCGGTGAACAGGATCTCGGCGACTTGCAGGGTGATGTTGAGGAGCGTGGAGAGTGCGAAGGCACCTCCGACGAGTACTGCGGGTGGAAGGCGGCGCGGAATGGTCCCGACGTTTGCTGTGGTCATTCTGTTCTCCCGGTGTTCGCCCCGGCCGGTCCGGGGCACCTGTCCACGGTGACCCCGGCGGTGTCCCGCTGGCGATACCCACGCTGTCCCGGGTTGTCCCGCGGCTGTCCTGATTCGTCCCGTGAGGCTCCCGATCGGCGGGGCTTTGGCAGATGATTGGCGTGTGAGCAGCGCTACGCCCAGTGCACGTGGGGTCTCGTGGGGTGTGCTGGCGGCCGGATTCGCGGTCGCGGTTGGGGCCATTCCCACGCTGATGGGATTCAACGAGGCGAGCATTCCGACCGGGGCGCTGTACGGCGCGGGCTGGCCGGCGTTCGGCGTGGCGGCGGCGCTGCTGCTCGATCGTCGCCAGGACGTCCGAGTGGGCTGGGTGCTGGCGATGTTGGCGCTCGTACCGTCGGTAGTCGCGGCAGTCGCCGTGCTGACGAGCGACCAGGATGTGTGGGTCCGGCTCGAGGACGCCTGGCGGTCGCTGGGCGTGGTGTTGGTCCTGGGCACGCTAGTGGCGATCGGTTCCGCAGTCGGATATGCGCCCGGACGGACGGCAAGCCGGCGACTTTGCTGGCTGCTGGTGTGGTCTGCCCTGCTTCTGGCAGCGGTGACGGTGGCGTCGGTGAGTTTCGACGCGCGCACCGTTGCGGTGGTGATGACGCTGGGCCTGTGGGCCATGGCCGGCCTCGTTGTCCGGTTGGTCACTGCGACCGACCTGCGGCCGCTCGACGAGCCGTTGGTCGATGTGGCCGCTGGCACGATTCCCCTGCTGGTTGGGGCGGGCACGGGCGTGCTGGTGCGCGTCGTCGCCACTCGCTCCGACATTCCGGCGCCCGACCTGTCGGCGGCGTTCGCGGCGGTGGCCGCGGCGGCCCTGGCGTGGCCGGCGGCGAGCTGGGCGCGACGGTCGTGGTTGGAGCGTCGATACGGCGCCGGAGCGCTGACGTCCGCCGACGTCGCGGCGATCACCGCGGATCTGCATCACCTCACCGACCCGCGGGAGCTGTTGGGCAAGGCGGCGGACATGGTGGCGGCATGCGGCGGCCTTCGCGAGGTGAGGCTGGTGCTGGGAGACGACGCTCCGGACCTTCCGACCTGCTGGGTGGACCTCCCCCTTCTGGTCGGCGGCGACCGCGTCGGGACCATGCTGCTCGACCCGGCCGATCCCGAGGGTCCGGAGCCACGTCAGGCGCGTATCGTCGAGCAGCTCGTGCCCACGGTCGCTCTCGTGACCCGCGCGGTCGGGCTCGCCGTCGAGGCCGAGCACGCCCGCCAGGACGTGGCCCGGGAGCGGGATGCCGAGCGCGCCCGCATCCTCGGCGACCTGCACGACGGGCTCGGCCCGGTGCTGGCGGGCATGAGCATGCGGGTACACGCCGAACTCCGAACGAGCCCGACTCCCCTTCTGCAAACCCTGGCAACCGACCTGACCGAGTCCCGCGGAGATCTGCGCCGAATCGTGGCCGATCTCGCCCCCTCCGCCCTGCGCGACGGCGACCTGGCCAGGGCGCTCGCGCGACTCGTGGCAACGTTCGACGGCGACGACCACCGGGTCGCGCTGGAGACCGACCTGGAACAGAAGTTGTCGCCCGCCGTGACGGTGGCGGTCTACCGGTCCGTCGCCGAGGGAGTCACCAATGCGTTGCGGCACGGCAACGCCCGAAACGTTGAGGTCCACGTGAGCACGACGGAGGTCGGCTGCGTCCGCGTCGACGTACGTGACGACGGCGTGGGTGGACCGATCGCCCCAGGCGTCGGGCTCACGTCCCTGCGCCGACGCGCCGAACAGCTCGACGGGACGCTGGTCCTACAGCCGCGCACGGGCCCCGGCGTCCTGCTGCGCGTGGAGATACCGGCACGAGGAGCAACATGACCAAGGTGATGCTGGTCGACGACCACCCGATCGTCCTATCCGGACTGTCCGCGCTGGTCGAGTCCGAGGACGGGCTCGACCTCGTGGCGGCGGCCAAGACAGTCGCTGAGGCCATGGCGGTACGCGACGAGCCGGACGTGGCCGTCGTCGACCTCGACCTGCCCGACGGCGACGGCATCGAGCTCGGCACCGCCCTGAAACGGACCTGGCCGGCGCTGCGCGTCGTCGTACTCACCATGCACGCCGACGACCAGGCCATCATGCGCAGCCTCGGATCGGGCCTGGACGGCTACCTACTCAAAGACTCCGACCCCGCCGACGTCCTGGCCGCCATCCACACCGCCGCCGGGGGCGCTCTCGTCCTCGGCAAAGGCGCATCCGCCGCCGTCGTCGCCGCAGCCGCCTCGGCCCCACGCACCGACTCCCTCGACGCCCTCGACGCCCGCGACCTGGAGATCCTCGACCTGCTGGTGCAGGGACTACCCACCTCCCAGGTAGCCGCGCGGCTCTTCCTCGCACCCAAGACGATCCGCAACCGCGTATCGGAGATGCTCGCGAAACTGGGAGTCGCCACCCGCGAGGAAGCGATCGCACTGGCACAAGCCAGCGGGCTCGGCCGGAGATCGACCCGGTAGCGACGTCCGAACGTCCGTGAGGGTCGCCCCGGTTGATCGGCCTAACGCTTGCCAGGCGGCACGATCTAGTGCAGAAAAGAGCCGCGTCACTTTGGGCGGTGAGGACGCGGTCTGGTCAAGGCGTCGCACGTTCATCGAGCTACGTGCCGGCGACGTAGGCGGTGAGGAAGTGGACCCCTTGGCGGTCGAGGTTGCCGCGGGCGCGGTCGTAGTGCTCGGTGGTGCGTGGGTCGGCGTGTCGGGCGAGGATCTGGGCATCCCTGAGCGGAACTCCGGCGTCGAGGGCGTTGGTGATCGCCGCGTGGCGTAGTGAGTGCGGACCAATGTGCCGCCGAATGCGGATCGAGGACTATGCCGACACGCTGCGCGGTCATCGAGTGCTCCACCTGGTCGGCAAGGGCAACAAGCCCGCCACGATGCCTCTGACCGTCCCCGTTCTCCGGTTCTGGAGGCGTGCCGGGGCGAACGCGCCGACGGGCCATTGGTGTTGCGACCGATGTCAGGTAAGCCTATCGACCGGCGAGACGCCTACCGGATGGTGGCCCGGATCGCAAACGTCGCCGGCCACGGCCGCGGCCTCGCAGGCCCGCAGCGCGTTGATGCCCAGCAGGAATGCGAGGGCGCCGTGGTGCATGCCGATGGTCTGGGCGACCTGGAGGAAACGGATCAACTCCAGCCGGTCCAGGCCCTGGGTGCGAGACTCGTCTCGGTGGACCTTCGGCAGCCGCGCATACACCGCGGGGTCGGCGGGATGAGACCGTCGATGTGAGCGAACCGAAAGAACCCGCTAACCCCGTGCATCATCGTGTTGACCGACGAATCCATCAGCCCGGACTCGCCGAGCCCTCGGATGTACAACTCGACGTGCGCTCGCTCGATCCCGACAGCGGGTCCAAGGCGTAGTGCTGACACCACTCGAACCAGCGAAGGCGACCTGCTTAGACCGCCGACGGGCGGCAGACCGTGACCGCCTGGGCTGTCTCGGTGCGCAGAGCACCGACGGCTCGGTTATCGCGATGGATGCTGTTATCGGCTGGGGAGTGATCGCGGCAGCCCGAAGGATGAGAGCACGGTGTTCTCGAAGCGGGTCATGGCGCAGATCCGGTCGCCGGCGAGGGTGAGCACGAAGAGGCCCATCCCGTGGCTGACGCCGTCGGGAGCGCGCAGGTAGGCCCCGAACGCCGGCTGGCCGTTGGCGCGGGTCGGCACGAGGTCGAACCTTCGGCCGGCGCCGAACAGGCTGGCGCAGAAGCGGGCGACGATGTCGCGACCTTCGTATTCGAAGGGAATTGGTGGCATCGAGACGAAGGCGTCGTCGGTCAGCAGGGTCACCAGCGCGTCGACGTCGGCGGACTCCCACGCGCGGGCGAATTTCGCCACGATCGCCTGCTCGGCGGGTGAGTCCGGAGCCGGAGGAGGCTGGCGGTCGCCGGTCGTCGACTGTCGGCGCTGCAGGCTGGCTCGGGCCCGTTTGAGGGCGCTGGTGACCGATTCGACGGTTGAGTCCAGCATCTCGGCCACTTCGCTGGCGTGGAATCCCAGGACGTCGCGCAGGATCAGCACGGCGAGTTGGCGAGGCGGCAGGACCTGCAGGGCGGTCACGAACGCCAGGGAGATCGTTTCGGTCTGCTCGTAGCGGGCCTCCGGGCCGAGCGGCACATCGATGATGCCCTCGAGCAGGGAGTCTGGATATGGCTCTAGCCACATCACTTCGCCTAGTCGGGTCGGCTCGGGCGGTTCAACGTTGGGCACGTTCCACTCCTTCGCCGGGCGTCGGCTGGCCGAGCGACGCGCGTCGAGGCACCGATTGGTGGCGATCCGGTACAGCCAGGTGCGTATCGAGGCTCGCCCTTCGAACTCGCCGAGCCCTTTCCAGGCGGCCAGCAGCGCGTCCTGGACGGCGTCCTCGGCGTCCTCGAAGGATCCGAGCATCCGATAGCAGTGCACCTGGAGCTCGCGCCGGTACGGCTCGGTCAGCTCCCGGAACGCGCCGCCGTCCCCGGCCCGGGCTCGGGACATCAGGTCGCCGGTCGCCACTCTCGCGTCACCTTCCTCACTCATCCTGTCGCACTTCCACCCTGTATGGACGCCGGCCGAGGGGCGAACTGGGCGGTCGCCGGGCGCCCACTTTCGCTGGCTCGCGGCGCCTACACCAGTGGTAGCGGACACCGCCAGCGAAGGAGAAGCGCTATGGGAAAGATCATCGTCAGCGAAAACGTCACGCTCGACGGGGTCATCGAGGACCCGTCCGGTGTCGAGGGCTTCAGGCACGGCGGCTGGATCGGTCGCATCGGCGACCGCGGTCGCGACGGAGCGGCCCAGGTCGCGCTCGACGAGGCGCTGGCCACCGAGGCCATGCTGCTGGGTCGACGCAGCTACGAGTTCCTCGCCGCGCGGTGGCCATCCCGGACCGGCGCGTTGGCGGACAGGCTGAACAGCAAACCCAAGTACGTCGTGTCCTCCACCCTCGAAGACCCCGACTGGAACAACACGACCGTTCTCAAGGGCGATGTCGTGGAGGCCGTCTCGCGCCTGAGGCACGAGGTGGCAGGGGACATCGTCGTCGCCGCCAGCCTCCAGCTCGTGCGCACGCTGATCGAGCACGACCTCGTCGACGAGTTCCGGCTGATGATCTACCCGGTCGTCCTCGGGGCCGGCGAGCGGCTTTTCGTCGAAACTAGCGACAAGTTGCCCGTGCGCCTGGTCGACGTCCGCACCGTCGAGGACCTCGCGTACGTCACCTACCAGCCCGCCCGAGATGCCTAACCAGCGCCGTCACAACACACCGTCGAAATCGGCAAAGGAATCCATGATGGCAACGAATGTCTATACCAACAAAGGAATAGTCCTCCTCCTGGCATGCGTGGCGCAGTTCATGGTCGTGCTCGATATTGCGATCGTGAACGTCGCGCTGCCCTCGATCCAACAAGATCTCGACATCGGGCAGAACACCCTGCAGTGGGTGGTCATCGCGTACGGCCTGATGCTCGGCGGATTCCTCCTGCTCGGCGGCAAGATGGCCGACCTCTTAGGACGCCGCAGCATGCTGGTGGCCGGACTGATCCTGTTCTCGGCCGCCTCGCTGCTCGCGGGCGTGGCAGGATCGGCCGAGCTCCTGATCGGCGCCCGGGCCTTGCAGGGCCTCGGAGCGGCACTCATCCCACCGGCCGCCCTCTCCCTCCTCGCCGTGACGTTCGCCGAAGGCTCCGAGCGCAATCGCGCGCTCGGGCTCTTCGGCGCCACGGCCGGGATATCGGCGTCAGTCGGGGTGATCGCCAGTGGTCTGCTCACCGACGGGCCGGGCTGGCGCTGGGTCTTCCTCATCAACGTGCCGATCGGCGTCGCTCTTGTCGCGCTGGCGACAATCGTCCTGCCTGTCGATGCTGGCCACCGCCGCAAGGAGCGCTTCGACGTCGCCGGCGCCGTCGCCGCGACCGGGGGCCTGCTCCTGCTCGTCTACGCGCTCAACCGCGGCGCCGACATCGGCTGGGGATCCGGGTCGACCCTCGGATTGTTCGCCGCGTCCGCCGTGATGCTGTCCGCGTTCGTGCGGATCGAGGCGCGGTCCCGATCTCCGCTGGTGCCCGGCGCGGCGGTGCGTAACCGGACGCTGATGGCGGCGAATCTCACGGCGTTCTTCCTGTTCGGAGGGTTCTTC
>JBKOYM010000158.1:0-14446 GCA_046725375.1 Actinomycetota bacterium
ATTCCGTCTCGACCAGCGGGCGGTCGACGCCGCGGCGCACGCGGTACGGGCGGCGGCACTCGACGTCTCGCGGCGGCTGGGTTGGCGCGACGGGTAGTCGGCAACTCCCCGACCTCGGCGCCGTGTCTGAGGGATTTGCTCACCCTCCGGGGAATCGCCCGGGGATCTCGCTGGCGTAACGTCATCCCTATGGCCCTTGACGGGCGCGCGAGGGCGGGTGAATGCTGTTGCGCACAGGGGTCTGAGTTGCGTGACGTGCAACAGGGCACCTCTCTTGGCCGGCATTTGTCCGGGGGTGAACGAAGGGAGGGGCGGCATGCCCACACTCTCGATCAACGGTGAGTGGCGCGATGCGCGCTCCGGCGACACCCGAGACATCCACTGCCCCGCGGACGGGCATCATGTCGCGACCGTGGCGGAGGCCGGCCCCGACGATGCGGTGGACGCGGTTGCCGCCGCGCGCCGCGCCTTCGATGAGGGTCCGTGGCCGTCCACGCCGGTGCAGGAGCGCGGCGCGCTCTTGACCCGGGTCGCCGATCGACTCGCGGCTCGCAAGGACGAGATCGCCCGGGCGGAGTCGCTCGACACCGGCAAACGCATCGTCGAGAGTGAGTACGACGTCGACGACGTGATCGGCGTATTCCGCCACTACGCGGGCATGGCCGCGGCCGGCTCCGACGCGGGTCGCCTCGTCGACACCGGGCAGGCCCACGTCCGCAGCCGGGTCGTGCACGAGCCGGTCGGCGTCTGCGCACTGATCACCCCGTGGAACTACCCGTTGCTGCAGACCTCGTGGAAGGTCGCACCGGCGCTCGCGGCCGGCAACACGTTCGTGCTGAAGCCGAGTGAGCTGACGCCGTCGACCGCCATCCTGCTCCAGCAGATCCTCGACGACGTCGGCCTGCCACCAGGCGTCGGCAACCTCGTACTCGGCGCCGGCCCCAGAGCGGGTCAGCCGCTCACCGAGCACCCCGACGTCGACCTCGTGTCGTTCACCGGCGGTCTCGCCACCGGACGACGGATCATGGCGTCGGCCGCCGGCACGGTGAAGAAGCTCGCCCTCGAGCTCGGCGGCAAAAACCCCAACATCGTGTTCGCCGACGCCGATCGGGAGTCGGCGCTCGACTTCGCGTTGACCGCGGTGTTCTTGCATTCGGGGCAGGTCTGCTCGGCGGGTGCGCGCCTGGTCGTCGAGTCGTCGATTCATGACGAGTTCGTCGACGAGCTGGTCCGGCGGGCCGGCGACATCCGCCTCGGCGGGCCGTTCGACGAGCGCGCCGAGACCGGACCACTCATCTCGGCGGCACATCGCGACAAGGTCGAGAAGTACGTCGCGGCAGGACTCGAAGAGGGGGCCGTGCTGCGTTGCGGCGGCCGCCGCCCTGACGACGCGGCGCTGGCCGACGGCTACTACTTCCTGCCGACGATCCTCGACGAGTGTCGCTCCGGGATGACAGCCGTACGCGACGAGTCGTTCGGGCCTGTCCTCACGGTGGAGACGTTCAAGACCGAGGACGACGCGGTCGCGATCGGCAACGACACCGACTACGGACTGGCCGGCGCCGTGTGGACCTCCGACGCCGGGAGAGCCGAGCGGGTCGCCTCCGGGCTCCGGGCCGGGACCGTGTGGATCAACGACTACCACCCGTACGTTCCGCAGGCCGAGTGGGGCGGTTACAAGCAGTCCGGCATCGGTCGCGAGCTGGGCCTGGCCGGGCTCGACGAATACCGCGAGACCAAGCACATCTGGCACAACATCGCCCCCACGCCGGAGCGGTGGTTCGGCTCATGAGCCCGGGGCGGTTTTGCGCACTAGCTGTCGGTGCAGGGCACCCTGCACCGACAGCTAGTGCGCAAAACCGAATGCGGCGTGGGGGGCGAGCCTCATGAGCCGCGCCGACCGGTACGACTTCGTCATCGTCGGGGGCGGCTCGGCCGGATCTGCGCTCGCCAATCGGCTGTCGGCCGACCCGTCGACGACCGTGCTCGTCCTCGAGGCCGGGCGGCCCGACTTCGTCTGGGACCCCTTCATCCAGATGCCGGCGGCGCTGCCGTACCCGATCGGCAACCGGCTCTACGACTGGAAGTACGAGTCCGAGCCCGAGCCGCATATGCACGACCGCCGGATCTACCACGCCCGGGGCAAGGTGCTCGGCGGCTCCAGCAGCATCAACGGCATGATCTTCCAGCGCGGCAACCCGCTGGATCTCGAGCGCTGGGCGACGGTCAAAGGCTGCGACGCATGGGACTACGCCCATTGCCTGCCGTACTTCAAGCGCATGGAGACCTGTCTCGCCGGTTCGGACCAATGGCGAGGCGGCAGCGGGCCGCTCGTACTCGAGCGCGGGCCGGCGACCAACCCGTTGTTCGGTGCGTTCTTCGAGGCGGCACAACAGGCCGGTTACCCACGCACCGACGACGTCAACGGCTACCGCCAGGAAGGCTTCGCGCCGTTCGACCGCAACGTCCATCGGGGCCGTCGGCTCTCGGCGTCGCGCGCGTACCTGCATCCGGTGATGAAGCGGCCCAACCTCACCGTCGAGACCCTGGCCTTCGTCACCCGGCTCGACATCGACGAGGGTCGGGTCGTCGGCGTCGAGTACGAGCGGGGCGGACGGCTGCATCGCTCGGTCCGCGCCCGCGAGGTCATCTGCTGCGGCGGCGCCATCAACACCCCGCAGCTGCTGCAGCTGTCCGGCATCGGCGACGCCGGCGAGCTCGAGCAGCTCGGCATCCATCCGATGGCCGACCTGCCCGGTGTCGGGGCCAACCTGCAGGATCATCTCGAGGTCTACATCCAGTACGCGTCGAAGCAGCCGGTCTCGATCGCGCCGGGACTGAAGTGGCGCAACCGGCCCCGGATCGGCGCCGAATGGCTGTTCCTCCGCAAGGGCCTCGGTGCGACCAACCACTTCGAGGGCGGCGGCTTCGTGCGCAGCAACGACGAGGTCCCGTACCCGAACCTGATGTTCCACTTCCTGCCGATCGCGATTCGCTACGACGGATCGCAGCCGGCGGCGGAGCACGGCTATCAGGTGCACGTCGGGCCGATGTACTCCGACGTCCGCGGGACCGTGAAGATCACGTCGACCGATCCGCGCAAGCATCCGGCGCTACGGTTCAACTACCTGTCGACGGCCAACGACCGTCGTGAGTGGATCGAGGCGGTACGGGTGGCGCGCACGATACTCACACAGCCGGCGATGGACCCGTACAACGACGGCGAGATCTCGCCCGGTCCCTCGGTCGAGACCGACGAGCAGATCCTCGACTGGGTCGCCCGCGACGCCGAAACCGCCCTGCACCCGTCGTGCACGGCGCGGATGGGCAACGACGAGCTCGGCGTCGTCGACCCGGCGACGATGCGGGTGCACGGCGTCAAGGGGCTGCGGGTGGTCGACGCGTCGGCGATGCCCTTCGTCACCAACGGCAACATCTACGCGCCGGTGATGATGCTGGCCGAGAAGGCGGCCGACCTGATCTTGGGCAACTCGCCGCTGCCAGCTGCGGTCGACGTGTCGTACTACCGTCATGGCGAGGGCGATCCGCTCTACCCACCGGGGGATCCGCGCAACGAGACCGGAGGTAGCTCATGACCGAGTCAGCGGTCAAGGTCGACAGCCTGTGGAAGGTCTTCGGCCCGAAGGCATCGAGCGTTCCCGGAAGCCCGCTGGCCGACCTGTCACCGGCCGAGCTACGGGCCCAGACCGGATGCGTCGCCGCTGTGCACGACATGTCGTTCGACGTCGCGCCAGGTGAGGTATTCGTCGTCATGGGTCTGTCGGGGTCGGGCAAGTCGACCCTGGTGCGATGTCTGATCCGGCTGATCGAGCCGACCGCGGGCGACGTCGCGATCGCCGGCGACGACGTTCGCGGCATGTCCGACGGGCAGCTACGCGACCTGCGACGAAATCACGTCGCGATGGTCTTCCAGCACTTCGGGCTGCTGCCGCATCGGCGAGTGATCGACAACGTCGCATACGGCTTGGAGATCCGCGGCGTACGCAAGGCGGACCGGCTGGCCAAGGCGGCGGAGATCCTCGAGCTCGTCGGGCTCGCCGGCAACGAAAGCTCCTATCCCGACCAGCTGTCCGGCGGCATGCAGCAGCGGGTCGGTCTCGGACGGGCGCTCGCCGTCGACCCCGATCTGATGCTGTTCGACGAGCCGTTCTCGGCCCTCGACCCGTTGATCCGCCGGGACATGCAAAACGAGGTCATCCGGCTGCACAGCGAGGTCGGCAAGACAATGGTCTTCATCACGCACGATCTCCAGGAGGCGCTGAAGCTCGGTGACCGGATCCTGATCATGCGCGACGGCAAGATGATCCAGCTCGGACCGCCGGACGAGATCGTCGCCGCACCGGCCGACGACTATGTACGCGACTTCGTCAGCGACGTGCCGCGCTCGCACTGCGTGACCTTGAAGTGGGTCATGCGGCCGCCGCAGGAGGGCGAGCTGCTCGACGGTCCGGTCATGAAGCCCGACGTCGTGGTTCGTGACGCCGCCCGCGAGGGCTTCTCGTCCGACCACCCGATCCGGGTCATGGACAACGGCGAGCTGCTCGGGGTTGTCGGCGACGACGACCTGATCCGTGTGATTGTGGCCGAGGAGGAAGGGGCACCGGCGTGAGAGGTTCGTGCCAGATCGCGGTTCAACACGACCGCCCGTTCGCGATCACGGCGAGCGACAGCGAGGCCGGGCCGTGAGCGCCGTCGAGGCTCGGCCGGCCAAACCGACCGTCCCGGAGATCGAGCCGGCGCCGGCCGAGCAGCCACCGTTCTGGAAGCGGCACTGGCGCCTGCTGTCGATCATCGGCGTCCTCGCGGTCTGGCGGGTCGGTCTGGCGATCTGGCGGGGCGACGACACCCTCTCGCTTGCCGGTGCCGAGCTGAACGACCTCCATGAGAAGCTCAACGACGTCCGCGACAGCTTTGACGAACATCGCGAGACGAACTGGTTCCTCAACAACGTCGTCGGCACCATCACCGACGCGCTCAACTGGGTCGTTGAGCACGCGCAGGAGCTCTTGAGCCAGCCGGCATTCCCGCGCCCGGTACCCGAGATCGGCTGGCTCGGCGTCGTCGCGATCGCGCTGTGGGTCGCCTACCTCCTCGCCGGTACTCGGATGGCCATCCTCACCACGGTGAGCCTGCTCGCCTGTGGTTACCTGGGCTACTGGGAGGACAGCGTCGACACCCTCATCATGACGATCCTGGCCGTCGTGATCTGTGCGCTGATCGGCCTGCCGCTGGGCATCGGGATGGCACGCAGCAAGGGGCTCACCGCTGTCGTCACGCCCGTCCTCGATCTAATGCAGACGATGCCGGCGTTCGCCTACTTGGTTCCGTTGGCGTTGTTCATCGGAATCGGGCCGCCGGCCGCGCTTCTCGTCACCGTGATCTTCGCCCTTCCACCGGTCGCTCGGATCAGTGCCCACGGGCTGCGCACGGTCGCGCCGGCCACGGTGGAGGCGAGCCGCTCCCTGGGCTCGACCTCCATGCAGTTGCTGCGCCAGGTCCAGCTGCCGATGGCCCGCCGCACCATCATCGTCGGGTTGAACCAGACGACGATGGCGGCGCTGTCGATGGTGACGATCGCCGCTTTCGTCGACGGCCCCGGGCTCGGCCAGCCGGTTCTCCAAGAGCTCGCCGCGCTCAATGTCGGCGGTGCTTTCGTCGCCGGTCTCTGCATCGTGATCCTGGCGATCATGCTCGACCGCGTCACAACGGCTGCCGGCGAGCGCTCCGAGCTGGCCGTCCGATCGGCGGTCGACCCGCGGATCCGTCGTTACACACTCCTCGGACTCTTAGTGCCGGTGGCCGTCGCGATCTATCTGTCCCGGACCTACACCCGATATGCCGAGTTTCCCGAGGGCTCCGACCTCGGCGGCAAGCTGGAGGACCGGGTCAACACAATCAGTGACTGGTCGATCGACCACTTCAGCAGCCTGACCGAGGGATTCAAGGACTTCGTCAGCTTCAACCTGCTCAATCCGATGGAGGGACTGTCGGCGGCGACGCCGTGGTGGCTGGCCGCCGTCGCGCTCCTCGCCCTGGGCTTCCTGATCGGAGGCTGGAAGGCGCTGGTGTCTACGGCCGTCTGCGAGCTGATCCTCCTGGGCACCGGTCTCTGGAACGAGTCCATGAAGACCCTCACCACCGTCCTGGTTGCAGCTCTTCTCACCATGGTGATCGGGATCCTGGTCGGCATCTGGATGGGCCGCAGCCGGCGGGTCGATACGGTGCTGCGGCCGATCCTCGATGCGCTCCAGACGATGCCGCCGTTCGTCTACCTCATTCCCGCACTCGCCCTCTTCGAGACCAGCCGGTTCACGGCGATCGTGGCGGCTGTCGCGTTTGCGGTTCCGGTCGCGATCAAGCTCGTCGCTGACGGCATCCGCGGGGTGTCGCCAACGACCGTCGAGGCGGCCGAGTCGGCGGGCTCGAACACGTGGCAGATGATCACCAAGGTGCAGTTGCCGATGTCGCGCGGCTCGATTTTGTTGGCGGCCAACCAGGGCCTGCTCTTCGTCTTGTCGATGGTGGTCATCGGAGGTCTGGTCGGCGCCCAGGGGCTCGGCTATCTCGTCGTACGCGGGTTCTCGCAGCAAGACATCTTCGGCAAGGGCCTGGCGGCCGCCGTGGCAATCACGGCGCTCGGCGTGATGCTCGACCGGATCACGCGCTATGCCGCGCAGCGCTCGGAACGTGGGGCGGCGACAACTTGACGCCTGCCGATAGAAACAACAGAACGGCCGCGACGACTGCGGCACGATCGAAGGAGACAACATGACACAAGCGATGGCTCGGTTCCGTCGCGGAAGGAAGCTCACCGTTGTCGGTGCGGTCGCGGCGCTGGCGCTGGCGGCCTGCGGCGGAGGCGATATCGAAGAGTCCAGCGCTCCCGCGGGCACCGAGGACTGCGGCGATTTCAACATCGCCGTCAACCCCTGGGTGGGCTACGAGGCCGACGCGTACGTCGTCGGCACGGTCGCGGAGCAGAAGCTCGGCTGCGACGTCGAATACAAGGACCTCAAAGAGGAGATCTCCTGGCAAGGCTTCGGCACCGGCGAGGTCGACGTCGTCCTGGAAAACTGGGGCCACCCCGACCTGAAGAAGAAGTACATCCAGGAGCAGGGGACTGCGGTGCGGGTCGGACCGACCGGCAACAAGGGAGTGATCGGCTGGTACGTGCCGCCGTGGCTCGCGAAGGAGCACCCGGACATCACCAACTGGCAGAACCTCAACAAGTACGCCGACGATTTCGAGACGTCGGAGTCGCATGGTAAGGGCCAGCTCCTGGACGGCGACCCGTCGTACGTGACCAACGACGAGGCGCTCGTGGAGAACCTCAACCTCGACTACGAGGTGGTTTACGCCGGCAGCGAGGCGGCCCTGATCGAGGCGTTCCGCGACGCTGAGGAAAACCACGAGTGGGTCATCGGCTATTTCTACTCGCCGCAGTGGTTCCTGTCCGAGGTGCCTCTGGTGCATGTCAACCTGCCGCCCTACAAGCCGGGCTGCGACGCGGACCCGGAAGAGGTGGCATGCGACTACCCGCCGTACAACCTCGACAAGATCGCGAGCAAGGAGTTCATGGAGTCCGGTAGCCCGGCCGCCACGCTGGTCGAGAACTTCATGTGGACCAACGACGACCAGAACCTCGTGGCGAAGTACATCGCCGAAGACGGCATGGACCCCGAGGACGCCGCTCAGAAGTGGATCGACGACAACCCCGACAAGGTCGACGCCTGGCTGCAAGGCATCGGCAGCTAACGGACGAATCTTGAGGGTTTGCAGTAGCCCCGGCTACCGCAAACCCTCAAGATCCGATTGGCGGCACGACATGGGTTCGGATCGTGGTGCATTTGTCACGTCCCTGTTGAGGAGGAGTGACGTTGGCATGGCGCGATGTCGTCGCCTCCTTGACATCGCTCGGCGGCGGGACGGATGCTATTGCTGTCTCGCATAGTGCGTACGGTTGCATATAACGCAACTGAATCCGCACCTCGCAACTCGAAGTGGGTGGAGCCATGGCATCGGCACCGAGCCGGGCGCGCGTCGTCGTGATCGGCGCTGGCATCGTCGGAAACAGCCTCGTCTATCACCTGGCCCGGCTGGGCTGGCGCGACATCGTGCAGATCGACAAGGGGCCGCTGCCCAACCCGGGCGGGTCGACCGGGCACGCGTCCAACTTCATCTTCCCGGTCGACCACTCCCGCGAGATCACCGACCTGACGCTGGACAGCGTGCGCCAGTACAAGGAGATGGACGTCTTCACCGAGTCGGGTGGCTTCGAGGTCGCGCGTACCGAGGAACGCATGGAAGAGCTGCGCCGCCGGATGTCGTCGGCGAAGGCGTGGGACATCCCGTCGGAGCTGGTGACGCCGGAGCAGGTCGTCGAGCGGGTGCCGTACCTCGACCCGAGCGTCATCATCGGCGCTTTCTGGACCCCGTCCGTCGGCGTCGTCGACTCGCTACGGGCCGGCACCATCATGCGCGAGCGGGCGCAGGAGATGGGCGCCCTCCAGGTCGCTCCGACCGTCGAGGTCACCGGCATCGACGTCGAGGAGGGCCGGGTCCGCCGGGTCCGCACCACCGCCGGTGACATCGAGACCGAGGCGATCGCGATCGCGTGCGGCGTGTGGAGCCCGAAGATCGCCCGGATGGCCGGCGCCCATGTCCCGCTCACGCCGGCCGTGCATCAGATGATCAGCGTCGGCCCGGTGCCGCTGCTCGCGGACGCGCCGGGCGAGATCTCGTACCCGATCATCCGCGACATGGACACCTTCTGCTACGAGCGGCAGCACGGCGCCGACATGGAGGTCGGGTCGTACGCGCACCGCCCGATCCTGTGGGACCCCGAGGACATCCCGTCGATCGAGCAGGCCAAGCTGTCCCCGACGGAGATGCCATTCACGCAGGACGACTTCGACCCACAGCTGGAGCAGGCGTACGAGCTGATGCCGGAGCTGCTCGGCGCCGAGGGAGCGGAGATCCGGTACGCGATCAACGGCCTGCTGTCGCTGACGCCGGACGGTGCGCCGGTGCTCGGCGAGTCGCCGGAGGTCGGTGGCCTGTGGTCGGCCGCCGCCGTCTGGGTCAAGGAGGGCCCCGGAGTCGGTCGCGCCGTCGCCGAGTGGATGACCGACGGCTGCCCGGAGATCGACCTGCACCACAGCGACATCGCCCGCTTCTACCCGCACCAGCGGACCAAGGCGCACATCCGGGCGCGGACGAGCGAGGCGTTCAACAAGACCTACGGCATCGTCCACCCCGGAGAGCAGTGGGAGAGCGATCGCAACCAGCGGCTCGCCCCGATGCACGCCAGCCAGCGCGAGCTCGACGCGGTGTTCTTCGAGGCGGTCGGCTGGGAGCGGCCGATGTGGTACGCCTCCAACGAGGGCCTGCTCGGGGAGTACGGCGAGGCGGTGATGCCACGCGAGAACGAGTGGGACGCCCGCTGGTGGTCGCCGATCATCAACGCCGAGCACCTCGCGATGCGCGATCGGGCCGGCATCGTCGACCTGTCGGCGTTCGCGGTCTTCGACGTCGTCGGGCCGAAGGCGATGGATGCCGTGCAGCGGATCATCGTGAGCCAGGCCGACGTCGCGATCGGCCGAGTGATCTACACGCCGGTGCTCGACGAGCGCGGCGGCTTCCGGGCCGACCTGACCGTCATGCGGCTCGGGCATGATCACTACCGTGTCGTGACCGGCGGCCACACCGGCATGATCGACCGCAAGTGGTTCGCCGACCACATGCCGGCCGACGGCACGGCCCAGGTTGTCGACCGCACGTCGGCGTACACCACGATCGGTCTCTGGGGCCCACGCGCTCGCGACATCCTGGGCTCGCTGACGAGCGCCGATGTGAGCCACGAAGGCTTCGGCTTCGCCCGCTGCCGTCCGATCGAGATCGACTCGCTCGACGTACTCGCGTCGCGGATCTCGTACGTCGGCGAGCTCGGCTGGGAGCTGCACCTGCCGATCGAGCACGGCGCCAAGCTCTGGCGGCTATTGCTCGACGCCGGCCGGCCGCACGGCGCCGTCCCGGCCGGGATCGGCGTGTACGGCACCACCGGCAGGATCGAGAAGGGCTACCGGGCGTACGGGTTCGAGCTCGATACCGAGCGCACGATCGTCGAGGCCGGGATGCAGCGGCCAAAGGTCAAGGACGCCGACTTCGTCGGGCGCGAGGCGTATCTCAAGCAGCGGGCGAGCGACCCCGAGACGGTCATGTGCACCCTGTCGGTCGACGACCACACGTCGGCCGACGGGACCAAGCGCTACATGCTCGGCGGCGAGCCGATCCTGACGCCGGACGGCGGCCCGCTCGTCGACGGGCACGGCCACCACCCGTACGTCACGACCGCCGGCTCCGCCCCGTCGCTCGGCAAGCACCTGCTGATGGCCTATCTGCCGCCGGACGTGGCTTCGGTCGGGACGAAGCTCGCCGTCAGCTACATGGAGCAGCTCTATCCGGTGACGGTCGGGTCGGCCGACGCGACGGCGATGTTCGACCCCGACAACGAGCGGATCCGGAGGTAACTCGCATGGCCAATGTCTTGGTGTGCGTGAAGCGGGTGCCCGACGTGTCCGGGGAGTTCGCGCTGACCGACGACGAGCAGTCGGTCGACGCGCGGCACCTCGGCTGGACGGTGAGCCCACACGAGGAGTGTGCGGTCGAGCTCGCGACGCAGATCGCCGGCGCGACCGGCGGCGAGGCGACGGTCGTGTCGGTCGGTTCGGACGACTCCGTCGAGCAGCTGCGGGATGCGATCGCGGTCGGGTGCACGCGGGCGGTTCTCGTCGAGGCCGATCTGGCTCCGCTCGGACCCGTCGATGTGGCCCGGGCGATCGCCGACGTCGTACGGACCCATGAGGCGGCCGGAACGACGTACGACGTGATCCTGCTCGGCAACGACGCCGCCGACACGGGGGATTTCCAGGTCCCGGTACGGCTGGCGTACG
Organism: Actinomycetota bacterium; assembly: GCA_046725375.1. GTDB lineage: Bacteria > Actinomycetota > Actinomycetes > Propionibacteriales > Nocardioidaceae > DATFRX01. The sequence continues at coordinate 10,974 of JBKOYM010000158.1, forward strand.
CGCTGGAGCGGCCTGTCGTGACGGGCATCTCGACGGTTGCTGTGGAGGGTGACACGGTCGTCGCGCGGGGTGACGGTCCCGAGGTTTTCGAGCTGCCGATGCCGGTCGTTGTGGCCGTCATGGAGGGTGGCGTGACACCGCGGTATCCGTCGATCCCCGGCCGGATGAAGGCAAAGAAGGCCACGATCGAGACGGTGGCCTTCGAAGGTTCGCCGGTCGGCTCGGGCCGGGTGCGGTTGAAGTTGCCCGAGGTGGAGGCGAGCTCGGTACGGATCCTCGGCACCGGCGCTGACGCGGCGCCGGCCGTCGTCGACGTGATCGAGGAGCTGGGGGTGCTGCCGCGATGAGCGTCTTGGTTTTGGTCGAGCCCGATGCTGAGGGTGCGACTCTGACATCGTTGGAGGCGGTGACGTTCGCGCGCGGGCTGGCGTCGGACGCAGGCGACTGGCCAGTGCATGCGGTGGTCGTCGGCCCGGTCGACGATCCGGCGTGGACCGCGCTGGTCGACCAGCTGGGCGCGTACGGAGTGGCGTCGGTGCGCCATGCCGAAGGCGAGGGGCTGACGGCGTACGCGGCGGCCGCCTGGGCCGCGTGTCTGGTCGAAGCCGCCGACGCCGTGTCGGCTCGGGTCGTGCTCGCGTCGGGTACGCCTCGGGGCAACGAGATCCTGGCGCACGTCGCGGCCCGACTCGATGTGGCGATGGCTGCCAATGCGGTCGCCGCCGACTCGGCCGATCCGTTGGTGGTGTCGAGGCAGGTGGTCGGCGGCGCGGCCCTCGAGGAGATGGGCCTCGAGGACAGCGTCGGTGTCGTGTCGGTCGCCGGCCACGCTTGTGAGCCGGTGGCCTCAGCGGTGCCGTCGCAGCCGGAGGTCGTGTCGTACGCGCCGGCGCTCGGCGATGCCGATCTGGTCGCTCGCGTTGCGCGTACCGAGGAGGCCGCTCCGGACGAGTCGGCCGCGCTGACCTCGGCACGGGTTGTCGTCGGTGCCGGTCGAGGGGCCGGCGGACCCGACGGATTCAAGGACCTGCTGAGCCTCACGGAGCTGCTCGGCGGCACGTTGGGAGTGTCCCGGGTCGTGACGAGTCTGGGCTGGCGGCCGCATCACGAGCAGGTCGGCCAGACGGGCAGTCGGATTGCGCCGGATCTGTACATTCCGTGCGGCATCAGTGGCGCCATCCAGCACTGGGCGGGCTGCCAGAGCGCGAAGACGATCATCGCCATCAACACCGACGAGGATGCGCCGATGGTGACCCGTGCGGATTATGCGGTCATCGGCGACCTGCACGAGATCGTCCCGGCGATCAACGACGAGCTGCGCCGCCGCCTGGCCTAGCAACGATCCGCCCGACCTGGTGTGCCGATCCGCCCGACCTGGTGTGCCGATCCGCCCGACCTGGTCTGGTGATCCGCCCGACCTGGTCTGGTGATCCGCCCGACCTGGTGTGCCGATCCGCCCGACCTGGTCTGGTGATCCGCCCGACCTGGTCATATGTGCCGGCCATCTGGGGCGGATCGTCGGGTCAACTGGGGCGGATCGCCGGGTCAACTGGGGCGGATCGCCGGGTTAAGTGGGGCGGATCGCCGGGTCGGTGGCGAGATGGTCGTACCAGATGAGGTCGGAGTACGTGTCGTCGCCGAGGCGTTCGGCCCGGCGGTGCTGGCCGACCTGGGTGAAGCCGTTGGCCGTGGCGATGTGTCGGCTCGCCGTGTTGTCCACCCCGGCGGCCAGCTGCAATCGGCGCAGCCCGAGCCCGCCGTCGGACTCGGGCCTGAAGGCGTACTCCTTCACCAACCCGACGGCCTCGGTCATGACGCCGCGCCCGCGCGCGTCCGGGTGCGCCCAGTAGCCGATCTCACCACTGGACGGGAGCATGCCGGTCAGGCCGAAGATGCTCACGTTGGCCAGCATCTGGTCGGTGTCGGGATCGGCCACGCACCACCACACGCCTCGACCGAGCGACTGAGCCTCGACCCGCCCGAGCAGCCAGGCGCGGGCGTCGTCCTCCGTGTACGGCAGCGGGAGCCCGGACAGCCAGTGCTTCGTACGCGGATCCGAGCAGGCCTCGACGATGCGTGGGATGTCGTCGTCGCGAAACGGCCGGAGGGTGACCCGGTCGCCGGCCAGCACAGCGGGCGCCAACCAGCGTGTCGTGGGCTCTCCGGAGGCGTCGGGCTGCAGCGAGGCGGTCCAGGCGTCGACGGTGCGGCCGCGTTCGTACAGCATCTTCGGCACGGTGCCGTGGAACGTGAACCCGGTGGCCCATGCCGTACGCCAGGACGCGACGTTACCGACATGGGCCCGCCAGTGCACGATCTCGACGCCGCCCTTGTCGAACGCCCAGCGGGTGGCCAGCCGAATCGCTCGCGTCATGACGCCGCGGCCGCGGGCCCACGGGTGCAGGGCGTACCCGATGTCGGCGACGACCAGCCCGCGGATGTCGATGTTGCCGGCGAACCGGGGGCGCCCCTCGTCATCGGTGGCCTCGATCGCCCAGCCGCGCCATCCGCCGGACTCCCAGCCGTGCGGCACCAGCTCACGGGCGAACTGCTTGGCGTGCTCTCGGTCGTACGGCTGCGGCACGCTGGTCCATCGCGCCATCTCCGGGTCGCGACACATCTCCACCATCGCGTCGATGTCGTCGTCGGTATGCGCGCGCAGTCGTATGGTGCCGTCGGTCAGCTCGGGTCGATCCACTGCCATGGGCCGATCTTCGCCAACTGGGGAGGATCGCGCCAATCGGATTTTGGCGCAGGGGTCCCCAGTGCCAATAGGTTCGGCGCAGGGGACCCCCACGCCAATCGCCCCGTCACCCCACCCGCCTCGCGCCCGCCGCCGGCTCGACCGCGAACGCCGTCGGCGCCGTGTACCCGCGCCCCGCGAAGGCCGACTCCACCGCGCCGACCACCGACTCGACCCGCGCCGAGGGCACGAGCGCGATCGCACTGCCGCCGAAGCCACCGCCGGTCATCCGGGCGCCGACAGCCCCGGCTCCGCACGCGGCGTCCACAGCGACGTCCAGCTCGGGGCAGCTGACCTCGAAGTCGTCTCGCAGCGACGCATGCGACTCCAACAGCAGCCCGCCCAGCCGACTCCACTCGCGGCGACCGAGGGCGGCGACGGCCTGCCGTACTCGGGCCGTCTCGGTCACCACGTGTCGGGCCCGTCGCCGCAGGACGTCGTCGGCCAGACTCGACACGGCATCCAACGCCGCATCGGCAAGCGCCGGCACGCCCAACGCTGACGCGGCGGCCCCGCACTCGCGGCGGCGGTCGGCATAGCCGCCGTCGGCATGAGCGTGATGGACGTGAGTGTCGACGACCAGCAGCACGAAATCGTCGGAGGCCCAAACCGCGGGCACCGACCGCACCGTCAACGCCGCCGTGTCGATGAGCTGGGCGGGGCCGGCGACGCCGCAAAGGGACGCCAGCTGGTCCATGATCCCGGTGGGTGCGCCGACATAGTCGTTTTC
>JBKOYM010000040.1:0-40680 GCA_046725375.1 Actinomycetota bacterium
GTCCCGAGCCGAGGGCGGGGAGCGCGACGTTGATGACTGTCGCCTCGAGGAGCACCAGGCCCGAGCCCACTGCGGTTGCCAGCAACACCCAGCGCCCGGCGGGCTCGGACAACCGGATCGCGCTCATCGGGGCCGAGGCTAGCTGGTCGTCTCGCTGACGCGATTGTAGGCGCATTCGGACAGGATTCCGTCGCCGTCGGCGAAGATGCAGTACGTGCCTGATGAACGCCGGCCTCAAGCAATTCCGTTAACCCAGAAGTCGACGGTTTCACTAACGGAGGCACTCGAACTTTGCAGCTCAGCTGCGCATCGCCGCGATGGGGAGTCCCAGTAGACCCGGGCATCCCCGCCGTCAACGTGCCTGAAGGACACCTGGACCCCGTCGACCTTCTCGTCCCAACCCGCGGGTGGCTCCGGCACGTCCTCGCTGGTGCCATCGATCGCTTGGTCGAGGTATTTTGTCCGAATGTAGTACACGTCCTCGGTGTCGTTGCACATGAAAAGAGCCGAGTACTGCCCATCGGGTGGCGCCGTACACCTGACCAGCTCGTCTGGCCGGGGGTCGAGTTGGTTCCAGGCCAGCGGAGCATCGTCCGCGCTCGTAACTGTGTCACAGTCCGCGGGATCGAAAAGGTTCTGCGCCATGTCGTACCCCTCCGTTGACTCAAAAGGTGGGGGCGGCTCATCGGTGTGCATCTGATTGAGGCCGACCACCAGCCCACTCACAGCGATCAGCAAAACCGCGATGACGGCCAGAATGCTAGGCGGTCTCCTCCAGAGGCTTGGCTTATCGCCTTCGCTCGACTTCGCGGCTACCTGTCCGGGAGGCGAGGTCCCGTCGCGTCCCGAGGCCAGCGGTCGGGACTGTTCTTCTTCGGCTGTCCGCAGGCGGGCTTGTTCTTCTTCGGCGGTGCGGCGGCGGGCCTGTTCTTCTTCGGCTGTCCGCAGGCGGGCTTGTTCCTGCTCGGCGGTGCGGCGGCGGGCCTGTTCTTCTTCGGCTGCCCGCAGGCGGGCATGTTCCTGCTCGGCGGTTCGGCGGCGGGCCTGTTCTTCTTCGGCTTCGCGTTGGACACGCTCCTGTTCGGCGGCTCGCTCGGCCTGCTCCTCGGCCCGCTCCTCGGCCAGGGCATCGGCAGCCCCAGGGTCGAGGTCGCCGAGGAGCTTCGTCGCCTCCGCTGATACCGCCCTGCTGTCGTCCTCGACGAGACGGCGGATCAGTTTGATGACCTCGACCCGCACCCGATCGTTGCCGACCTCGTGCAGATGCCGGAGGGCTGGTAGGGCGCCGAGCCGCTGCTCCTTGAAGGGGCTTTCGATGGAGTGGCGCAGGTGATCGGGAAGCGTCCAGTGGACGTTCTGTGCGATCACGATGCGTCCTTCGACGTCCTCGAGGATCTTCGGATGCTGGCGTGGCTCCGCCGCGATGACATGGTCGTGGACGTACGCGTACAGCTCGTCGAGAGCGATGTTTCCATCCCCGTCGAGATCGGCTTCGCCCGAGGTCAGCCCCTCGACGAGGAAGCGCGTGAATACCGAGCCGGAGCCTTCGCCGGTTACCTTGTTCCCCTCGAACGAGTACTGGATGGCATCCGATGCCGTCAAGACTGCGCGGCCGCGGCCCTCGAAGCGGTGGAGGGTGTGGACCTGGGAGTCGCCCTTCGCCTTGGTGCCAGCCGGAAACGCTCCGCTGTAGCAGCAGTCGAGAATGAGCAGGTTTTGTCGGGATGCTGAGGACTCCATCGCCTCGTTGACCTGGCTCGCTGACAAGCCCGTGAAGAGCAGCTGGTCGCGTCGGGTATCGGTCATCGCCAAGTACAGGCGGCCCTGGTCGTCCTTGAGCCCGTGACCGGTGAAGTACAGGAGCGTCAGATCGTCGCGTCGGCGCCGATGGTAGAACTCGCCGATCGCCCGGCCGACGACATGGTGCGGCTCGTTGAGCTTGACGGTGACGTCGAAGCCGGCTATCTCCGGATTTCTCAGTACCGCCGCGAGGTCTTCGGCGTCATGTCCCGGGGCCAACAGCTGCTGAAGCTCCTCGTCCCGGTAGCTGTAGGTCGCCACAACCAACGCCAACCGCCGCGGCACGGGACTACCCCACTTCGTGACGACGAACGTAGGCCTCGATCAGCGCGCCACGTTCCTCCTTGGTGCTCTTCTCCAGGACGAGCGTGTCGCCGTCGATCGTGACGGAGACCTTGTCGGCCGCAGCCTGCCGGCCGAGCCAGTCGCGAGCGGTCTCGATCAGAAGGCTGAAGATCCCGCCGGCGGCACTCAAGGTAACCACCAAGGCACCTAGGCTGTACGGGTCGGCGCCCTTCGCGCCCTCGGGGACGTCCTCGGGTCCAAGCGGCTCGACGTCATCGACGTCGACGTTCTCCAGCTCCGTACGCAGCTGGCGGACCAGGCGGTCGGCCGTTTCCGGATCGGCGTCCGCATCCGGCTCGACCACCAGCGTCAGTCTCCGTACGGGATGGTCGGATTCGGGACCGGCGCCAAGCCCAGTCATCAGGTCTCCCTCGTGCCTGCGTTTTGGCAGGCGGGGCACAGCTTGATTCAACGCTACGCGCCGACTCGATCGACAGGATGGGTCGAAAGACCCGCTATGCCAGATCGTCGCCTGAGGATAGATCCGTCTCTGGGTAGGTCTGGACCGATTGCGACGGGAATCCGGCGCGAACTCGGTAAGATTCGGGCCACGGCTGACCCGTCGTTCGACTTCCCGCGCGCTCTTCCCTCGGCCGAAAACTCGGTTGGCTCTGTCAGAGGCGGGACGTAGTGTGGCCCTTACCGCCAAATCGCTCCGCATCGCCGTCTGCTGCAAGGGGGGCCCCGCCACCAGATGCCGCCTGCCTCGGTTACCCAACCACGTAACCCCGACGCCCGCCGCCGCAGCACCACCTCGCTGTGGCGGCTTCGTGGCTACCTTCGTCCGTACGTGCGGTCCCTGGTCGTGATGGTGACCACGGCCGTCACCGGTGTGTTCGTGTCGATCGCGATCCCCCTCGTGACCAAGGCGATCATCGATGGCCCGATAGCCGACGGCGACGAAGGCGGCATCCTCCCGCTCGGCCTGCTCGCGCTGGCCCTGGGCATCGTGGAGGCCGCCCTCATCCTGATTCGTCGCTGGGTCCAGGCCCGAGCCGTACTCGGCGTCGAGACGGCAATCCGCGACGATCTCTACCACCACCTCGACATGCTGCCGATGGAGTTCCACTCTCGGTGGCAGTCCGGTCAACTGCTGTCTCGAGTCACCACCGACCTGTCCGCGATCCGGCGGTTCAGCGGCTTCGGGATGTTGTTCCTGTGCATCAACATCCTGCAACTGGTCGTCGTCACGTCGCTGCTGTTGCATCTCTACTGGCCGCTCGGCCTGGTGGTCGCGTGCGCTGCGGTGCCGATCATTTGGCTGTCGCTGACGTTCGAACGGCGTTACGTCAAGGTGTCGCGCCGGGTCCAAGACCAGCAGGGCGACGTGGCGACCCAGATCGAGGAGTCGACGCTCGGGATTCGGGTGATCAAGTCGTTCGGCCGGTCCGAGCTTGCGTACGACAAGTTCGATCGACACGCGACTCGGCTCTACGGATCGCAGATGGACAAGGTTCGGCTGTCCGCACGGTTTTGGACGTTCCTCGAGGTGCTCCCCAACCTCGCCCTAGTCGTGGTGCTGCTGCTCGGCGCGATCGCGGTCGGCAACGGCTCGCTCAGCCTCGGCACGCTGGTCGCGTTCATCACGCTGATGCTCCAGCTCGTCTGGCCGATGGCCGCGCTCGGCGTGATTCTGTCGATGGCCCAGGAGGCGATGACGGCGGCTGACCGAGTCCTGGAGATCTTCGACACCGAGTCGTCGATCGCCGGTGGCGACCGAGTGTTGTCGCATCCGGCAGGGCAGTTGCGGTTCGAAGGCGTGGCGTTCCGGTTCGACGACTCCGACACCGACGTGCTGCACGACGTCGACCTCGATGTGCGGCCCGGCGAGACCGTGGCAGTCGTCGGCGCCACTGGATCGGGGAAGACCGTGCTGACTTCGCTGGTGCCGCGGCTGTACGACCCGACCGCCGGACGGGTCACGATCGACGGCGTCGACGTACGCGAGCTCACGCTGCCGTGCCTGCGACGTACGGTCGCGACCGCGTTCGAGGAGCCGACGCTGTTCAGCATGAGCGCCCGCGAAAACCTCACGCTCGGGCGCCCCGAGGCGGGTGACGACGACATCGCCGAGGCATTACGGGTCGCGCAGGCGGAGTTCGTCTACGAGCTGCCGTGGGGGCTCGATACGCGGATCGGCGAGCAGGGCATGTCGTTGTCAGGAGGCCAGCGGCAGCGGCTGGCCCTGGCCCGGGCAGTACTCGCGCAGCCCAGGATCCTGGTGCTCGACGACACGCTGTCCGCGCTCGACGTGCACACCGAGGCGCTGGTCGAGAAGGCGTTGCGGGCGGTGCTGGCTGACGCGACCGGCATCGTGGTGGCCCACCGAGCGTCCACGGTGTTGCTGGCGGACAAGGTGGCGCTGCTGCAAGCCGGCACGATCACCCACGTCGGCACGCATCGTGAGCTGCTCGACACTGTGCCGGCTTACAGGAACCTCCTGGCGGCCGACGCCGACTCCGACGAAGACCTCGAGTTGTCAGGCGCATATGGCGCTGGGGGGCGATATGTGCCTGACAACTCGGCGGGGGTGGGGTCATGACCACCAGTACGACGACCTCGACCGCGCCTGAGCCGACTACCGACGAGAAGCAGTCGAAGGACTGGCGCGGCGTCGCCGCCGAGGATCGCGACGACATCCCGGACAACGTCGGCCTGCTGCTGCGCGAGCGGTCTCGCCGCCTGCTCGGATCGCTGCTGCGACCGCACCGGAAGACGCTGTGGTTCGTCCTCGCGGTGGTCCTGGTCGAAAACGGCGCGCGCCTGGCCATCCCGTACCTCGTCAAGGAAGGCATCGACCGCGGCATCCCGCCCATGGTCGCCGGCGACGGCAGCAGCACCCTCGTCGTGATCGTCGCCATCGTCGGCGTCGCCGTCCTCGTTCAAACGGTGGCTCGACTGGCCTTCCTGGTCATCAGCGGCCGGATCGGCCAACAGGTGCTTCTCGAGCTGCGACGGCGGGTCTTCCGGCACTTTCAGCGGCTGTCGACGGCGTTCCACGACCGCTATACATCGGGCCGGGTGATCTCGCGGTCGACGTCCGACGTGGACGCGATCGAGGAGATGATGGACACCGGGTTCGACGGCTTGATCAACGCCGTCCTCACCCTGGTCGGCACGGCGGTCCTGCTGCTGTTTCTCGATCTCGAACTCGGCCTGGTGGCGCTGATCGCGTTCCCGTTCCTCACCTGGCTGACCCGGTGGTTCCGGCGCGAGTCGGCCAAGGCCTACCGGCGGACCCGCGAGACCGTCGCCGCCGTGATCATTCACTTCGTCGAAACGATGACCGGCATCAACGCGGTGCAGGCGTTCCGCCGGGAGCCGCGCAACGAGGAGATCTTCGCCGAGGTCAACGACGACTACCGGGCCGCCAACGAGCGGGCGTTCCGGCTACACGGGCTGTTCATGCCGGGCATCAAGCTGATCGGCAACATGACGATCGGCGTCGTCCTGCTGTACGGCGCCTACCGGGCCTTCCACGGCGAGACGACCGTGGGCGTACTCGCGGCGTTCCTCATCTACCTGCGGGCGTTCTTCGAGCCGATGCAGGAGATCAGCCAGTTCTACAACACGTTCCAGTCCGCAAGCGCGGCGCTTGAGAAGCTGTCCGGGGTGCTCGAGGAGGAGCCCGACGTACCCGAGCCGACGCATCCGACGGCGCTGCCGCGGGCGCAGGGCGAGATCCGGCTCGACCGGGTCACGTTCGGCTACGTGGCCAAGCGTCCGGTGGTCGCCGACATCGACCTGCGGGTGCCGGCCGGCCAGACGATCGCGGTCGTCGGCGCCACCGGAGCCGGCAAGACGACGATCGCCAAACTGGTCTCGCGGTTTTACGACCCGACCGCGGGCGTCGTCCGGCTCGACGGCGTCGACCTGCGCGACCTCGACGATGCCACGCTGCGACGACACATCGTCATGGTGACCCAGGAAAACTTCATCTTCGCCGGGACGATCGCCGACAACATCCGATTCGGCCGCCCGGGGGCTGGCCCGGCCGACGTACGGGCGGCTGCCGAGGCGATCGGCGCCCACGACTTCATCGCCGCGCTGCCCGAGGGATACGACACCCATGTCGAGTCGCGCGGCGCCCGGTTGTCGGCGGGCCAGCGACAGTTGGTGGCATTCGCGAGGGCCTTTTTGGCCGATCCGGCGGTACTGATCCTCGACGAGGCGACGAGCTCGCTCGATGTGCCGTCGGAGAGGCTGGTGCAGCGGGCGCTTCGTACGATCCTCGCGGAGCGCACCGCGGTGATCATCGCCCACCGGCTCTCGACGGTGGAGATCGCCGATCGAGTGCTGGTCTTGGAGCATGGCGAGGTGGTCGAGGACGGAGCGCCGGCGCAGTTGATCGCCCGCGCCGACGGGCGGTTCGCCGGGCTGCACCAGGCGTGGCTCGACTCGCTCGCGTGAGTTGTCAGGCACTATTTGCCCTCCAGGGCAACATGTGCCTGACAACTCGTCAGGGCGGGGTGAGTTCGCCCGCATCGATGGGGGCGGTGATCGTGTTGCCCTCCGGCGCCAGCGGGCAGGCCCATGCGGGGTCGTAGGCGCATGAGGGGTTGTACGCGAAGTTCAGGTCGATGACGAGGCCGTCGGCGTCGCCACCGAGATCGGCGCCCTTGACCGTGTCGATCAGGTATCGGCCGGCGCCGTACGTCGTGCGTCCGCTGCTGCCGTCCCGCATCGGCACGAAGACGCCGCCGCCGTACGAGTCGAGCCACCACACGTCGAGTCTGCCCAACCCTGGCAGCTCGACTCGCCCGATCCGCTCGAACGGCACGACACCGTCGGTCGCCGTGGCGGCCTCCCACCGTTGCGGCGGCGCCGGGCGTACTGGCAGCTCGAAGCGCCATCGCGGGTCGTAGGGCGCGTACGACGGCACCGACTGGCCAGGCCGCAACGGTGAGTCCGGGTGTTTCCGCATGAGGGTCTCGCGCCCGGCCCGCCACAGGTCCCAGCCGTCCTGCGGCGAGAGCTCCTCTCGAACCGCGCGATAAAGGCCAGCGACCTCGCGGCGCCAGCCCAGCAGCGACATGCTCACCCCGCCAGCCTGCCAGGGCGGCGCTGATTGCCCGACGGCAAGTTTTGGCGTGAAGTACAGGTGCGGCCGACCTGGAAGGCTGTATTTCGCGCCAAAACTCGACCCGCCGAGCCCGGCGCCCCGGGAAGTTGGACGCGCTAGGGAATTAGCCCGTGGGCCGACCAACCGGCTACCGTTGGGGTCAAGCTGTGGCAGCAGTCACAGTGGCGCGAGCGCGGCGCCAGCACACCCCAGCCGGCCGCCGCTCGCGTGCCGCACTCCCGTACCGGCCGCGGCGATCCCGAGGGCCGACCAGACGAAGGAGTTTGCCGTGAGTGATGCCGATTTCGGCCCCGACCTGGGGACGGTGTTCGGCCCCTCTCATGAGGGTGAGGGACCCGAGTTGGTTCAGCTGCTGTCGCCCGAGGGTGAGCGGCGCGAGCATCCCGAGTTTTCGTACGACGGCACCGATGACGACATTCGCGGCTTTTACCGCGATCTCGTATTGACCCGGCGGATCGACGCCGAGGCCACCGCACTGCAGCGGCAGGGGGAGTTGGGCATCTGGGCCTCGCTGCTCGGTCAGGAGGCCGCTCAAGTCGGCTCCGGCCGCGCGCTGGCGCCGCAAGACTTCGTCTTCCCGACCTATCGCGAGCACGGCGTCGCCTGGTGCCGCGATGTCGACCCGCTCCGGTTGCTCGGACTGTTCCGCGGCGTCGACCAGGGCGGCTGGGACCCGCGCGAAAACCAGTTCGGTCTCTACACGATCGTGATCGGCGCCCAGACGCTGCACGCCACCGGGTACGCGATGGGCCTGCAGCGCGACGGCGTCGTCGGTACGCAGGACAACGACCGCGACACGGCGGTGATCGCGTACTTCGGCGACGGCGCCACCAGCCAGGGCGACGTCAACGAGTCGTTCATCTGGGCCAGCGTCTTCAATGCCCCGGTCGTGTTCTTCTGCCAGAACAACCAGTGGGCGATCTCCGAGCCGATCGAGAAGCAGAGCCGCATCCCGCTGTATCAACGGGCGTTGGGTTTCGGCTTCCCTGGAATTCGTGTGGACGGCAACGACGTGCTCGCCTGCTACGCCGTCACGAAGGCGGCGATGCAGCGGGCCCGGGAGGGTAGCGGCCCGACGTTCATCGAGGCCTACACCTATCGGATGGGCGCCCACACCACGTCGGACGACCCGACCCGATATCGGCTCAACGACGACCTCGAACACTGGAAGCTCAAGGACCCGATCGCTCGGGTCGACGCGTACCTCAAACGCAACGGCCTGGCCGGCGACGACTTCTTCGGCGCGGTCAACACCGAGGCCGACGAGATCGCGGCGCACTTGCGCGAGGGCTGCGTGTCGATGCCGGATCCGAAGGTGCTCGACATGTTCGACAATGTCTACGCCGATCCGTCGCCCGAGCTCGATCAGCAGAAGGCGGCGCTCGCTGACTACCTGGCGTCTTTCGAAAGCGAGGCGACGGTCTGATGGCGCAAATCACCTTGGCCAAGGCGCTCACCAACGGCATGCGGATGGCGATGGAGGCCGACGACAAGGTCGTCTTGATGGGCGAGGACATCGGCAAGCTCGGCGGCGTATTCCGCGTCACCGACGGGCTGCAAAAGGACTTCGGCGAGGACCGGGTCATCGATACGCCGCTCGCGGAGTCCGGCATCGTCGGGACGGCGGTGGGGCTCGCGTTGCGCGGCTACCGCCCGGTGTGCGAGATCCAGTTCGACGGGTTCGTCTATCCGGCGTACGACCAGATCGTCAGCCAGGTCGCAAAGCTGCGCTTCCGTAGCGGCGGCAAGCTGCCGATGCCGATCGTGGTCCGGATCCCCTTCGGCGGCGGCATCGGCGCGGTCGAGCATCACTCGGAGAGCCCCGAAGGGCAGTTCGTCCACCACGCCGGACTGAAGGTCGTCGCGTGCGCCAACCCGGTCGACGCGTACTGGATGATCCAGCAGGCGATCGCGTCCGACGACCCGATCATCTTCATGGAGCCGAAGCGCCGCTACTGGGAGAAGGCCGAGCTCGACGAGACGGTCACCGAGGCGCCGCGGCCGCTGCATAGCTCGCGGATCGTCCACGAGGGCAGTGACGTGACGGTCCTGGCGTACGGCCCGATGGTCAAGACCTCGCTCGAGGCGGCGGTGGCCGCGGCCGAGGAGGGCAAGAACCTCGAGGTCATCGACCTGCGTACGCTGTCGCCGCTCGACATGGATCCGGTCTACGCCTCGGTACGAAAGACCGGCCGAGCCGTCGTCGTGCACGAGGCCCCGACCACGCTCGGCCTCGGCGCCGAGCTCGCATCGCGGATCACCGAGGAGTGCTTCTACTCGCTGGAGTCGCCGGTGTTGCGGGTCGGAGGGTTCGACACGCCGTATCCGCCGAGCCGGGTCGAAGAGGAGTACCTCCCCGACCTCGATCGGGTGCTCGATGCCGTCGACCGCACGCTCGCCTTCTGACGGGCAGAGGGAGGCCTCAGTGTCTGCGAAAGAGTTCAAGCTCCCCGATGTGGGGGAGGGCCTGACCGAGGCCGAGATCGTGTCGTGGAAGGTCAAGCCGGGCGACGCGGTCAAGGTCAACGACATCGTCGTCGAGATCGAGACCGCGAAGTCGCTGGTGGAGTTGCCGTGTCCGTACGGCGGCACGGTGGCCGAGCTGTTGGTGCCCGAGGGCGAGACGGTCGCCGTCGGGACGCCGATCATCTCGGTGACGACCGGCGCTGGAGCGGCCAAGACAACGGCCGAGTCGGCGCCTGCGGAGCCGGCCGCCGGGCCCGAGGTCGAGACGCCGTCGGATGACGAGGCGGTCGAACCGGGACTGATCGGTGGGCCGGCGCCAGGCGGGCGGACCTCGGTGCTCGTCGGGTACGGGCCGCGAACGACCGAGGCCAAGCGTCGTCCACGCAAGAGCGCGGCGTCGACGGTCTCGTCGGCGGCGGTCCGGCAGGATGTGCATTCGGCGTTTTCGACCGGTGGCGAACGGGCGCCGGAGGTGCCGGTCGAGGCGGCCGAGCCGGCGACGCCGACGGTGCCGGAGACTCCGGCCGCGAAGGCCGCCCCGATGCCGATCCGAGCCCTGGCCAAGCCGCCGGTCCGCAAGCTCGCCAAGGACCTCGGGGTCGACATCAACGCGATCACGCCCAGCGGTCCGGGCGGGGTCGTGACCCGAGCCGATGTGGAGATGTTCGCGAACGGTACGGCGACGTCCGCGGCGGCGCCGGCCGCGCGTACGATGCCGCCGACCGGAGCCGAAGAGACTCGCATCCCGGTCAAGGGCGTACGCAAGATGACCGCCCAGGCGATGGTGTCGTCGGCGTTCACGGCCCCGCATGTCACCGAGTGGGTGACGATCGACGTGACCCGGACGATGCGGTTCGTCAAGCGACTGCGCCGAGACCCGGCGTTCCGCGACATCAAGGTCTCGCCGCTGCTCGTGGTCGCCAAGGCGGTGTGCCTCGCGGCCCGGCGTACCCCGGACGTCAATGCCGCCTGGGACGACGTTGCCGGCGAGATCGTGCACAAGCACTACGTCAACCTCGGCATCGCGGCCGCGACACCGCGCGGGCTGGTCGTGCCCAACATCAAGGGCGCCGACCGGATGAGCCTGCGTGAGCTGGCCGACGCGCTTGGCGAGTTGGTCGCGACCGCGCGAGCGGGCAAGACGCAGCCGGCGGAGATGTCGGGCGGCACGTTCACGATCACCAACGTTGGCGTCTTCGGCATCGACGCGGGTACGCCGATCCTCAACCCGGGCGAGACCGGCATCCTCTCGTTCGGGGCGATCCGCAAGCAGCCGTGGGTGGTCGGCGACCGGATCCGGCCTCGCGACGTCACGACGCTGGCGTTGTCGTTCGACCATCGGGTCGTCGACGGTGAGCAGGGATCGAGATTCCTCGCCGATGTGGCGGGGCTCCTCGAGGATCCGGCGGCGGCGCTGCTGTACTGACGGCCCTCACGATCTCGAGGGCTTTGGGCAGCAATGGCTACCCAAACCCCTCAAGATCCGTTTGCCCCATCAGGCTGAGGCGGCAACGAGACCGGGCGCCCGCTCGACGAGGCGCTCCAGTCGCAGCCGGGTCTCGTCGTCAGCCGGACTGTACGTCGACAGCTGCGCGAATCCGGTGCGGCCGAGCCACAGCTTCGTGGTGTTGACATGCAGTTCGCCGACCAGACGGTTGCGGAACCGCTTCACCGACATCCCAGGCGCTGTCACGTCGTGGCGTTCCCATCGCTCGGCGAACTCCGGTGAAGCGGCGAGCAGCCGCTCGACCAGCTCGGACCACATCGGGTCGTTAAGGTGCGACGCCATGCTGGCGCGCAATTGCGCCACCAGATGGTTGCCCGCCGCATCCCAGCCATCGCACACCAGGCGCCAGACCGGGTCGGTGAAGAACAGCCAGATCAGGTTGCGCTCGTCCTCGGGCACACTGTCGATGTCGTCGATCATGAAGTTGTACGCCCGGTTGTAGGCGAGCAGGTCGAATCGGGGCGACATCACCATGGCCGGGAACGGGTCGAGCTGGTCGAGTACGACCTGGATGTGGTCGGGCAGCATCGCGCAGTCGGAATCGGCCGCCAGCGGTGCGATGCCGGCCAACCGGAACAGGTGGGTCCGCTCCTGGTGATCCATCCGGAGCGTACGAGCCACCGCCTCGAGTACTTGCGCCGAGGCGTTGATGTCGCGGCCCTGCTCGAGCCAGGTGTACCAGGTCACGCCCACACCGGCGAGTTGGGCGACCTCTTCGCGCCGGAGTCCGGGGGTTCGCCGTCGCCCACCCGGAGGAAGGCCCACGTCGTCCGGCGTGATTCGCTCGCGGCGACTGCGGAGGAACGTCGCGAGCTCGTGTCGTCGCGTCGTCGTGTCATCGTCTCGCACCCCTTCATCGTGACCGATGTCTTAGCCAGTTACCAGGGTGGTGCTAATACCTGGATAACCAGGCTCTCACTACCTGGAGACGATGGGTTGCAGGATCGATGACATGCCGTTGCGTACTCTTCAGTCATCTGCCGCGCCGACATCGTCCGCCATGGCGGATCGCGAACTGAATCTCGCCGGCCTGCTGGCCGTGCTCGGTGCGGTGACACTCCCGATTCTGTCGTTCTTCAGTGTCAGCGTTGCGCTCGGTCCGATCGGCGCCGAGCTGGGCGCGTCCTCGGCGATGCTGCAGTTGGTCGTGGCAGGGTACGGCGTTCCGTACGCCAGTCTGGTGGTCCTCGGTGGACGTCTCGGTGACGGGCACGGCCGACGGCGGCTCATGGTGATCGGCCTCGTCGGGTTCATCATCGCGTCGATCATGTGTGGCCTGGCCCAGACTCCCGAGCAGCTGGTTGCGGCGCGCGTTCTCCAGGGAATCGCCGCGGCGTTCACGACTCCGCAGGTCCTGGCGACGATCCATGCGACGACGCGTGGGGAGCGACGCGGACGTGCGGTCGGCATGTTCGGCGCCACCGCTGGCATCGCGACCTGCTTGGCCTTCCTGATCGGTGGGCCGCTGACGTCGTCGGACCTGCCTGGGCTGGGCTGGCGTGCGGTGTTCTGGCTCAACGTCCCGGTCGGCCTACTGGTGCTCGCTGCCGTATTGCGCTGGGTGCCTCCGACCAGCGGGCCGGCGCGAGTTCCGATCGACCTGCGAGGCACCGGCCTGCTGGCGGCCACGATGGTGTTGCTCGTTCTTCCGGTCACGGAGGGCCGCGCTGTCGGCTGGCCGCCGTGGACCTGGATCATGTTGGCGGCCTTCGTCCCGGTGGCCTTGGCGTTCGGCTGGAGCCAGGTCCGGGGTGAGCGCAATGGCGGACTGCCTCTGGTGCCGCCCGCGCTACTGCGACTGCGAACGATGACGGTCGGGCTCATCGTGGTGGCGCCGTTCTTCGCCGGGTTCGGCGGCTTCATGTTCGTCTACGCGTACGCGGCGCAGGGCTCGGCGGGCATGAGCCCGTGGGAGGTGGGTCTGAGTCTCACTCCGCTCGCGATCGCCTTCCTGGTCGCATCGCTGCGATCCGCCCGCGCGGTCGCGAGATTCGGCGTGACGGCGCTGACCGGCGGCGCGCTGCTCGCGGCGGCGGGCTACGGCGTCCTGGCGCTGGAGGCGGCCGCATCGTGGCCTCGATTCGACACCCTCGACGTGCTCCTTGGCATGGTCGCGGTCGGAGTCGGTCAGGGGATCTTGATGCCGCAGCTGTTCGGCATCGTGCTCAGCCAGGTCCCGACCGCGCAGGCTGGCCTCGGCAGCGGGGTTCTGATCACGACCCAGCAGATGATGCTCGGACTCGGCGCCGCACTGGTGGGCTCGCTCTACCTCGGGCTCGGCGGCCGGCTGGACGGCTCCGGGGCGTTCGTCACGACGACCCTGGTGGTGGCCGGCGCATTGCTCGTGATCGCCGCCCTGACCCGGATGCTCGCACCGCGCCATACCCCAGAGGAAGCCTGACCAGCCCGGCGCGAACGGGCGGAATTGGCAATGCACACGTGATGTATCTATGATGGATGCATCATGAGTGCATCGGCCGCGGACCGGGCGTACGACCACGTCAAGCACGCGATCCTCGACGGTTCGTACGCGGGAGGCGCGCTCCTGACCGAGGGCGAGGTCGCCGACGCGGTCGGGGTGTCACGCACCCCCGTCCGCGAGGCGATGCTCCGACTCCAGGTCGAGGGCATGCTCCGGCTGTATCCGAAGAAGGGTGCGATGGTCGTCCCGGTCACGGCGGCCGAGGCGGAAGCCGTACTCGAGGCACGCACCCTGGTGGAGTCGTGGGCGGCTCCGCGAGCGGCGTCACGGGGCGCCCAGCTCGCGGACGAGCTCGAACCGTGTCTCACGCAGATGCGGGAGCACCGCGCCAGCGGCTACGTCACCGGCTTCTCCGAGGCCGATCGGACCTTCCACGAGCGGATCGTCGCGGCCGCCGGCAACGACATCCTCACGCGGCTGTATCGATCGCTCCGGGAGCGGCAGATCTGCATCAGCGAAGCCGTGATGCGCCTGTCGGAGGAGCGGATGGACGTCGCCCTCGACGACCACGCGCAACTCGTCGATCGCCTACGCGCCGGCGACGACGCCGGTTTCGTGGACCTCACCGACCGCCACCTCCAGAACGCCATCGACAACACCCGGAGTAGTCGTTGAGCAAGCGCGCCCTGGCGCCCGGCTCCTTGTCCTCCAGCCTGCTGCACGGCGCCCGGCGGGCGGCTCGCTGCGTTGTCGTCGCTCGACGCACTCTCCCGATGCGCCTTCCCTCCTCCGCCTTGCGAGCCACGCCGCCGACCTCCGCTCGCGACGGCCGGAGGACGAGGAGACGGGCCCTTGGCGTGTGGGGGACCGCGGTCGCCGTCTATGTCTTGGCCGTCTTTCACCGCACGTCACTGTCCGTTGCCGGTCTGGTCGCCGTCGACCGGTTCGGCATCTCTGCCTCCCAGCTCGCCGTGTTCGCCGTGGTGCAGCTGCTCGTGTACGCCGCGATGCAGATCCCGGTCGGCGTACTCCTTGACCGAGTCGGTCCGCGCCGCATGTTGACGATCGGGCTGACCATGATGACCGGTGGCCAGCTCGCGTTCGCGCTGGTGGAGTCGTACGGTCCGGCTCTCGGCGCCCGCGTACTCGTCGGCATGGGCGATGCGATGGTGTTCGCCAGTGTTCTGCGGCTGGTGGCCTCGTGGTTCGCGCCGGCGCGCAATCCGCTGGTGACGCAGATGACCGGCATGTTCGGCCAGTTCGGTGCGATCGCCGCGGCCGTTCCGATGTCGGCCGTCTTATCGGCGCTCGGGTGGACTCGGGCCTTCGCGCTCACGGCCGGGATCGGCGTCGTGCTCGGCGTCGTGCTGTATTGGCTCGTCCACGACACGCCCGACTCGAAGCCGGAGGCCGACGACGAGCCCGTACCGCTGGCCGTCGTCGCCGACGGGCTGCGGTCGTCGTGGGCCGAGCCCGGCACCCGACTCGGCCTCTGGACCCACTTCACGACGATGTTCAGCGCCACGGCGATGGTGGTGCTCTGGGGCTACCCGTTCTTCGTCCAGGGCGAGGGTCTGACCAAGGCGCAGGCCGGGCTCTTGATGACCGTCGCGACTTTCGCCGGCCTGCTCAGCGGCCCGCTGGTCGGCAACTTCGTCGCGCGGCACCCGTTCCACCGGTCGTCGATGGTGCTCGGCGTCGTGGCCGTCATCGTGACGACGTGGACCACCGTGCTCCTGTGGCCCGGCGCGGCTCCCATCTGGTTGCTCGCGGTGCTGATGCTGGTGCTGGGCATCGGCGGGCCGGCCTCGATGGTCGGATTCGACTTCGCCCGTACGTTCAACCCGCCGCATCGACTCGGCGGCGCCACGGGCATCGTCAACCAGGGCGGGTTCATCGCGAGCCTGCTGACGATCGTGGCGATCGGCCTGGTGCTCGACTGGCGTACGCCCGGCGCCGGCGCAACGTACTCGCCGGACGCGTTTCGGATCGCGATGGCGACGCAATACGTCATCTGGGCCGCCGGCGTCACGCAGATCCTGCGCTATCGCCGTCGGACCCGCCTGCAGTTGGCCGCGGACGATCCGGACGGCTTGGCGGCGCAATGGGTACGGGAGCGCAGCATCGCCGATCGGGTCGCCCGCGCCCGTACCGCCGCTTGAGTCCACCTACTCAGTTCGGGGAGCGCAGCGACAGCCATACCCCGGGGACGTCCACCTGATCGTCCGTGGTCGCGAACAGAGTGCCGTCGGGCAGCGCAGCCGCGTCGATGTGGTAGCCGTCGGGGACCTGATCGGGGCCGTGCCAGGTCGATGATCCGGCCGAGCGGTGCCAGACGAGGTCGGGCTCGGTGAGTCCGAAGCGATCGGCTTGGGCCCACGTGACGACGGCGTCGCCGGCCGTGTTGACGGTCAGCTTCGGCTCGTACGGTCCGGTGCCGTCGGCGTAGAGGACCTCCGGCTCGGACCAGGCCTGGCTCGCGATGTCGAAGTCGCGTGTCAGCAGGTCGCCGGTCGTCTTGTCGACGTCGACCAGCACGACCTGATCCGGCGCCAGCGCGACGTCGTACCTGCCGGTCGCGTCGAACGACTGGGGATCGGTCCATTGGCCCTCGGTGTTGCCGACGGCGAACAGATCCGGCTTCTGCCACGCCAGCAGCGTGCCGTCGTCGGCGATGCGCCAGGTGGTCGCGGCGACCGGCGCCCGTTGGACCGGTGACCAGGTATTCGTCGCGGGCTCGTAGATCGCGTACTCGGATCCGTCGCCGTCGACCAGCACGACGTTGCCGTCGTCGCTCAGCGCCACTGTCCACTGGACCAGTGAATCGGCGAATGCCGGCGGATCCGGCAGCGTCTGCCACTTGTCGTCGACGGCCGGCCGATAGAGCACGCGTTGGGTCCGTGGCTCGCCGTTGAACGCGAACTGCCGCCGCGGCCCCGAAGGTGATGATGCGGTGATACATGGACGAATCCCCCGGTGGATGGCGCTCTGTCTCATGCCAGGATTGCGCTCGGTCTCCTCAACCGATAGGGACCATGTGCCATAACGGTTCGGTTGCCCTTTCTCAGGAGTCGGAGCCGCGGGAACCGTGCCGGCGTCGGATCGGCATGGCTGACTCACGCTGGACCACGGGACGACTACTCGCCTGCGCCATGGTCGCGGGCCTGGCGGTGCTGACCGCATGCACGAGCAACGGGAACAATGACAGCGACGACGTCGGTTCGACGGACGCCGAATTTCTTGAGGGTGGAAACGACGTGGCGGCCGCCGAGCGGGCACCCGACGGGACGGCGCTATCGACCGAGCTGATCCTTGACGATCGCAAGCTGATCAAGACCGCGACGGTCGAGCTCGAGTCCGACGACGTCGACGCGCTACTGGGCCAGCTGGAGGGTGTCGTGACCGCCGAGCAGGGACTGATCGACAGCGAGGATGTGCGCACCGACGACGACGGCGATGCCAAGTCGGCCACGATCGTCGTACGCGTGCCGGTCGACCGTTTCGAGGCAGCCGTCGACGACATCACCGAGCTTGGTGAGCTCGTACGGAAGCAGTCGTCGAGCGAGGACGTGACGACGCGAGTCGCCGACGTCGACGCCCGGGTCGCCAGCGCCCAGCGGGCGATCGCCCAACTGCAGACGCTCTTCGACCGGGCCGAACGGCTCCGCGACGTGATCAGGCTGGAGTCCGAGCTCGCGCGGCGACAGGCCGACCTCGAATCGCTGCAGGCACAGCAGAGTGCGTTGGCCCGGCAGACCGCGCTGTCGACGATTCATGTCTTGATCACGCGAACCGAGGAGGAGGCGGCCGACGACGGTGACCAAGCCGGGTTCGTGGACGGCCTGGAGAGCGGCTGGTCCGGGCTCGTGGCCTTCGTACGCGCCACCGTCCATGTGGTCGGCCTCGTGTTGCCGATCGGTTCGCTGCTCGCCGCGGTGGCGGCCGGCACCTGGCTGGCGTTCCGGCGACTCCGCCCGTCGGCGCCAAGCGGGCCGTCCGGATAGAGGAGGTGCCCCACCGACCTCCGCGTGAGTTCCGACTTAGCGTCGGTGTACGGGCGGCGGCACACCGACCGTAACTCGGAACTCCCGCGAACCTACGCGCGACGGCCGCGGATAGGGAGACACGCCCTAGTCGCCGGTGACCGGCCCGCCGACCTCGCGGGACGTGCCGCGGAACTCGGCGACGACGTCGTCACCGCGTCGCACGGTGATGTCGTAGATGCCGTTGCGGCCGGCGCGGTGCCGCTCGACCGCGTCCGCGACGAGGTTGTCGCCCTCACGTACGGGGGCGAGGAACGCGATGTCGCAGCGCGCCGCCACCGTACGCCGGTCATAGGAGTTGCAGGCGAAGGCGAAGGCCGTGTCCGCCAGCGCAAAGGTGAAACCGCCGTGCCCGATGCCGTGCCCGTTGGTCATGTCGGGCCGGATCGTCATCGACACGATGGCGCGCCCAGGCCCGACCGCGTCGACGTGCATGCCGAGGGCTTGGCTGGCCTTGTCGTCGGCCCACATCGCGGCGGTCGCCGCCTCCGCCACGCGTTGCGGATCGTCGCCGGTCACGCCGCGCCGCCTCGTTCTCTGACGGTTTTGCGCACATCTGCGCCAACGCGTCGGTCCGTCGTGATGCAGATGTGCGAAAAACCGCGCCCCGGCATGCTCACGAGCGGAGTCCCCTCTGGTCGTCGATGCGCTTGGCCTTGCCCAGGGAGCGTTCGAGCGCATGGGGCTCAACAACATCGACGCTGATCGTCACTCCGATGGCGTTCTTCACCCGCGTGACAAGCGTCGCGGCCAACGTATCCCGCTCGGCGTCGTCGATTCCCGGCGCCGTCGACTCCACGCGTACGGTCAACTCGTCCAGCCGACCGGGCCGGGACAGTACGCAGAGGTAGTGGGGAGCGAGCCCGTCGACGGCCAGGATGTGTTCCTCGATCTGGGTCGGGAACACGTTGACCCCGCGCACGATCATCATGTCGTCGTCGCGGCCGGTGATCTTGTGCATCCGGCGGAACGCGGGGTACGCCGAGCCTGGCAGCAGCGACGTGAGGTCGCGGGTGCGATAGCGAATCACGGGCATCGCCTGCTTGGTCAGCGAGGTGAAGACCAACTCGCCCTCGGTGCCGTCAGCGACCACGTCGCCCGTCTCCGGGTCGATGATCTCGGGATAGAAGTGGTCCTCCCAGATGTGCAGCCCGTCCTTGGTCGCACCAGACTCTTGCGCGACGCCCGGACCCATGACCTCGGACAGCCCGTAGATGTCGACCGCGTCGATCCCGCAGCGTTGCTCCATCTCGGCCCGCATCTGGTCGGTCCACGGCTCGGCGCCGAAGATGCCGATCTCGAGCGACGTGCCGGCCGGGTCGATGCCCTGGCGTTCCATCTCGTCGACGATGGCGAGGAAGTACGACGGCGTCACCATGATGATCCGGGGCTCGAAGTCGCGAATCAGCCGGACCTGGCGCTCGGTCATGCCGCCCGACACCGGGACCACGGTGCAGCCGAGTCGTTCGGCGCCGTAGTGAGCCCCGAGACCGCCGGTGAACAGCCCGTATCCGTACGCGACGTGGACGATGTCGCCCGGCCGTCCACCGGCGGCGTGGATGGACCGCGCCATCACACCTGACCAGGTGTCGATGTCGTCAGCCGTATAGCCAACGACGGTCGGCAACCCGGTTGTGCCGGATGAGGCATGGAGTCGTACCACCTGGTCGCGTGACACGGCGAACATGCCGAAGGGATAATTGTTGCGCAGATCAGCCTTGGTCGTGAATGGAAATCGCGAAAGATCGGCGAGATCGGTCAGGTCGTCGGGCCGTACTCCCGCGGCGTCGAATGCCTGGCGATAGTGCTCGACGTTGTCGTACGCCTGTCGCAGCGACCATCGGAGGCGGCGGAGCTGTACCTCGCGCAACTCCTCCGGCGCGATGTCGAGCGCGGCGACTGCCGCGGTCTGGGACGGCATGCTCGCAACCTAGCGGCTCGGGTCAAGACTGCATAAGGGCCGGCCGACTCGCCTGGCGCCCCGCGCGGGGGCGAGTTTTGGCGTGAAATGCAGCCGGGCACCGCGGTGGGACCTGTACTTCACGCCAAAACTCCGGGGCTTGGCGCACCGCCCTACAGCGTCGGATCGCGCCGCATCCGGATCTTGACGTTGCCGTCGCCGTGGCGATACTGCTCGACGAAACCCAACCGCCGATAGAGCGCCGCCGCCCGAGTGTTGACGTGCAGCACGTCGAGCTCGACGGCTCGGCCGCGTCGACCGGCGTCGGTGACCAGATCATCGATGAGTCGGGCGCCGACGCCGCCGCCCTGATGGTCCGGATGGATCTCGATCAGCCCCAGATAGGTAATCTCAGGCTGCTCCTCGATCTTCAGGATGCCGATATCGTCGCCGTCGAGGGTCACGATCTGAGTGATGGACGGGTCCCATCCACGGTCGAAGTACTCGCGCTGAACGGCGTCGTCCCATCCCCAGATGGCCGCAACGTACTCGCGCAACGTCACCTCGTGCAGTGCGAAGCAGAAGTCCCGATCCGCGTCGGTTGCCGGCCGGAGGTCGAGTGCCTCGCTCACGGTGTCAGAGCTCCTTGGCAAACATCCCGCAGGTCTTGCCGTTGGATTGCTTGAGCCGTCCGACCTCGATGTAGCCCCGACTGCGATGAAACGCCAGCGACGCGTCGTTGGGTGGCTCGACGTAGACCTCGAGGGTCATCCGATCGTGCCGGGCCGACGCCGCCTCGGCCGCGTCGTACAGGCTCGACCCCACGCCGGTGCGCCGGTAGGCGGGGTCGACGACGATTCGGTCGAGGTAGCCGAAGGATTCGTAGCGCTCGCCGAACCAGGCGTAGTTGACGCTGTCGTAGTCGGTGCCCGGGCCGAGCATGACGGCGAAGCCGGCCAATCGATCGCCGTCGGTGACGACGAGGCAGCTGTCGGCGAGGCCGGCGAGCCAGGCCAGTCGGTCGAGTTCGAGAGAGCTGACCGCGTCGAGGGCGCTCTGGTTGAGGGCGAGGACAGCTTCGGCGTCGGACGGCGTGTACGGTCGCGGCGTCCAGGTCGTACGAGGCTCGGCCATGCCCGCAACGTACTCCGGACGCCGTCCCGTCGAGACTGCGCGTCTGCGCCATTAGGGCGTCGTCGGCGAGTTGAGCCATTTCTCGATGAGCGGCCGGAGGTCGGTGCCGGTGCGGTCGGAGAGCCAATTGATGTAGTCGTCGCGATTGGCGTTGCCGAACTCGTGCTCGGCCGGCCACGCCTTCAGCGCGTCGAAGAACGCGTCGTCGCCGATCGTGTTGCGGATCTCGTCGAGCATGAGCGCGCCGCTGTAGTACACGTTCGACGACGCGAACTCGCCCTCCTTGTACGCGCCCGGCGGCCCGTACTCGGCGCGCATCTGGCCGTCCAACGCGGTCCATTGCGCGATCTGCGTGTCGTAGTCCCACAGCCCGACCGAGTCGGCCCACAGCAACTGGATGTACATCGCGAAGCTCTCGTTGAGCCACAGGTCGGGCCAGTTGTCGGGCGTCACGAGATCTCCGTACCACTGGTGCGCGTACTCGTGCAGCAGCGCGCCTCGCAGGGTCGCCTCGTCGGCCCGAAACACCGCGTCGCCCATCGTGACCAACGTCTGGGTCTCCATCGCCGAATCCGATGGCACGACGACGGCGCCGAGTTGGCTGAACGGGTAGTCACCGAGCAGGTCTTCGAGCCAGGCCACCATGTCCGGCGATTCGTCGAGCCAGCTCATGACGGACTCGTCGCCGGTGGGGATCCAGTACGTCATCGGCAGCCCGTCCGGGCCTTCGTCGGTCTCGCGCGTGTAGTGCCCGATCGCGATGGTGGTCAGGTACGACGCGGCCGGCGCGCCGAGATGCCAGCGGGTCGTGGTCGCACCGTCCTGGGTGGTCTCGCTCAGGAGCTGCCCGTTGAAGAGGCCGATCATGCCGTCGGTCGTGGTGATCGTCGCGTCGTAGAACGCCTTGTCGCTCGGGTGGTCGTTGACGGGATACCAGGTGTAGGCGCCCCACGGCTCCTGCATGGTCCAGACGCTGCCGTCCGGCTCGGTCGTCCATCCGACCTCGAGCAGGTCGCTCCGGCTCCCGGCGGCTCGTACGGGCTGCGGCGTGCCGCGATAGCTCAACGTGAGCGTGTGCTGGTCGCCCGGGACGACACCGGGCGTCGCGACGGTGAGGTCTTCGCCGGTCTCGGTGGTGCGGACATCGGAGCCGTCGATGGCCGCTCCGGTGATCTGCAGCGGTTTACCGAAGTCGAGCAGGATGTCGCGGCGGGGCTCGGTGACCCGGAAGGTGATGTCGGCCTTGCCCTCGAGGACGCGGCTGTCCGGGTCCCAGTCGAGATCGAGCTGGTAGTGCAAGGCGTCGAAGTACGGCTCGCCGTCTTGTGGGTAGTACGGGTCGTCGACCGGGTCGGACTCCGCGCCGCTGAGGTCGATCGTCGACGGATCGGCGGTCGGCGACGGGGCCGGGCTGTTGGTGGGCTCGGACGCCGGATCCGGGTCGGGTTGGGAGCTCGTGAGGTCGGCCGCAGTGCCGCACCCCGCGAGCAGGACGACCGTACTCGCGACGGCCACCAACCCCACTCTGCGCCGCTTCCCTCGTTCCTCGCTCGGCGGCCAGGCTGCGTCCGCGAGCTTGCGAGTGGACCAATCAGCACTGCCACACCTCGACCTCGAACGAGGCGCAATCTCGGCGCGAATACGTGGGCCACCCATGGCATCGACGCTACCCCCTGGCGAGGTCGGCCGAGCCCGTCGTCGTTAGGCGGCCTCGACGAAGTCCTCCTCCGGCTCGATGGCCGGCTCCGTTGCCGGGCGAGTGCGGAGGCCGGACAGCGAGCTGACCAACCCGATGACGGCGAGGCCGGCCGAGACGGCGATCCCGGTCCGAATGCCGTCGAGCGAGCCGGGTCCGCCGTTCGACGTGAGGACGGCCGTGACGGCGGCCAGTACCACGGCCCCGCCGACCTGGCCGGACGTGTTGAGGAGGCCGGCCGCCAGGCCCTGCTCGTCGTCGCGAACGCCGGCGACCGCCTGGATGTTGAGCGCCGGGAACGCCAGCCAGGCGATGCCCAGCAGCAACATGCCCGGGAGGACCACCGTCGCGAGGCTCGGGCTCTCGTCGATGCCGTTCAAGAACACCAGGTAGCCGCCGAGCAGCCCGACGGATCCGACGGCGATCAGCCGGGCGGTCCCGAATCGGTCGGCGATCGGCCCCATCCGAGTGGAGCCCAGCGCCACCAGCAGGCCGCCGGGCAGGAACGACAGCGCGGTCTCGAGGGCCGACCAGCCGAGCATGGTCTGGTAGTACTGCGTGGCGACGAACTGGAACGACAGGTAGGAGCCGAACAGCACGATCAGGCCGAAGTTGGCTCGTGCGCGAGGCGCCGAGCGGATGATGCCGAGCCGGATCAGCGGGTGCCGGACCGTGAGCTCGGTGGCCAAGAACGTCGCGAAGAGTACAGCGGCGCCGGTCAGGCCGAGCAGGGTCCGTGCCGAGGCCCATCCGACGTTGGGCGCCTCGACGACCGTGAACACGAGCAGCAGCATCGACGTCGTGATCGTGACAGCGCCCAGGATGTCGTAGCGACCCTCGGCCCGCTCCGGACGCGGCTGCCGGGGAACCAGTCGGTACGCGGCCACCAGGGCAGCGATCGCGATCGGCGCCGGCGCCAGGAACGTCCACCGCCAACCCAGCTCAGTCAGGAAGCCGGACAGGACCAGGCCCAGCGAGTAGCCGCTCGCACCGCAAGCAGTGAAGATGCTCAAGGCCCGGTTGCGGGCCGGGCCTTCGGCGAAGGTCGTCGTCAGGATGGACAACGCCGCCGGTGCGGTGAACGCGGCACTCACGCCCTTGATCAGCCGGGCCGCGATCAGCCAGCCGCCGCTGCTCACGAGACCGCCGAGCAACGAGGCGAACACGAAGACGGTCAGCGCGACAAGGAGGACCTTGCGACGCCCGAGGAGATCGGCGGCGCGTCCCCCGAGCAGCAGGAGGCCGCCGTACCCCAGGACGTATCCGCTGACCACCCATTGCAGCGAGGCGGTGGAGAGGTCGAGGTCTTCTTGGATCGAGGGGAGTGCCACGCCCACCATCGACACGTCGAGGGCATCCAGGAACAGCACGGTGCACAGGACCGCGAGCAGGCCCCACAGGCGCGCATCCCAGCGGTCACTGGTCGTCGAAGTCGTCATAGGCCCGCACGTTACATGCATGCAGATCTAATGCACAAGCAACATATGAGTAAACAATAAATGTGTACGCATGCTAAGATCCTCAGCGTGGATGACCGAGCTGTGGTAGGAGCCTGGCGAGAGCTGCTCGCCAAGCACGCCGCGACTTGGGGCGCCCTGGAGCACGAGCTCGGCGCCAAGCACGGGCTCGGTCCGAGCGATTTCGAGGTCCTCGACCTCATGGTCGAGCACGGCGGCGACCGGCTTCGCTTCCAGGAGCTCGCCGCCGGCGCGCACCTGAGTCAGAGCGCACTGTCGCGGCTGATCGCCCGACTCGAAAAGGCGGGCCTCGTCACTCGGTCGATGTGTGACGACGACCGGCGCGGCGTCTTCGTTTGCATCACCGACGAGGGGCGGGCCCGACACGAGGCCGCCAGCCCGACGCACCGGGCCGTGTTGGCCGACGTCCTCGGCGACGACTGAGCCGACGCCGTCGGTCTCCCGTCCGTCGACAGGCGAGACGGCGCTTCCCCGGCCGCATCTTTCGCGCTTCCCCCGTTCGGGCATCAGACACATTCGATATGTCGGGCGCAAAACGGATGGCGGCGGGAGTGACGCGGGCCTCGGTCATGTATCGGGCAGGCGACCGCGATTCCGACGCGGTCGGGGGACCGACGGTTGACGGGTTGCGGCCCGAAGTATTGGCGTGAAATACAGACTTCGCCGGCGCGGCACGGTGTATTTCACGCCAAAACTCGGGTCCCAGGACCGCCGCGCGATGTGACACGATGCCAACATGGATGCAGCCGGCTATTACACCAGGCATCGCGAGACGCTCGACCAGGCACTGGCGGCCATCCGCAAACGGGACTACTTCTCGGCCTACCCTGAGTCGCCGAGCCCGCGGGTCTACGGCGAGACGGCCGCGGCCGACGGTCAGGCGGCGTTCGACGCGTTGCGAGGGTCGGCCTTCGCCGTCGAGACGCCCGGTGCCGACGGTACGGTAGCGACCGAGACGTCGCCGTTCGGCTTCGACCTCGACATCGCGTACCCCCGAGTGCGGCCGAACGGCGTCGACCCGCTCCTGGAGGCGGCCCGCGCCGGCATGAACCCGTGGCGCGATGTCGGCCCCGACGGTCGGGCGGGCATCTGCGTCGAGATCCTTGCCAGACTGCATAGCCGGGTGTTTGAGCTTGCCAACTGTGTACAGCACACGACCGGTCAGGCGTTCGTCATGGCGTTTCAGGCCGGCGGGGCACACGCACTCGACCGGGGTCTCGAGGCCGTCGCGTACTCCTATGACGAGATGACGCGGCACCCGGCGGTCGCGACCTGGGAGAAGCCGGCCAAGGGCGAGCCACTGCGGATGGAGAAGTCGTTCACCGTCGTCCCGCGCGGCGTCGCGCTGGTGATCGGGTGCAACACCTTCCCGACATGGAACTCCTACCCGGGCCTGTTCGCCTCGCTGGCGTGCGGCAATCCGGTCGTCGTCAAGCCGCATCCGCGGGGCGTCCTGCCGCTGGCCATCACGGTGCAGGTGTGCCGCGAGGTGCTCGCGGAGGCCGGGCTCGACCCGAACCTGGTGACGCTCGCCGCCGAGGATCCGGCCGACGGGCTCGCCAAGGTACTCGCCGTCCGCCCCGAGGTACGGCTGATCGACTACACCGGCTCGACCGGGTTCGGCGAATGGCTCGAGACCAACGCTCGCCAGGCCGTCGTGTTCACCGAGAAGTCCGGCGTCAACAGCGTCGTCATCGACTCGACCGACTCGTTCAAGGGGATGTGCGGCAACCTGGCGTTCTCGTTCGCCCTCTACACCGGGCAGATGTGCACGACACCGCAGAACGTCTACGTGCCCTCCGGCGGCATCGAAACCGACGAGGGACACAAGTCGCTCGACGAGGTGGCCGCCGGCATCGGGGCCGCGCTCGGCAAGCTGCTCGGCGACGACGCCCGGGCCGTCGAGCTGCTTGGCGGCGTCGTCAATCCGGGGGTGCTGGAGCGGCTGGAGTCGGCGTCGGCGGGCTCGCGTGGTCGAGTCGTCGTGGAGTCGCGGTCGGTCGACCATCCGGTGTTTGCCGACGCGACGGTACGCACGCCGCTGCTGCTGCAGGTCGACATCGGCGATGCGGACGTCTACGAGACCGAGTGCTTCGGGCCGGTGTCGTACCTCATCGCGGCGCCGACGACGACCGAGGCGATCGGGGTGTTCCGGCGCACGACGCGGGAGCACGGCGCGATGACGGCGGCGGTGTACTCGACCGACGACGGCGTGCTCGACGCGATGCGGTCGGCCGCGCTGGACGAGGGGGTCGCGCTGTCGGAAAACCTCACGGGTCAGGTGTTCGTGAACCAGACGGCGGCGTTTTCCGACTTCCACGGCACCGGCGCCAATCCGGCCGCGAACGCCGCGTACACCGACGGCGCCTACGTCGCGTCCCGCTTCCGCACCATCGAGACGCGGCGCCACATCTGACGCGAGCGTGCGAGTTGTCAGGCACTATTGGCCCCCGGCGGCAAATAGTGCCTGACAACTTTCGGGACGCCCATGGCCGCCAGGTCTGATGCGAGTTCGGCCGCGTCCAGTCGGACCTCGACGGTTGACGCCCGAAGCACCCAGCGACGTCCGATGACGACCTTGCGTTCGCGCTTCATGTCAGCGTCCCAATGTGCGACCTCCATGTGGTGCTTGCCGTCAACCTCGAGGACCACGACCTCGCCGTTGGGTAGGTCCCATTCGCAGTCGAGATCGCGAGTACGGCCGGCCGGGTCCTTGCGGAGCCGCTGCCGGGCCGGCGGCTGCAGGCCGTAGCGTCGGCACATCCGGCCGATGTCGATCTCGCCCAGCGACTGAGCGCCGTCGACAATGTCGAGCAGGGCGAGTTGCATGTGGCGCCGGTGTCGGATAGCACCGCATGTGTCGAGCGCGACCCGCAGGTCGTCGGGCGTACACATCCGCTGCTGGACGACGGCCGCCATCATGGCGCAGGCGAACCGCGGCCATCGTTGCCAAGCGCCGGCGTCGATGGTGCCTCGGGCGTTGGACACTCGCGGAATCCCCGGCGCAAGGATGACGTCGTCGGCGCTGAACCGACGCGACTCGTGCACTTTCACGCCGGGGATCCGGACGTAGCGTGCGCCCCGGGCCACGAGTATGTGGATTCGGTCCGCCTCCTTGGCGAAGCCGTGGAATCCGCCGTACTCCAAAGTGCTGTGGCTCGCGAGCGCGGCCGGTGGGTCCGCGTCGAGAACCGCGATCCACATGAGCTGTTGCCGACTTGGTGGACCGTTTTGCATCAGGACCGTGCGCCGGCCATGCAGACTCCATCGCTGCGCCGCGATCTGGTGGTTGAGGTACTTGTGACTCAGTCCGTGATCGACGAGCTGCTGGCGGGTGGCGACGCCGCGCTGGCGGATCGCGAGAGCCGCGACGACGGGATGGCGTTCGATCCTTGCGTACACATCCCGATGGTGGGCTCCGTCGGGACGGATCGAGCGCCTCCAACAAATCTGTGGATGGCCCCGAGAAGGTTGTCAGGCATATGTTGCCCTCTGGGGCAACATATGCCTGACAACTCCGAAGGCAACTCACGGGTACGAGACGCCGGTGGCGGCCTCCGAGGTCTCCCACAGGCAGCGGCCCAACTCGAGATCGGTCGCTCGCCGACTCAACCGGGCCGGCTCCGGGGCGCCGCGTGCCTCGCCGGGCCACCCAGGCCCCATGTACGACCCGCCGGGCAGGTCCAGCTCGGTCGCGGCCCGCAGCAACGGCCACGCACCGGCCTCGGCCGACTGTGCGAGCAGGATATTGCCGAGCCGCAGGACGAACCGCTGCACCGAATGCCCCTCCATCGCGAGCCCGGCATGCTGCAGCCCGGTGGCCGAGTACCCCGGATGCGCCGCCACCGACACGACCGGCGCCCCGGCGGCCCGAGTCCGCCGGTCGAGCTCCAACGCGTACACGAGATTGGCCAGCTTCGACTCGGAATAGGCGGCCCACTTCCGATAGTGGCCCGGCCGAGTGTCCGGTTCGAGTCGCCGCAGCTCGATGCCGCGAACCAGCCAATGCATGAGTGAGGCGACCGTGACGACTCGGGCCGCTGGCGAGGCCACGAGGGCCGGCCAGAGCCGGCCGACCAGGGCGAAGTGCCCGAGGTGGTTGGTCCCGATCTGCAGCTCGAACCCGTCGACCGTACGTCGCTCCGGCGCCGCCATCACACCGGCGTTGTTGACGCAGATGTCGAGCGGCCGGCCGTCATCGACCACCGTCGACGCGGCCGATCGCACCGACTCCAGGTCGGCCAGGTCGAGCTCCAGCAGCTCCACCCGTGCCGTCGGTAGCTCGGCGCGGATCGCCTCCAGGCTGGCCTTGCCGCGGGTACGGTCTCGCGCGGTCGCGACGACGTCGGCGCCGGCGCGGGCGAGCTCCCGTACGGCGTGGTATCCGAGACCGCCGGTCACGCCGGTGACGAGCGCCCGCTGCCCGGCGAGATCCGGGATGTCGTCGGTCGTCCACTTCGCCGCGCTCAAGGCGCCTCCTGGCTCGCAGGCCGGTTCAATGCGCGTCCTCGCTAGCGCTCGTCGACCCCTTGAGGAAACTCGCAGCGTTGGCGCTTCGCTCGCACGCTCGCTCAGAATGTCAACACCATCCCGCCGAGTACGCGTGCCGCCAGATCCGCATCGCCGGAGACCGAGATCTTGAGGTCCTCCGGCCGCCGCCGCCCGGCCGCGAGCACGACGAACGTCTCAGTGTCCATACCCAGCCGTACGGTCGGTTCCGCCGGTGGCTCGGGAAGCGGCACCGCCCGCCCGGTCTCCGACATCTCGACCGCATGCCGTGCCGGGTGTGTGCCGTCGATGTCCCACACCACCGTGGTGCCCGCCGGCGGCCGGACCTTCTTGCCGATCACGTACGGCAGGCCGAGGCCGAACGACGTGATGGTCGCCTGCGCACCGGCGTTGTCGAATCCACCCGGTCGCCCGACCGCACGCCGGATGTCCTGGGCGTGCACCCACATGTCGATGGCCCGGTTGCGCAGCAGCTTGTCCCAGTCCCATGGCCGGTCGGCGGGGACCCGCGGCGGGGTGTCCTTCGGGTCGCTCGGCGGGTTGTCGGTGAGGTACGCGTGGCGCCGCCGGACCGCTGCGTCGAGCGCCGCCAGCAGCTGCACCGGTGGAATCGACCGCCGCTGGTCGACGCCGACCTTCGTCCACTCGCTGAGCGGCACGTCCCGTGTCTCCGGCTCCTCGTCGGCGGTCAGCAGCTCTTCGATGTCGACGAGGTGGGCCAGGACGTCGCGGGCTCGCCAGCCCGGACAGTCGGTCGTCTGCTCCCAGTCGGCGTCGGTGAGGACGGCACCTACCTGCTGGACGTCGTCGGCTGCCTCTCGCCAGGCCTGGACATAGAACGGCAAAAGGTCCACGCCGTGAGCCTAGCCATGTCGATACTCACGGGTAACCCGTCCGGACTGTGATCTCGGCGTCGTTTCCCTCGAGCCGTCGATTAAACTGTAGTAACAAGATCAACTTAAGTCGATTCGAGTGACGTGAAGAGAAAGGCCCTGTCGTGGCAGCACCGACTCATGAACCGCTCCCGCTCCGCACCACCGCCGCAGTCGAGCTCTCCCGGCGCCGATTCGCCGGCCTGCTCGGTGCCGCCGGTGTCGCCGCGGCCAGCGCCGCCGCACCGTCGTTCGAGCCGGCTAACGCCGCGACCGAGCAGCCCTTCGAGGCGTTGGATCGCGGCCGCGCGCTGCCCCGGCCCAACCTTCTGATCATCCTGGGCGACGACATGGGGTGGGCCGACCTGTCCAGCTACGGCGCGCCGACTATCCGTACGCCCAATCTCGACGACCTCGCCGCCTCGGGGGTCCGCTTCACGCAGGCGTACTCGGCGTCGTCGGTGTGCTCGCCGACCCGCTTCGGCCTCTACACGGGCCGCTATCCCGGCCGGCTTGTGGGCGGCCTCCAGGAGCCGATCGGCCGGCCGACCGAGATCGACGGCATCCCGACCGACCATCCGACGCTCGCCTCGCTGCTCAAGGGCGTCGGCTACGACACCGCGCTGATCGGCAAGTGGCATTGCGGCTACCTGCCGTGGTTCAGCCCGACCCGCGTCGGCTGGGACGAGTTCTTCGGCAACTTCAGTGGCGGCCTCGACTACTTCTCCAAGGTCAACCACAACGGCGACTACGATCTCTTCGAAAACGACGTGGAGTACGACGACCTGCGCTACTACACCGAGATCCTGACCGAACGAGCGGTCGACTTCGTCGCGCGTCCGCACGACCGTCCCTGGCTGCTCAACCTCAACTTCACGACGCCGCACTGGCCGTGGGAAGGCCCCGGCGACGAGGCGACCAGTGACGAGCTGACCCAGCGGATGCGCGACGGCGAGCCGAACGTGCTGTTTCATCGCGACGGCGGCTCGGTCGCGAAGTACACCGAGATGGTCGAGGACCTCGACCGGTCGATCGGCGTCATCCTCCGCGCCCTGCGGCGTAGCGGCCAGCTCGAAGACACGCTCGTCTTTTTCGCCAGTGACAACGGGGGCGAGCGTTTCTCGTACTACTGGCCCCTGTCTAGCGGCAAGGGCAATCTCAACGAGGGCGGCATCCGCGTCCCGACGCTGCTGTCGTGGCCCGGCGAGCTCCGATCGAATCAGGTGCACGACGCGCTGGTCATGACAGTCGACTGGACCGCGACGTTCCTCGAGCTTGCCGGTGCCGCGCCCGCGGCGAACTACCCGCCCGACGGGGTGAGCCTCGTCGACCATCTGTTTCGCGGCTCGGCGGTGCCCGAGCGCGACCTGTTCTGGCGGATGCGAGGTCAGCGGGCCCTGCGCCGCGGGGATCTCAAGTACGTCCGAACCACCGACGGGGCGGATCACCTGTACGACGTCGTCGTCGATGCCCGGGAGCAGGCCGATCTCGCGGCCGAGCGGAGCGACGATCTCGCGGCCCTGCGGAGTGCGTGGGAGGCCGTCGACAAGACGCTGCTGCCCTACTCGTCGACCTGATCGGCGTCCGCGTCGGAGTCGAGCCGATCGCTGTCGGAGTCTGGATCCATGTCGGCGACGGCGTCCATGTCGGTGTACCGGTCGTCGGTCCGCTCGCCGCGTCTGCGCATCGTGAAGATGATGACGGCGATCAACGTGCCGAGCACGGCGACCGCGACCGGGATGACGAAGGCCGCGAGCAGGAGCAGCGCAAACCGGCCCCAACGCGGCGACGAGCTGACCGCGAGCTCGGTCGGGTCGATGCGCGAGCCGTCGACCCGGCAGCGCAGCGGGTACGTGCCGTCGTCGATGTCCGACGGAAGCGGCGCCAGGCGATACCACGTCGCGCCGTCGTGCTCGGTGGACAGGTGCTCGACCGTGTCGTCGAGGCGAACCGTCTGGCCGGTAGGTGAGCGGAGTCGGCAGCTTGCCCGCTGGCTCAGCTTGCGCGATTTCGTGTAGAGGCCGCGGTCGTCGCCGCCGATCTCCACTTCCGGATCGGTGAGCGCTTCGAGGTGGACGTCGACCTCGTCGGCGGCGGCTTTGCCGAGGGCGTACGCGGGGATCAGGCTCAGCAGGAACAGCACGAGCGCGACGACGTACCACACCTGCGACGGCCGGACTCGGTTCGTCTCCGCGTCGCTCACGATTCCGAGGATGTCATGCCATGTGTGTCGGTGCCGACGGGAAGCCGCCCGATCCGTACGCAGTCGGCGGCTTCAGTCGCCGACGCCGAGCGGCCGACCGACGTACTGCCGTGATGACGGCGATCGTGATCCCGACCAGGCCCACGAAGATGGGGAGCAGGACGGCCGCGATCAGCAGCAGAACGGCGTCGGTCCATCCCTCGGTGGACTGCACGCCGAAACCCTCGACGTCCACCGGGGTGCCGCCGCTCTCGCACCGCAGCTGATATGCGCCTTCGGGCAGGCCGTCGGGGAGCAGCCCGACGCGACCGCGACTATCGATCGAGACGTCGTTGGACGAGATGTCGAGCGGGACCGGCTCACCGCCACTCGACGGCGTCACCGAGCACGACAGCAACGCCCCCTCTACATTCGGCGCCGCGAGCACCGACAACTGCTCGTCATGCACCTCGACAGTGCCGTTGTCGATCGCCTCGACCGAGAAGTCCAACGTATCCAACGCACTCCGCGCCATGAAATACGTCGGAACCAAGCTCCCGACAACGATCACCAAGGCCACGAAGTACCAAGCCTTCGACGGCCCAACCCTCCCCGCCGCCCCCGAGGACTCCGTCGCTCCCAAGCTCACGGCTGTCATCGTGGCACAACGCCGGCCGACCGTCGGTCAGCTCACGTGCGGCGGGACATGGAGGGAAGCCGAGGACGGGGTTTGTCCCGCCAGGTCTGTGGATGGGCCTGGCCGCCGAAGCGAGGAACGAGCAAGGCTGGTTTGACCTGGCGGGACAAACCCCGTCCTCGACCCTCAGCCCCAACCAGCCCGCGTCAGAACGCCGCTTCGTCGAGCTGCATGACGGTCAGGTCGGTCGACTCCGCGATGGCGCGCTCGGCCGAGAGCTTGGGCAGCACGGTCCGGGCGAACCATTGGGCCGCCGCCACCTTGCCCTCGTAGAACCGCTTGTCGGACTCCGTCACGTCGCGGCCGAGCTTGTCGAGCGCCACCTCGGCCTGCCGGAGCAGCAGCCACGAGCACACGAGGTCGCCGAGCACCGTCAGCAGTCGCGTCGTGTTGAGGCCGACCTTGTAGATGTTGGCGATGTCGCCGTCGTCGGTCTTGGGGTCGGACGACATGAGCTGCCCGATCATCGCGCCGACGATGCCCTGAGCGTCGTCGAGGCCCTTGGCGAGCAGCTCGCGCTCCTCCTTCAGTCGTCCGTTGCCGGCCTCGGACTCGGCGAACTCTTTCGCCTGCGTCGCGAGATGGGTCAGCGCGGCCGCCTTGTCCTTGACGATCTTGCGGAAGAACAGGTCCATGCCCTGGATTGCCGTCGTGCCTTCGTAGACCGTGTCGATCTTGGCGTCGCGGACGTACTGTTCGAGCGGGTAGTCCTGCAAGAATCCGGAGCCACCGTACGTCTGCAGACCTTCGGTGCCGAGCAACACCCACGACCGCTCGGAGCCGTAGCCCTTGACGATCGGCAGCAGGAGGTCGTTGACCTTCTCGGCCTCCTCGTCGCGCTCGCCGTTGGCCTCGGCGATCCGGATCCGGTCCTGGTACGTCGCGGCGAAGATGACCAGGGCCCGCAGCGCCTCGGCATGTGCCTTCTGCGTCATCAGCGACCGGCGTACGTCGGGGTGGTGCGTGATCGTCACGCGCGGCGCCGTCTTGTCCGCGGCCCGGGTCAGGTCGGCGCCCTGCACCCGCTCCTTGGCGTAGTCGAGCGCATTGAGGTAACCCGTCGACAGCGTCGCGATCGCCTTGGTGCCGACCATCATCCGGGCGTGCTCGATGACCTGGAACATCTGCGCGATGCCGTCGTGCACCTCACCGAGCAGCCAGCCCCTGGCCGGCTCGCCGCCGCCGACGGAAGGGTCGCCGAAAGTGAGTTCGCAGGTCGTCGACACCTTGATGCCCATCTTCTTCTCGACCCCGGTGGCGTAGACGCCGTTGCGCTCGCCGGTCAGCTCGCCGGTTCGGACGTCGAAATGGTGCTTGGGTACGACGAACAGGCTCAGGCCCTTGGTCCCCGGCCCGCCGGCGCCCCCGATGCCGGCGGGCCGGGCCAGGACGAGATGGACGATGTTTTCGCTCAGGTCGTGCTCGCCAGAGGTGATGAAGCGCTTGACGCCCTCGAGGTGCCAGGTGCCGTCGGCTTGGGGGTACGCCTTGGCCCGGCCGGCACCGACGTCGGATCCCGCGTCCGGCTCGGTCAGCACCATCGTGGCGGTCCACCGGCGGTCGATCATGTGCTTGGCGATCTGCCGGTCGCGATCGGTGCCGTTGCGCCACAAGATGTTGGCGAAGCTTGGGCCGCAGGCGTACATCCAGATGGCCGGATTGGCGCCGAGGACGAGTTCCGCGGTCGACCAGATCAGTGCGGCCGGCGCCGGTGTGCCGCCGAGCTCGGTCGGGTTTTGCAGCCGCCACCACTCGGCGTCCATCCAGGCCTGGTAGCTGCGCTTGAAGGCCTTGGGGATCTCGACCGAATGCTGGGTCGGGTCGTACGTCGGCGGCTGCCGGTCGGAGGTTTCGAACGACTCGGCGAGCTCGTCACGAGCCAGTCGCGCGACCTCGGTGAGGATGCTCCGACTGGTCTCGACGTCGATCTCTTCGTACGGACCCTGCCCCATGACCTGATCGACACCGAAGACCTCGAACAGGTTGAACTCGATGTCGCGAACGTTGCTCTTGAAATGGCTCACGCTGGCCCCGGCTTCCACGGTCTGAGCGCTCCAACGCGCCTGGGTCTACTCGTCAGTAACTTCAGTATCCTACTGGCGAGTAGGTCAGACAAGACCGATCGCGATGTGACCTCGGGCACCGGTTCCAGTCCCAACTCGACGTTGACGCTCTCGATTGCGAGGATTAATCTATAAACCCAGGCAACTTAATAAAGAAGGGACGGTATGCGAAACCTGCTGCAGCTGGCCACGGTGGCCCTGTTCGGCCGAGTTCGTCGTCGCCGTCGGTGGCTCGCTGGGCCGGCGGGCTCATCGACTTGACCAACCTCCAGACCTTCGTGGAACGGACCGGCGCGAGCAGTGCCGCGACGGGGTTGGCGACCGGGCCGTGGGCACTGGTCTGGGTTCAGCTGATCGTCGTCGCCGTACGCGTGGAGCAGCGCGTGCGACGGGCCGAGGAAGCGGAGGCGGATGCGGCGACGCTGACCCCCGCCTGAGCGCGCCCTGGACTCACGCATCGTCCAGGGTCGACAACCGCGCTCGGGATCGTCGTCGCCCCCGGCCGCGGGGCGCGTACCCGGCATCATATTGGACGCGCCCCGCCGGCCGGTCATCTCCGACTGAGACAAGTGATCTGACAGACTTTGGCGTATGCGGGTTTCGGCCAAGTCGGATTATGCGCTTCGTGCGCTCATCGAGATCGCTGGTCGGACCGAGAGTGGTCCGGTCTCGGCGGAGGAGATCGGGCGCTTGCAAGACATTCCGCACGGCTTCCTCCAGGCCATCCTGGCCGACCTTCGTCGCGCCGGTGTGGTCGTGAGCCAGCGCGGTCAGTCCGGTGGCTGGCGGCTCGGCCGGCCCGCCGACGAGGTAAGCGTCGCCGATGTCATCCGAGCGGTCGACGGGCCACTGGTCAGCGTGTACGGCCTGCGTCCCGAGGCGGTCACGTACAACGAGTCGGCGATGGTCTTGCAGCACGTGTGGATCGCGGCGCGTACGAGCCTGCGGCAGGTCTTCGAGTCGGTCACCATCCAGCACCTGGCCAACGGCAAGCTACCGAAGAACGTCGAGGCGCTGACCCACGACGAAGACGCCTGGATGTCCCACTAATTCATCGCTCGGAACTCGGGCATCCCTTGCTGGAGGCCTTGGGTAAATGTGCGTACGGGTCTTAGACTACTAATCCACTTGACCTAATGCAGAAAGAGACGTCTCATGCCTGTACGCCGACTGGCCGGCACTCGATCGTCCCTGCGCGTCCTCGTCGTCGGTGGCGGCGCGGCGGGAGTCTTGACGGCCGCCGGGCTGGCGCGCCGAGCGCAGCCGGGCGTCCCCCTCGAGATCCGGATCGTCGAACGCGACGATCTCTTCGGTCCCGGTCTCGCGTACGGCCGGGCTGACCCCGATCACCTCGTCAACAACACGGCCAACCGGATGAGCGCCTTCCAGGACGACCCGGATCACCTGCTGCGATGGTGCCAGGCACGCGGCATCCGGGCGGAGCGAGGGAGTTACCTGCCGCGGCCGACGTACGGGCGCTATCTGTCCAGCGTCCTCTGCGCGGCCGACCAGTCGCCGGGCACCGACGTCATTCGGATCCGGGGCGAGGCCGTACGCGTGCGGGAAGACGCCGCCGGTGCCTCGGTCGAGCTGAGCTGCGGTTGGTCGCTGGTCGGGGATGTCGTCGTCCTCGCGCTCGGCAATCCGCCGCCGCATCCGCAGCCGCTGCCGGCCGTCGCGATGTGCGGCGAGCGCTACGTTGCGGATCCGTGGGCGATGGATGCCCTCGACGGTGTGAGCGGCGACGACCGAGTGCTTCTGGTCGGCACCGGGCTGACCATGGTCGACGTCGCGCTCAGCCTGGCGCGGCGGCACCCGAGCATCCGGATGGTGGCCGCGAGCCGGCACGCCGAGCTGCCCCGACCGCATGCACGTACGCCGTTCCCCATCGCCGAGGGAGTCGCGCCGAAGGAGCCGGGGCTTCGAGCACTCGTACGCGCCGTCGTACAACAGTTGCGGGCCGCCGAGGCCGCCGGTCGCGACTGGCGCGGCGTCGTCGACGGCATTCGGCCGCAGATCGGCGACCTGTGGGAGGACCTGTCGTACGAGGACCGCGACCGATTCGTCCGGCATCTCGCCCGGCGGTGGGAGGTGCATCGCCATCGCATGGCGCCGGAGGTTGCCGATCGGATCGCGGCGCTTCGGGAGACTGGACGGCTCGTCGTGCGGGCCGGCCTGCCCGAGCTCTCGGGATTCACCCGGGTCGTCAACTGCACAGGGCCGCAGGCGGTGTCGGAGACCGGGTGGAACGCCCTGGTCGACCAACTGCTGGCCGACGGCATGGCCCGGCCGGATCCGCTGCGGTTGGGTTTCGACCTCGATCGCGATGGCGCGCTGGTCGGCGCGGACGGCGTCGTGTCGGCACGGGTCTACGCGATCGGTGCCGCGCGCCGGGGCGCCCGATGGGAGGCAGCCGCGATTCCCGAGATACGGCGGCACGCCGCGGCGCTGACCGTCCGGCTCCTCGGCCCCGATGTCGAGCGGGACGCGGAGCGAACGATGGCGCAGGCCCGCTAGGCCGACTGGGGAAGCTTGCGCCAATCGCACATTGGCGCAGGGGTCCCCAGTGCCGAACCTATTGGCGCAGGGGTCCCCCTCGCCAAGCATCGGCGCCGGCGCGCTAGTCCGACTCACCCTCGTCGGGCTCGCCCTTCCGCCGCCGCAGCCGACGGAGCCGGTTGCGCAGGGCCCGGCGCACGTTGGCCGGGGTGAGTTGACGCCGCTTGAGTCGGTCGTTTTCGCGTCGCAGCTGGGTGATCTCGACGAGCAGTTCGGCGGTCGCCGCTGCCGCGGTGTCGATCACGTCGCCAGCCCTCCAGCGGTCGGGCCACGGTCCGTCGGTACGGCGCGGCCGCAGGTCTTCGGTGTCGCCGCGTACGTCGTACCCCGCTGACTTGATGCCGTCGATCCACTCCATGGCGAGCTCGTCGGCCCGCTCGAACAGCGGCGACGGGAGCACGGGTGCGTCGGACCGGGACACCGACGGCAGGATGGTCTGCGCGTAGAGCTTCTTGGCGACCGCACCGAACTCGTCGGCCACGAGACGCCGGTCGAGTGAGGTGTTGACCCGGCGGAGCACTTCGATGTCGGCGACGCCGAGGCGGGGGTTTTGCCGCACCTCGCCGCCGGGCGTCAGCCGACCCGGGTCGGCGATCCCGAGCAGTTCGCCGAAGCGTCGCCACAGCAGGCTGGGGTCGGCCGCCGAGTGGGGGACGGTGACGATGTGGATCCGCTCGGGTGGGAGGTCGCCGCCCCACGCGTCGATCACGTCGAGCAGGCGCTGGGCCGCGAAGTCTCGGGCCGGAGGCGCGTCGGCGCTCTGACGCTTCGGGGGCGTCTGTTCGAGTCCGGCGCGCCGAACGTACCCGCGAAACCGCACCCGACGACCGTGCTTGACGGCCTCCTGCCAATCGGCGACGGCCTGGCGGGCCGGGTCGCGGGCGGTGATGACGATGTGGACCTCGCGGTCGTCGAGCTGGGCACGGGCCCGCCGGGCAGCGTCGCGGGTGGCCGTCGCGAGGATCTCGTGGGAGATGATGACCCGGCCGTCGAAGGCCTTGGTCCGTTGGACGAGTTTGGGCCAGGCGCCCTCGGCCTGCGGTCGCACCGCGCCGACGAACTGGTGGTTTTCGCGAGCGTCGAGGGCGGCGTAGAAGTGATCGCGATGCCCGTCGAACGGGTAGAGGAGCTCTTCACGACGCAGCCACCGGCGGTGTTGTCGCAGCATGTCCTGCAGGAACGTTGTGCCGGACTTGGGAAGGCCGACATGCAGGAAGACTGCCCCCTGCTGTGGACCCGAGTCACGCATGGGCTGGAGTCTAGCGACGGCTGCCCGACGGCCTATGCTCCGACCGTGGGAGGACGGACACGGGTCGGCATCTCGGGCTGGAACTACCCGGGCTGGCGGCGGCACTTCTACCCGAAGGGGCTGCCGCAGCGACGCGAGCTGGAGTACGCGTCGCAGCGCCTCGACTCGATCGAGATCAACGGGACGTTCTACGCGTTGCAGCGGCCCGAGAGCTTCTGCGCATGGCGCGATCAGACGCCCGACGACTTCGTGTTCGCGGTCAAGGGCAGCCGATTCATCACCCACATGAAGCGGCTGGCCGATCCCGAGACGACATTGCCCAACTTCTTCGCGTCCGGCGTGCTGGCGCTTGGACGCAAGCTAGGTCCGGTGCTGTGGCAGCTGCCGCCGACGCTCGCGTACGACCCGGATCGGCTCGAGCTGTTCTTCGCGCTGCTGCCGCGTACGACCACGACCGCGGCCCGACTGGCTGAGGGGCACGACGACCGAGTCGAAGGGCGGGCGTGGACGACGACCGACGCGCGCCGGCGCATCCGGCATGCGGTCGAGGTGCGCCATCCGAGCTTTTGCGACGCGTCGTTCGTCGACCTGCTGCGGCGCCATCGGATCGGGCTCGTCGTCGCCGATGCGGCCGGCGACTGGCCGGCGCTCGAGGACGTCACCGCCGACTTCGTCTACATCCGGCTGCACGGCGCCGAGGAGCTGTATGCCAGCGGCTACGACGCCCAGGCACTGGACGCGTGGGCCGCCAAGATCCGGCGCTGGGCCGCGGGCGAGGCACCGACGTCGGGCCGGACCGTCGGTACGGCGGGGCCGCACCGCGACTCGGGTCGGGACGTGTTCGCGTATTTCGACAACGACGCGAAGGTACGGGCGCCGTACGACGCGATGGAGCTGGCCCGGCGCCTGGCGGATTGAGCCGTTTCGCGTACTGATGAGGGGATTGACAGGATCGTCCTAAGAAGTAAATCTAGTATGTAACTCTAGTACATCTCGTAAGGGAGTTTCTCGGGACCATATCGGCGTGGCTCTCGTACGGGCCGCGGGAGGAGTTGGTCGGCATGGCCGAAGCGAGCGGTACGTACGGCGCGAGCGTTGACATCCTTCGGCTCTTCGAGCTTGCCGAAAGCCGACCGGGTCGCGAGCGGCTGCTGCCGTACCTCACGCATCGGCTTCCGACCGTCCGGCAGGCCGCCGTCGACGTCGTGACCGATCTTCGGCCGGCCTGGGGATTCGACGCTCTGTGCCTCGCGTTGCTCGACGCGTCCGAGCAGGTGCGGTTGGCCGCCGCCGATGGGCTCCGCGCGCTCCATCCCTTGCTCCCGGACCAACCGCAGCTCTTCGACTTCCTGGAGCAGGCGCTCGACAGCCCCACCGCGGCCGTCCGAGAGGTTGCCGTCGGGCTACTCCGCCGGACCTCCGACGCGAGCATCGCGACCTACCTGCCGGCGACCCACGACTCGGCGCCGCGGGTGCGAGTCGAGGCGGTTCGTGCCCTCGCCGACCATCACGCCGTACCCGAGATCGGGGCGCTCGCGACCGATCTCGAGCCCCAGGTGCGCCTCGAGGTGGCCAAGGCCCTGGGACGGCTCGCCGACGCCCGCGGTCTCGAGCCGCTCGTTCGGCTCGCCGGCGACTCGGAGCCGGGCGTTCGAGCCGTTGCGGTGGCGGCCCTGCCGTCGCTGCGGCCCCGCGGCCGGTGCGATGAGACCCTGCTCGACGCGGCCGGTGACGACGACGCCGAGGTTCGCAAGGCAGCCGCGGTCGCATTGACCCAGAGCGGCATCGACGTCGCGCTGACCGCGCTGTTGCGGCTCGCGTCCGATCCGGATGCCGAGGTACGGCAGTCGGCCGTATCGGCGCTCGCGGCCCGCGGGACCGGAGCACCGGCGGTGTGG
This sequence comes from Actinomycetota bacterium, assembly GCA_046725375.1. Taxonomy (GTDB): domain Bacteria; phylum Actinomycetota; class Actinomycetes; order Propionibacteriales; family Nocardioidaceae; genus DATFRX01. Next base: position 39,904 of record JBKOYM010000040.1, read on the forward strand.
GACGCGATGGTCGAGGCGTCGGTCGACGCCGACGCGCGGGTGCGTGCGATCGCGCGGTCCGCCCTGCGGCGACACCTGGCGGTCCTGCCGTCGAACCAGGCCCGCAGCGTCGTCGGCTGACCGGCGGACTCCGCCTCTTCCCGCCGAGATTGCGCGTCTGCCCCACCCCGGGCGCGACTCAACGTGCGGGTTCACCATGCCGGGCGCGCAGACGCGTAATTCGGCCGTCGGAGTTGAGGGGCTAGCGTCGACGTCCGATTGGCTCGCCGTCCGAAGGGATGTCGGCCGGTCATGACAGACTGGCGCTGAGGGATGAGGAGGACGCATGACGGCACACCCACTGCCGGCGCACCCGGTGCCGCCGACTCGTCCGCTGACCGTTGCTGAGTATGCGGCGCTCGGCGAGGACGAGTACGGGCGAACCGAGCTTCAGGAAGGCAGTCTGGTGATGTCGCCGAGTCCGACCGCGAACCACAACGTTGTCGTGCTGCGGATGGCAATGCAGCTGGCACCTCAGGTACCCGAGGGGTACGAGGTCATCCCAGACATCGACATCGACCTGCAGCTGGTGCCGCCGGACCGGCCGGGGACGGCGCGCCGGCCGGACCTGGTCGTCGTCGATGTCACCGCCCGGCAACGGCAGGAGGAGGAGGGCGGCATCGTGCGCGCCTCCGAGGTGCTGGTCGCCGTCGAGATCGTTTCGCCCGGGTCGCGGCGGACCGACAACGTCGTCAAGCGCGCCGAGTACGCCGACGCTGGCGTTCCGTACTACTGGAT
>JBKOYM010000163.1:0-6836 GCA_046725375.1 Actinomycetota bacterium
AGACGTTGGCGCTCGGCGTCGGAGCCGTCTGGGTCCGGCCGACTGGGCTGATGTGGTCGTCGACCTTGAAGCGGTAGAAGTATGGCCGGTCCGCGAGCAGCCCGCGTACGTCGACGTGGACCGCGTGGCCGAGTTCCGGGACGGCGGACGTCTTCCCGTACTGAACGACATCGGAAAACCGCTCGTCGGTGGTCGACCGCGAACCGCTGGTCGGGCATGCCTCCGCCGTCGAGCGGGTTCGGGGCGAGCCGGGTCCAGAGCACGACGGAATCGGGTAGCGGGTCGCCGCTGGCGACGCCCAAGGTGAAGGGGTCAGCGAGGAGCCGAGCCTGCGCAACGGTCCGTGCAACCGTTGCCCATGCGGGTTGGTTGAGTGTCGTGGCGGCGACAGCCGCCGTGGATCCCCCGATGACAATGAAGCTGCGTCGATTCATGGGGCCCGTCATGTTTTCGGACGCTAATTCCGACTCATGGCGGGCAAACGGCCGCTAGTCGAACGGCAACGCAACACAAAGTTGTCAGACGTATGTCGCGTCAGGGCCGATATACGCCTGACAACTGATTAGTGTTCGCGGTATGGACCTCGGCACGGGCCTTCCCACGGTGACCATCGGCGACATCGAGGCCGCCAGGCGGCTGCTCAGCGAGGTCGCGATCCAGACACCGATGGAGGTGTCCCGGTCGCTGACGTCGATCGCCGGTACGCCGGTCCATCTCAAGTGCGAAAACCTGCAACGTACCGGGTCGTTCAAGATTCGGGGCGCGTACGTGCGGATCAGCCGGCTCAGCGATGACGACCGGGCTCGCGGTGTCGTGGCCGCCAGCGCCGGCAACCACGCGCAGGGGGTCGCGCTCGCCGCCTCGCTCCTCGACGCGCATTGCACCGTCTTCATGCCGGAGGGCGCGCCGATTCCGAAGGAAGAGGCGACCCGGTCGTACGGCGCCGACGTACGTTTCGTCGGCTCGTCGGTCGACGACGCGCTGAAGGCGGCCCGGGAGTACGCGGACAAGACAGACGCCGTGTTCATCCACCCGTTCGATCACCCGGACATCATCGCCGGGCAGGGCACGATCGGGCTGGAGATCTTCGAGCAGATGCCGCGGGCCGCGACCGTGTTGGTCGCGATCGGAGGCGGGGGGCTGGCGGCCGGGCTGGCAACCGCGATTCACAGCCGGAGGCCGGACGTCTCGATCGTTGGGGTGCAGGCCGAGAACGCGTCGACGTACCCCGCGTCACTGGCGGCCGGGCATCCGATGACCGTCAAGCTCGCCCCGACGATGGCCGACGGCATCGCGGTCGGCCGGCCAGGCGACGTGCCGTTCGCCGCGATCCAGCGGCATGTCGACCGAGTCGTCACGGTCAGCGAGGAGTCGATGAGCCAGGCGCTGCTCATGCTCGTCGAGCGGGCCAAGATGGTGGTCGAGCCGGCCGGCGCCGCTGCGGTCGCCGCGCTGCTGCAGTATCCGAAGGAGTTCACCGGGCCGGTCGTGGCGATCCTGTCCGGCGGCAACATCGACCCGCTGCTGCTGATGCAGGTGATCCGGCACGGTCTCGCGTCGGCGAGCCGGTACCTCTCGTTCCGGGTCCGCATCCCCGACCATCCGGGGGAGCTCGTCCGGATGCTGAGTCAGCTCGCTGACCTCCAGGTCAACGTGCTCGACGTGGTGCACGAACGCACGTCGGCGCACCTGCACATCGACGAGGTCGTGGTCGCACTCCAGGTCGAGACTCGGGGGAAGCGCCATTGCGAGCAGGTCGTGGCCCGCCTCCGCGAGGTCGGCTACCCCGTGTCGTTCAGCTGACGCGTACTGGGGAGGATCGCGCCAATCCGGTTTTGGCGCAGGGGTCCCCAGTGCCAATAGGTTCGGCGCAGGGGACCCCCACGCCAATAACGGGCGCCCCATGTTGAGTTGGATTCGTCGGCCCGGTCGGATCAACCCCTGACCGGTCCGACAACCTCGCCGGGTTCGGTCGTCGCGCCTCAGCCCTCGAACGGCTTCGCGTCGACGATCTCGACGGTCATGTCCTTGCCGTTGGGAGCGGCGAACGTCGCTTCGTCGCCGGCATGCTTGCCGGTGATCGCGGCGCCCAGCGGCGACTGCGGTGAAAACACCTCGAGCTCGACGGAGTCGTCCAGCGCGAGCAGCTCGCGGGACCCGAGCAGGAAGGTCTCGGTCTCGGAGTCGCCAGCGAACCGGACGGTCACGATCATCCCGGGGCCTACGACGCCGTGCTCGGTCGGCTGCTCGCCGACCTGGGCGCGACGCAGCATCTCCTGGAGCTGCCGGATGCGCGCCTCCGACTTGCCCTGCTCCTCCTTGGCCGCGTGGTAGCCACCGTTTTCGCGCAGGTCACCCTCGGACCGTGCCTCGCCGATGCGGGCGGCGAGCTCGGAACGTGCGGGGCCCTGCAGGTGGTCCAGCTCGGCGCGCAGGCGGTCATAGGCCTCCTGCGTCAGCCAGATGGTTTCCTGCTCACTTGTATTGGTCACGGAACGTGCTCCTCGGATGTGGACGACGCGCGCTGTCGGGCGTCCGGGGATTCAAACGACAGTATCAAGAAGCGAGACGGGGTTATCCGGTCCGACCGTTTCGCTCACGACGCGGGCAGGACGGGCGTCAGGCCACCTCGCACGAGTCGAGGACGCCGTTGACCGCCCGTCGCTCGGTCTCGATGGTGACCGGCACCGTGGTCGTACCCGGGTCGCCGGCCGGAACCTCGATTGTACGTTCTCCCACGACGGCGCGGTCCTCGCTTTGAGCGTAGACGCTGCATCGGACGGCGTCACCGTCGCTGCGATCGATGACCAGAGTCACATCGGTCTGGTGCGCGTTTTGCACCTCGAACGTGCGTACCTGCGCCGACACCGCCGGGTTGGATTGATCGAGCCCGGCCCAGATCACCCAGGCGACGCCGGCCAACGCGAGCAGCGCGACGATGACGCCGATGATCAGGCGAGACCATCGACGCGGCGCGCCGTACCGCTCCTCGAGCATGGGGTCCACGTAGCCTGCGGAATCCAGGATCGACATGGGTGGTACTCCCGTGAGGTCGGCGGCGGGCGGGCGTCCGAATGGGGGTCGGTGCGGCTTTCGGTTGGCCGATTCCGTCACCATGGTACGAGCAGACTGATTTGGTGGCACGCCACGCCGTCCAAACCGAGATTCCGCGAGGAGAGTGGTGGCAGATCAACTCCGGCTGATGCATGTCCACGCCCACCCGGACGACGAGTCGAGCAAGGGGGCTGCGACCACAGCCAAATACGTGGCCGAAGGTGTCGACGTTCACGTTGTGACCTGCACCGGAGGTGAACGCGGGTCGATCCTCAACCCCAACATGGACCGACCCGACATTTTGGCCAACATGGCCGAGGTCAGGCGCCAGGAGATGGACCGTGCCCGGGAGATTCTCGGCGTCCGCCAGGACTGGCTCGGGTTCGTCGACTCCGGCTGGCCGGAGGGCGATCCACCGCCGCCGCTGCCCAAAGGCTGTTTCGCGATGGTGCCGGTCGAGGAGGCCGCCGAGCGCCTCGTACGGCTGATGCGCGACTTCAAGCCGCATGTCGTGACGACGTACGACGAAAACGGCGGCTACCCGCATCCGGATCACATCCGCTGCCACGAGATCTCGGTGGCTGCCTTCGACGCGGCCGGCGACCCGACGATGTACCCCGACAGCGGCGAGCCGTGGCAGCCGTTGAAGCTCTACTACCACCACTCGTTCCACCGCGAGCGTATGCAGGCGTTGCATGACGCGATGCTGGCGCGCGGCCTGGAGTCGCCGTACGAGGAGCGTCTCAAGGAGTGGAAACCCGATCCGGAGCACGCCGCCCGGATCACGACGCAGGTGCCCGCGGCCGAGTACTTCCCGATCCGCGACAAGGCGCTGTTGGCCCATGCCACGCAGATCGACCCGGACGGGCATTGGTTCGCCGTCCCACTCGACGTCCATCAGAAGGCCTGGCCGACGGAGGACTTCGAACTGGCCCGGTCGCTTGTCGACGTCGTGGTGCCGGAGGACGATCTGTTCAACGGCGTGCGCTATCGGCCGGATGAGCTGGCCCACGCCGCCACCATGCCTGTCCAGGCGGCGAAGCTGGAAGGTGCGTCATGACCCAGGCAGCCGGCGTTGCGGGCGGCGACCTGTTGATGGCGGTCGATCCCGAAGACGTCACGGCCGGTACCGCGGGCTTCCTGGTCATCGCGGCCCTCGTCGTCGGCACGGTCTTCTTGCTGCGCAGCCTCAACAAGCAGCTCAAGAAGGTCGATTTCGAGGAGACCGACGACACCGGCGACGGCTCGGCCGGGGATGGCTCCGCCGGCGACGGCTCGGCCGGGGATGGCACGGCCGGGGATGGCTTGGCCGGCGATGGCTCGACCGACCCGGAGTCACCGGTGTCCGACGGGCCCGAAGAGGGACCTAGGTCACCCCACGGGTAGTGCCTTCGGCCGGCCAGATTCGGTCCCTTCGGCCTGCATGTCGTGCTGGTCGGCTGTGTTTGGCTCGCGCTGAGCGCCGCACCGGAACCGGCGCCGCGCATATGAGGGGAGAAGCGCTATGGGGAAGAAACGGGGTGTGACCGTCGCCGTTGCGTCAGTCGGGGCGCTCCTGGTGTCGGCCGGCGCGCTGGGTGGCGCCGCGAACGGAAGCGGTAGTGCCTCGACCGAGGATGACCCGCGCCTGATAGCCGTCCATCCGGACATCGTCGTCAAGGGCCTCGACAACCCGCGCCAGCTGTCGCGTACCGACGGCGAACTGGTGCTGGGCCTGGCCGGACGCGGCGATCACACGGCCAAGCTAGGGGCCATCAAGCATGGTCATATCCGCTACGTGATGAAGGGCTACCTCTCGTTCGCCGAAAACGACGGCAGCTTCGCGGTCGGCCTGAACGGCGCCAGCAAGCGGTCCGGCGGCGCGTACTTCGGCCTGGACATTCCGAAGCAGGCACCTCCGGGTCAGCGTCGCGACACGTGGTTGTTGGCGAAGCATCGCGGCGGAAGCGTCCACAAGCTCGCCAACGTGGGCAAGTTCGAGCGCCAGAACGACCCGGACGGTGAGGGCGTCGAGTCCAACCCGTACTCGGTGCTCGCGCTCAAGGGCAAGGTTCTGATCGCAGATGCGGCTGGCGACTACATCGCGAGATACCGGCACGGGCGGCTCAGCGTGTGGGCCGTGATGCCGGAGTACGGCCCGAAGACGGACGCCGTGCCGACCGTCGTAGCTCGGGGCGCCGACGGCAAGATCTACGTCGGTGAGTTGCACTCCGAGAAGAAGCACAAGGCCAAGGTGTGGAAGTTCAGCCGGCACGGCAAGCGGCTACGTTCGTGGCATGGCTTCACGACGGTGACCGGCGTCGCTCGCACCAAGAGTGGCGCGCTTTATGTCAGCGAGCTGTTCGGTGGGCCGTGTAGCGTCAACGAGATCCCGGACTGCTTCCCGGGCCGGGTCGTGAAGGTCGCCCCGAACGGCCATCGCACCTTCTACCGGGTGCCGTTCCCGGCAGGGATAGAGGCCCGCGGCAAGCACGTCTGGGTGTCGGCGTTCTCCATCTGCCCGGGCAACGGCTGTCAAGACAACCCACACTGGAGTGGTCGGATCTGGCACTTCACGACCTGATCGGTCCGTGGGATGACGAATCTTGCGGGGTTTGGGTAGCCCTGACGGCCCAAACCCCTCAAGATTCGTCGGTGCCTGTCGGCGGGCTGTGCCAGATTGTGGGCGTGCCCGAACGACCGGACGTCCCGCTGGAGTGGGTCGAGCGCCTCCGGACCGTGCTCGACAACCTGCCCGAATGCGTCGAAGAAACCGCGTGGACGGGCGTGCGTTGGCAGGTCGGCCAGGCCACGGTGGCCCATGTCTTCGGCGGCGAGGACCAGCTGTTTCGCATTACCTTCCGAGCCGAGCCGGACGAGGTGATGGCGTTTCAGCATCTCGGCGCGCCGTACTTCAGGGCGTCGTGGGGACGCAACGTCGTCGGGCTGATGCTCGACGACGACACCGACTGGGACGAGCTGGCCGAGCTGCTGACCGACTCGTACTGCATCCAGGCCCCGGCTCGGCTCGCCGACTTGGTTGCCCGCCCCGGCGCCTGAGCCGCTGGCCGGGGCGGGAGCGACTCAGTCGATCTTCGTGCTGTAGGTCAGATGCAGGACGCCGGTGCTGAAGGTCTTGCTGCGCAGCAGCTTCAGCGGCGTGTTCGGCGTTTCGTCGAACAGCCGCTGCCCCTTGCCGAGGGCGATCGGATGCACGAGCAGGTCGAGCTCGTCGACGAGGCCGTTGGCGAGCAGCCAGCGCACGGTGCTGGTGCTCCCTGACATGTTGATGTCGCCGTCCGTCTCGGCCTTGAGGCGCTGAACCTTCGCTTTGACGTCGCCGGAGACGATCGTGGTGTTGCTCCACGTCGCCTCCGTGAGTGAGTCGGAGATGACGTACTTCGGAATGCTGTTGAAGAAGCCGGCGATCTCGGCTTCGTCGGAGTCCTCGGGCACCGCCGGCCAGTGCGCCGACCATTCGTCGTACATCCGGCGACCCATCAGGAACGCCGCGCACTTCCCCATCCCCTCGCCGACGGCATCGCCCATCTCGTCGTTGAAGTACGGGAAATGCCACTGGTCCGGTGCCTCGACGACGCCGTCGAGCGACATGAAGAAGTACGACACGATCTTGCCCACGTGCTGCTCCTCGAGATGGGATTGACCTCGCTGCTGCGGCTGCGCCAGACGCACTCGATGTAGGGCGACTCCGACGGCCGGTGCTCGATTTCGAGCGTCATCCGAGACGTCCTTTCGGTACATGCGGAACCAAGGTAACGGCCGTCGGAGGTGTATTCGCGAGC